>VMFK01000027.1 GCA_007375995.1 Parcubacteria group bacterium Gr01-1014_56
GTTCGAATATAAAAAGAGACTATGTGTATGGATAAAAATACTTATCAGCCCAATAACAAATTACTATTTATTCTCAAACAAGCGATACAGCGCGAGCTCAAGCGGGATAGCTGGGATAGGTGCGCGATTCATTTCAATAAGTGCTGAGATGAGCTCTGCGAGTGTTGCGGAGTTAATGGCCGCGCCTTCTTTGGTCGAAAGTTTTTTAAGAAACGCTACATCGTCTTCGCTAAATTGTTGCCCGAGTTCCTGCATAAGCTTTGGCGCATAACGCATGAGGAGTACGCCGCGCACCTTAACCACCACAAGGAGCAAAAAGGTATACGGCTCAACCCCAGCCTCTTGCGCTTTGTGGAGCGTCGCAAGCGCAGTATCAATTTTTTGTTCAGCAAGCGCACTTAAAAACTCGTTCACTATTTTTGAGGAGGGTGCTCCCACCACTTTTGCAATCTCTTCTTGTGTGAGTTTTGAGTCATGAGAGACCGTCAATACTTTCTGGAGTATTCCTAAAGTGTCACGGAAGGAGCCCTCCCCCATGAGCGCGATAAGCTCCGCCCCAGCGGGCTCTAGGTTTGCACCCTCTTTTTTTGTAACATCAAGCGCGAGTTTTTTGAGCACCTCATGCGAAGGTTTTTTAAATTGAAATACCTGACAGCGGGACGTAATAGTCTCCGGTACACGGTCGAGCTCTGTTGTTGCAAGCACAAAAACCACGTGCGCGGGTGGCTCTTCCAACGTTTTAAGAAGCGCTCCCCATGCGTCTTTCGTAAGCGCGTGCGCCTCGTCGATTATGTAAAATTTATATTTAGAATCAAAGGGCAACGTAGAAACTCCTTCGCGAAGTTCGCGCACTTCGTCGATGCCGCGGTTGCTCGCAGCGTCCATCTCATATATATCTTGCTCGTTCGTTTTGAGTGCGCGCGCTAAAATCCGTGCCATCGATGTTTTTCCAGTTCCTCTCCCCCCGGCAAATAAATAAGCGTGGGCGATTTTGTCTTGCTTCACTGCCGCTTCAAGTACTTCTACCACTTGCTTGTCACCACGAATTTCCGCAAATGACTGCGGGCGGTACTTGCGGTAGAGCGCCTGGGGCGCGTGAGCATCTTTAGCCATGGCTAGAGTATACCTTTTAGAAAGCGCCCTATCACCTCCTCCACTTCCATTGCGCTGTTCGTTTCCATCAACTGCACACGTAACTCCTTAGCTCCGTCGAAGCCTTCTGCATACGCTTTAAAATGCTTTTTCATAATCGCGAAACTTTTTATGTCTCCAAGCAGCTCTTCAAACAGCTTTGTGTGCTCAAGTAAAATTTTGAGCCGAGTAGAAACATTCTCATATTCTGCAGAATACGAGAATAACCATGGTTTACCAAAAATCGCACGACCAAGCATCACACCATCTGCGCCTGACTCTTCTGCTTTCTTTTTTGCCTCATCTAAATCTTTTATGTCGCCATTGCCGATGATAAGTGTTTTACTTTTCATCTCATTCCTGATTTCAACCGCTCTCTCAACACGATCCCAATGTGCATCAACCTTGGACATCTCTTTGCGCGTACGCGCATGGAGAGCTATTGCAGCAGGCTCAGCTAGAAGCAGCGCAGGTAACCACTCCTCTAAAATATCTTTGTTGTAGCCGAGCCGGGTCTTAACAGAAATAGGAAGGTTTGGTGCTCCTCGTTTTGCCGCAATAATAAGTTCCTGAGCTAATGCGGGAGTAAGTATAAGCTTAGCTCCAGCGCCTTGCTTCTCGATACTTTTGTCTGGGCAGCCCATGTTGATGTCGACCCCGTCAAACCCTAAGCTCTGTGCGAGCGCTGCCACCTTTTCCATATGCTCCGGAATCGATGTAAAAAATTGCGCAACAATCGGCCGCTCTGCCTCACTAAACAGTAGGTCGCGCATGAGTTTCTGCTTCCCCTCTTCCCCTGCAAGACACAAGCCATCTGCAGAAACAAATTCGGTATACATGACCGCCGGCCCTGTTGGTTTAGAATATTTTGCGATGACACGGCGAAATGCCGCGTCAGTGACGTTTGCTAGTGGCGCCAGCACGAAAAACGGCTTCGGCAAATCAGCCCAAAAATTTTTCATATCAAGGTTGAACTTTGAGTTTATAGTACAGTTTGTCGCCAAACCGCAAATCGAGATACTCAAAATCAGAAAGTGCATGTTTGGTAAACGGCTCGGCCTTTATAGCAAGCGAGAATCTTTCGAGCACATCGGCACTGTTGTCCAAAATCCGGTAGATAATTTTAAAACCGCTTTTAAAAGTCACTTGCACATCCGTGTCATCGACCTCCACTTGCAAGGGAGCTTCTCCTGCGGTTTTTTGTAATGCCACAACGAGCGCAGAGATCGCTCTAAACTGCTCGGGGGTACTGAACTGCTTTACATTTGTGCCACTGAGCGGGCCATAATAATTGACATAGACCTGGCCTGAAAAGTTTGCCGCAGGTGCGTAGGCCACGCCACTCCCGTCGAGTAGAAAACAGGCTGAGGGAGAGGCGGCGGATTCCCCGCACCAAAACGCAGTGGTGGAGCGTTCAGTAATTGTAACGACAAGGCTTTGTAAACCAGAGCGACGAATCTCTACGCTGCTAAACGCCGGGAAGCCCGCGAGTAATTTTTCTTCAATGGAGCTCTGGGGATAGAAAAAAATAGTATCCCGCGCCAACACCCCAAAGTAGGTGCCCCGGAGATCGTCCCCTACCATTTCTTCAAGCACGGAGTCTTTGACCGAAGAGGCTCCTACAATATCAACGGTGTGCACGCGGATAGCGGGGAGCCAAGAAAGCCCGACGACACCACCAAGCAGCACAACCACGAGTACGCAAAGAGCAACTATTATGCTTATCAGCCGTCTGCGACGGCGTGCTTTTAACTTTGATACCGGCAGCGCCCGAGAAGCCATATTACTTTCCTCCTCCCTTCGGAGACGCGTCTATTTTGTCCTTGCCAAAATAAGGCTGGAGCGCTTTTGGAATTCTGATCGAGCCGTCTTCCTCTTGGTTATTTTCTATTAGTGAAATCAAAATACGCGGGGTCGCAAGCGCGGTGTTGTTGAGCGAGTGTGCATAGTGCATCTTGCCGCTCTCATCTTTGTACTTAATATTGAGTCGACGAGTTTGAAAGTCATGGAAGTAGGAGGAGGAGTGTGTCTCGCGGTATTTCCCCTCGGAGGGCACCCATGATTCGATATCATATTTTTTTACCTGGCCCAAGCCTAAATCCCCCCCGCAGTTAAGTACGACATGGTAGGGTATCTCAAGTATTTGGAGGAGCTCTTCGGCATTTTTTGTTAGCTCTTCGTGGAGACGCACAGACTCCTCGTGCGTGCCTTCGCACAACACCACCTGCTCAAATTTAAAAAACTCATGCACGCGCATAATGCCCTTGGTATCTTTGCCGTGACTCCCCGCCTCGCGTCTAAAACATGGCGAGAATGAGATAAATTTCAGCGGCAGTGATGCTTGGGGAATCGTCTCGTTCATATGATATGCCATCGTTGCGACCTCGCCTGTCCCCGCTAAAAAATCACCGTCTTGTGTTTTATATAAATCCTCCTCACCTTGCGGTAAATAGCCAGTGCCTAAAAATGCAGTGCGCTTAACGAGGCTCGGTACCAGCATCGGCATAAACCCACCCTTCTTTACAAAATGATCCATTACAAAATTCCACACGGCGTAGTTAAGCAGCGCCCCGTCACCTTTGAGAAAGTACCCCCGGAAGCCAGCAGTCTTGGTCCCGCGTTCAAAGTCCGCAATGTCGAGGTTTTGCATTAACTCAACATGACTCTTTGGTGTAAAAGTAAAATTGGGTTTGTCTCCCCATACACGCACTTCTTTGTTGTCAGCATCTGAGTCGCCTTCAGGGACAGATGGGTCTGGGATGTTTGGTACTTGCACCATGAGGAGCTGCCACTCTTTACTTATTTCCTCTAATTCTTTTTCTTTTGTCTGGAGTTTTTCTTTAAGTGCACGCATCTCGTCTATGACTCGAGACTTTTCTGCGGCATCGGTAATTTGCACTACTTTATCTGACACCGCGTTCTGTTCGGCACGCATCATTTCACTCTGCGTCATAAGAGTACGACGCTTTTCATCCACCTCGATGAGTTTGTCGAGGTCTACCGTAATATGCTTCTTTTTTGCACCCGCTTTAATAAGCTCTAGATTTTCGCGGATAAAGGTAATATCGAGCATAAGAAAAGCATACAATACATTCTCTGGGCAGGAAAGGAGTTCCATGCTATCGTTCCGCAAGAAAATGAACTTTAACATGGAGTAAGGCGATGAATGTTCCATTGATTACCACCCCGACTGGCCTTAATTTTTCTTTGGCGATGGGTACCGATAAAACGAGCCTGAAAATGGCATCTCTGTTGAGTCAGTTTGACGTCCCTTTCAAAGTTTATGATGGCTCTGAAGGACCTGTTCCTCCTCCTGTCTTGACAGTGTCTAGCCCTCGCTCGGACGGCAGAGCTAAATTCACTTACGTCGGCGCGGAAAAAATTCAGAATTTTCTTCGGCGTTGGGCGCTTCGTGAGGACGATAATATATACGGGCTCATTGGCACAGATCTTTACGGTGCGGATGGAATCAAATTCCCGTGGTCCGACAAAGGCACATCCCTTGTCTGTTTCAACAAACAGAACGTTGAGATCTTCCGCGGGTTGATTGAGAAGTCACCCTATCCCGTCCTACCAGTGTTTGAGAAAGGCAAGTTAGGTGGTGTCGGCGGTATGTCGAAAATCGCGGTTTGGGAAATTTGTGACCTCGATGATTCTGTCGCAAATTTTCACAATTGTGCAAATATGTACCGCCCCTTCATCAGCAAAACGCCTCCGGCAGTACTCATGCCTGACGAAGTGAAGCTCTTCGACAAAACAAGAACAAACGAAACTCATATCACCATTACTTGGGACGAGGCTTTTATGGCCTATTACTGGTTTGAAGCATACTTCACTCAGAAGCGTACTTTGTATCGAGTGTGGGGACATAATCCGGACTAACGTCTGTCACAATAAGCAACGAGCCCGCGGTCTAACTGCGGGTTCTTTCTTTTTCTATTTCTTCGAGTACTATACTTTCAATGCAATTTCCGATACGACAATTACCCATTTCTGAATTTCCTCCGCTTTTAAAGGAGATTCCTGATGCCCCAAGCCGACTCTTTGTTCGCGGAGAGTTGCCTTCAGCCGACTACACAATACTGTGCGTTGTGGGCTCGCGCGCCACGACCCCCTACGGCCGGCGGATGTGTCAGTCGCTTATCTCTGGTCTCTCGCGCTACCCCGTCGCAATCATTTCAGGCATGGCGCTCGGGATCGATACCGAGGCACATAAAGCCGCGCTTGATGTCGGGCTCCCCACAGTCGCTGTCCTCCCCTCCTCTTGCGACGACAAAAGTTTATACCCAAGCTCAAACAAGGTACTCGCGCAGCGCATCTTAGCGCGTGGGAGTGCTCTCCTCTCTGAGAACGTAGCGCCGTTTAAAGCAATGGCGCACTCGTTTGCACAGCGCAACCGCATTATGGCCGGTATGTCTAAGGCAACACTTATTATTGAAGCGGGAGAAAAGTCCGGCACACTCATAACCGCGAGGCTGGCGCTCGACTACAACCGCGAGGTCTTGTGTGTGCCGCACGAACTGGGGCGAGAGTCGGGAGCGGGTGCCAACCGCCTTATCCGCGAGGGCGCAACATTGGTTCGAAATAGCGACGATATTTTACAAGCGCTGGGCTTGGCAAGCAGCCCGGTACAAACTACTTTCCCCACTGACCTAAGCGAAAGCGAGTCAAAAATTTTAGAAGTGCTGACTGAGTCCTTGGTCAAAGACGAAATTATCGACCGCCTAGAGTTTGACGCGCAAGAGGTTTCAATCGCGCTTACCTCGCTCCTTATCCGCGGGCTCATCAACGAGCGACTTGGCAAGATCGAGCGTGTGTGACACATTGGTGTCAGGAACGCACAAATAATCTATATAGTTAGAAAGGAGCCCAGTCATGGCTTGGACTGACGAACGTATCGAACTACTTAAGAAACTGTGGGCTGAGGGGCACTCTGCGAGTGAGGTTGCCGCACGTCTTGGTGGGTTTGAAAATTATCCAGACAAAGGTCGCAGTGCGGTGCTTGGCAAGCTCAATAGACTCGAAATCCCGTCTCCGGCTGAAAAGACAGGGAGACAGGGTCCTCGTGTCTATCAGCAGAAACTACGCAAAGCCTACCCCACCAATGCCGCTCCAAAGTCGGGGCGGCCCAAAAAAGAACCGCAGACATCTACACTGCCTGCGGTAGCGAATGGCGTTGAGAAAATTCGGCTCAAAGAAGAACTTCCTTTGCGTCGACTACCTGGTCCGAAGGCTCTCGTACTGATTAATGGGGAGAAGGTGACCGTTCTCCACCTCAGCGACAAAACTTGCAAGTGGCCGATTGGCGACCCCGGGACGGAAGATTTCTGTTTCTGTGGGCACACACCAAGGGATAAGTCGCCTTACTGCGAGTATCATGCACGAGCGGCATACCAACCCATGCAGGATCGTCGTCACCGACGTTATGCTTGAGGGTATCAATATTGCGCCGGAGTGAACCATTTTTTGGTTCGCACCGGCGTATATTTTTTTATACTGTACTTTGCAAATTTTTGACGTTCGTTGTATTAGTGGAGTGACACAGATGAAGTTAGTTATTGTGGAATCGCCCGCAAAGGCGAAGACTATTGAGAAGTACCTAAGCGCAATAGACGCCTCGGGCGATTTTTTAGTGCGCGCGTCTGTGGGCCACGTGCGTGACTTGCCGAAGTCAAATAAAAAAGCGATCGACATTCCGGCGGGGTTTGTTCCCCACTACGAAGTGGTGCCAGGCAAAATAAAAGTGATCGAGGAGCTCACAAAACTTGCACACAAAGCAACCGAGGTAATACTCGCCACCGACCCCGACCGCGAGGGTGAGGCTATTGCTTGGCATATAAAGGAAGAACTTAAACTCAAAAAACCTGAGCGTATTGTGTTCCATGAGATCACGAAAGAAGCTATTCAAGAGGCACTCGCGCACCCAAGGATGATCGACGAGAACTTGCGCTATGCGCAAGAGGCGCGCCGTGTGCTTGACCGCCTCGTAGGATACGACCTCTCAGGGTTGATATGGAAGAAAGTACGTTATGGCCTCTCTGCCGGCCGAGTGCAGTCACCAGCGCTCCGCATAATAATGGAGCGAGAGCGAGAGATCCGTGCCTTCGTGCCTGAGACCTTTTATGTTATTACTGCAAACACAAAGACGCCTAAAAAAGAGCCACTAGTGCTTACCTGTAGCGAGGAGCCGCGCAAAAAGGACGAGGCCGAAAAAATAATTGCTGCGGTCAAAAAAGATGGTCTCACGGTTGCTGATGTTACTGAAAGCGAGATGAAGCGCTCTCCAAGAGCTCCCTTTACCACCTCGACCCTTCAGCAAGCGGCTTCAACCAGGCTCGGGCTCTCCCCCTCTAACACCATGCGCATCGCGCAAAAGCTCTACGAGGCAGGACATATCACCTACATGCGCACGGACTCGGTTAACTTAGGGGCGCCTGCGCGCGCGGCAATACTCGCCATGGCTGAAAAAACGTACGGCAAGGAGTACGCCGAGTCGCATACCTATGCGACAAAGTCTAAAAACGCTCAGGAGGCTCACGAGGCGGTGCGCCCTACACATATAGAGAAGGAGCACGCCGGCAGTACCCCCGAGCAAAAGAAGCTGTACGAGCTTATTTGGAGCCGCACTGTCGCCTCGCAAATGGCTGACGCAAAATTGCTTAAAACAAAAATCTTGACAGAAACTGCAGACAAGAAGATTCCACAATTTTCTGCCAACGGCTCGCGCGTACTCTTTGACGGCTGGCTTAAAGCCGACCCTGATGCTCGCGGCGAGGATGTCGAGTTGCCGAAAGTCACAAAGGGAGAGGACCTCGACGTACAAGATGTTTCAATGGAGGAGAAGCAGACAACCCCGCCGAACCGCTACACCGAAGCGGGCTTGATCAAGGAGCTCGAGAAGCGCGGCATCGGGCGACCCTCTACCTATGCAAGTATTATGAAGACGCTCGCCGACCGCGGCTATGTGCTCAAAGAGGGGCGCACGCTGATCCCCACCGACACGGGTGACGGCGTCTCGACATATCCTGAAGCCAAATTCCCAACCTCCATCTCAGACACCTTTACCGCGGAGATGGAGGACGAGCTCGACGAAATCGCCGAGGGCAAACGTGAGTACGCAAAGACGCTCGGCGATTTTTACACACCGTTTCTTAAAGAAGTAAAAAAGAAGGACAAAGAGACCGGCAAAATTACTGACCTCGGGCCTGCGCCAAAAGAATTCTTGTGTCCGGTGTGCGGTTCATCAATGGTGTTTAAACTTTCGCGCCAAGGCAAGTTTATGTCTTGCTCGCGCTTCCCTGAGTGCATGGGCGCCCGCACTGAGACAGGAGAAGTTATTTCAAACGAGCCGCCAAAACCGCTCGGTAATTATCCTGAAAACGGCGAGCCTATTTATGTGCTGAGTGGCCGCTTTGGCCCCTATGTGCAGGTGGGCGAAACACCGACCGGCAAAGGCTCTAAGTCAAAAAATAAACCGCGTCGAGCAAGCGTGCCAAAAGAAAAATTGCCGGAGGATGTGACGCTTGAGGAAGCACTTAAATATCTCTCGCTCCCACGTGTGTTGGGTAACCACCCAGAGACAAGCGAACCTATCACCGCCAACATCGGGCGCTTTGGCCCCTATGTGGTGCATCAAAAAGACTTTCGCTCGCTCAAAGTTGACGATGTATACAAAATAGAACTCCCAAGAGCACTAGAAATTTTTAAAGAAGAAAAGAAAAAACGCGGCTTCGCACGCAAAGCTAAATAGGAGTAAACTAGGTTCATATGCCCGGGGTTAAGGACATAGTGGGCAAGATGAGCAATGCGAGCACCGAGGACAAGGCGCTGGTGGAGAAGGCATATGCTTTTGCTGCCGAAGCGCATAAAGACCACAAGCGGTTTTCTGGCGAACCGTTCCTCAACCACCTAGCGAGCACGGCAGAGTCGCTCGCTGAGCTTGGTATGGGCTCAAAAACGATCGCCGCAGGGCTCTTACACGACACTATAGAGGACATGAAGGTGGATCCCGCAACTATTGAAAAAGAATTTGGTAAAGAAGTACTTTTTTTGATCGAGGGTGTCACCAAACTCGGACACCTCAAATACCACGGCACCGAACGACATCGCGAGAGCTTGCGTAAGCTGCTTGTAGCAACTGGCAAGGACGTGCGGGTTTTAATCATCAAGCTCATGGACCGCTTGCATAATATGCGGACCTTAGAGTATGTCCCTCCAGAGAAGCGTAAACGCATCGCGCTTGAGACACTCGAGATTTATGCGGCGATCGCACACCGCCTCGGTATGGGTGTGGTGCGCAAAGAGCTTGAGGACCTCGCCTTCCGCTATGCGTATCCGACGGAATTTGCAGAGGCGCAAAAACTTTTAACCGAGAAGTCGAAAGAGACACAGGTACGACTCGAGCTCATGACCAAAGATATTACTCGAGAACTCATGAAAGACGATATTAAAAATGTTACTACAGACCACCGTGTGAAAGGGCTCTGGA
>VMFK01000028.1 GCA_007375995.1 Parcubacteria group bacterium Gr01-1014_56
CGAATGTAAAATCATTTTGATTTATCTGGAAGTAATCCCTAGAGCCATGCAATCTTATTATTTTTTTGAATTTTTTCTTCAATATTTTCTCTAGAATGTCAGACAATTTGTCGCTTTTATCCTTGAATTTATTGTACTTAAATAATACGAAAATATCAGCGTCAAATGCCTTAAGCCAAGTGCCTTTGGCCCCAGAGCCGCCAAGAATTGCTTTTATGTTTTTTTGATTTTGGTTTATCCTTTTAATGATCAAATTTAGCTTTTCAAATATTTCTTTCTCGTATTTTTTGTCAGGCTGTAGCTCTTCAAGTACTTCAGCTAGTAGTTGCTTGATATTCTTCATAGAAAAAACCAAAATTTGTAGCTATAAAAAAGTTTGGGTTTTAGAATTATTTATTATTCTCTCTAGCCACACACTCGACTGCGTCAACAATTACTCGTATCTGTGGAGTGACAAGAGTGCTGCCCATCGCTGGCCCAGAACTCAATGGAGAAAACACAATTAGGCGTGCGATTTCTTTGTGTGCAGCTAACACATTCGCCACGATATCGGTGTAATAGATAACGTGGCTGAGATACCATTGGAGCGGCAAAAAATAGAGCTGTGAGAGAGACACGCCGCGGTACTTAAAAAAAGACCAGCGCTCACTCTCAAAAACCGAGGCAGTCCAATCCTCGGCCAAGGTCATAACAGAGGTGTCCATGGTGCGGTATGCTCCTCCCGACTCAAATGGCATTCCTTTTTCTTTGAGTACATACTCGATCTCTAGACCAAGTGGGACAAGCAAGAAGCCCTCCTCGCGGATATGGGGATGCTCACTCAAAAAACCCTCAAGCATCTCCACCTGCTTAAGTGTAGAAAGAAAAATGATGTTTTTTTCACTCTGCGGAGACATGAGTATTACAACTGTGTCAGAACAATTGTTGTAACACAACTACGTCATAACACTAGCTAGAATGGGTATTGTAGTCCCGCACCGCCGTTGTAGAGCGCTGTGATTTCGCTGATCGTGAGAGCGCGATTCCATATCCCGACCTCATCCATTTTCCCATTGAAGCCATCTGTCGGGGATGGGTTATTATCCCATCCGACTCTAAATTCTGCTGTCCCATTAAAGATCGAGTTCGGGAGTCCTGTCCCAGTACCTTGTAGAACTCCATCACGATACAGGTTATATGAGCCTGTTCCTGAGTTATAGACAACAGTAATCATATACCACACACCTGGCGATAGAGGAGAGGGAAAGAGCACAAGACTAGGCACTGGATCTGAACCTCCGCCCCCATCAGCACTAACAGTTAAGTTGAAAACATCGCTTGATCCATTATGACTAAACAATGAACACCAGGATCTAGACACGTTATCGCACTTGCTGACGAATCCAACGACACCGCCAAGAGGAGCAGCCAAATTAATCCACGTATTAATCGTCATGTCTCCAGTTATATCGAGACCAGTCTGTGAATTATCACTTATCGAGAAATATTGCTGATTGTCGTGAACTAAATTCGCACTGTTGCCAATCTTTCCTAATGTGAATGTTGCAGAATTATTGTTTGTCAACGTGTTGCTTCCTTTTGAATCTGAAGCGTTTCCACTTGATTCATCTAATTTCCAATACGAGATGAGGCCATTCTGTAAATCGCCTGAGGGTCGCAAAGCTATTTGCTGCGCCGCCCAATTGCGCTGCTCTCCTTGACTAACAGAAGAGGACGCTACCCCAGTCGCACCGGCAGAGATCTGTGCTTTGTCTTGAGTAGAGGCTGTAGGGCCGTAAGGAATGTTCCTGATGTCATATTGTTTAGTCATCCCTGTCGTCGTACTGAAGAGGGGGTTATTTGCTTTTCCCGCATTGATTGCAAAAAGGGCGACGATGCGAGCACCGTTATCAGTAGTCGTAATTGAGGGTGCACTAGCAACCGCCCCCACCCCAACAGAACTTGTTGCTGCAGCAATAGGATTAGTTGGATCAACGCCGCTATAGCGCGTAATACCTCCCGCAGCACGGGTTTGGGGACTTATGGTCCATGTGTATGATGTGGGTTCAGAAGCTCCTACGGTTTTCCAATATGAGGCGATAGAAATATTTGTGTCGTTGTCTACTCGTGCAACAAGAGCCCAACCAGAAGGGGCAGTTATCCCTGCAACCGAGCCTCCGTTAACGGAAACGTTTGCGAGAAGAAAATCTCCCGCTACTGTTCCTGAAGGTTTAGTAAGGGTAAGTTCCGTATACGCGACGTCATTTGAAAGGCCGGTTGTCGAAAGACCTGCGACGATACTTGCAAGCGCGACAGAAGCAATCAAAAAACTACCTACTATTACAAGAGAACTTACGGTGCTTGGGTGTTTAAGTATGGAGTGCATAAATAGAGGTTATTTAATAACTTATACAATAGTAACATTTCCAACCGGAATTATAAACTTTATTCCTCTTTCCCGAAGTGCTTGTTCTTTCTCTAAAATCGCGTCTTTAAAGTTCCATGCGAGAAGTAGGATGTAGTCTGGAGTGTCGGTCAAAAGTTTCTCTGGAGAAACAATCGGGATATGTGTCCCAGGGCTGTAGAGACCTTGTTTCAGCGTCGTTGTGTCGGTGAGATACTCAAGTGTCTCTTTGCCGACGCCATAATAGTTAAGGAGTGTGTTGCTCTTTGCTGGTGCCCCATACCCCACTATCTTTTTACCTTTGCTTTTAAGCTCTTTGAGCAAGGCGACTACTTTTTTCTTATTTTCTTCTACATGCTGTGCAAACGCATGGTAGGTTGCTTCGTCGGTGAGCCCTGCTACTTTTTCCTCAGCAAGAATGCGCTCAACATTTGAGCTTGGTGCGCGGCTCTTTGCAGCATAAACCCGCAGTGACTGCCCTTGTGCCTGGACAATCTCTACATCAAATATCTGCATACCTGTTGCCTCTACTAACACTTTTAGCGCATGGAGCGAGTAAAAGCAGAGATGCTCATGATAAATTTGGTCAAAAGCGCTTTCATCTACCAAGTGTTTTGCCCAATGCACCTCAAATATAAACGTACCGTCTTCTCCAATAAGTTTTGCCACCCCCTTAAATACGTCACGGATAGGGTCTGTGTGCGCAAACACGTTGTTTGCGGTCACCACTTTTGCCTTGCCAAATTTCTCTAGAAGCTCATCTGCTGTCTGTGACGTAAAAAATGCTGGATAAAACGGCACCCCCTTCTCTTCTGAAATAGAAGCAAGGTTGTCTGCCGGGTCGACATTGAGTACGCGGGCTTTGTCCTTTATATAATTAAGCAACACGCCGTCATTACCTCCAATATCTATAACCAGATCTTTTGGCGAGGTTATGAGCGGGATAATCGCCTTTTCTGCGTACTCCTTAAAATGTAGAACCGAGGGCGTACTCGCGCTGGTGAGAAAGTGATACCCCTTAAACAAAATTTCTGGATTTACCACGTGACGTAGCTGGGCAAGCGAGCAGGTTTTACAAAAATACAAAACTAAAGGAAAAGATTTTTCCGGTTTATCCAAATCTTCGCGGCTAAGATATGCATTTGCAGGCGGTGTCGAACCTAAGTTAAGTACCTCAACAAGGTCGCTTCCTTCGCACACCCGACAGGTTGTTTTATAAATACAATCTTCCATATTCATCGCAACGGTTCTCGGCCAAGAAAAGCTCGGGACAAAGCTCTGAGCGCCCGGTCAACCCACGCCGCGACCCATACCAACGGAGCAGAAAACGGATAATGTTTTTTAAAGTAGACCATAAGGCTGCGATTATACTCCTTCCGGCGCCATGAGCTTTCCTTCTTATTATAGGAGGTCGACTTGAGGTGTGTGATAGTAGCCTGCGGCACGAGATATGTTTTGTATCCTCGATTATAGAGGCTTCGGCTCATCTCTACATCAAGAAAATAAAAAGGGATACGTTCGTCAACAATATATGCTCCGAGTGCTTCGCGCCGCCACATAAGACATGGCCACGCTGGTTGTTCTACCTCAGAGACATGGGAGACATCAAGATTTTCGTAACGATAGTGCCTCCAGCGTGTGAGGCCAAGCAGGTATTTATCAATTACTCTCCCGATAATCGTAGTGAAGAAATATATAGACGGAGTCATAATGCGTCGGTAATAGAGCTGTGGAGAGCCGTCCGGGTTAAGGAGCGAGGCGGTTACCGCTCCCGCCTGAGGATGCGACTCCATAAAAGCATACAGAGCCTGGAGCGCGCCGGCATGGAGTAGTGCGTCTGGGTCTATCGTCACAATATATTTTGTACGCGATCGCTCAAGCATAATATTGATAGCTGCCCATCCTAGATTTTTTTCGTTCTGTATGAAAGTAAAACGGGGGTTGTGACGAATGTTCTCTGACACATGCTTGAATCCCCCATCAGTCGAGGCATTGTCGATCACGACGACTTCGTAGTTGATATCGCCTGCGGTAGAAACAATAGACTCAAGCGCTCCTTTAAGCAGGTCTGAAGTATTCCAATTTAAAACCACTATAGAAATGTCAGGAGTTTCTTTCATTGTGGCACTATTTGATCAGCCCCTTCCATTCGGTACCGATATATTCCTGAAGTGCCTCCTGCCAAGGGCGCAAAGTGATTTTTGTTGAAGCAATACTCTCATTGCCACGTGCGCCAGCGCCGGGATACTGTTTTTCAAACACTGCGGCGTCTGCCTCCACTATCTCGGTTTTGGCTCCTGCGATCTTTACAATTTCGCGTGCAATATCTACTCGTGTCGGTGCTCCTTCATTTCCAACATGAAATACTCCTCGCTCCCCCTTCTCTACAAGATCAACAAGCGTTTCAACAAAATCCTTGCCATAGGTGGGGGAGCCGCGCTTACCACCTATAACGTCAATTTTTGATTTTTCCAACTGCTTTAAAATGTTTGCAATAAACTTATGATCCTTGTCGGGACCACCACCAAACATCCAGCATGTGCGGGCGACAATTGCATCGGGCAACATGCCGAGAACGACAAGCTCTCCCATATATTTAGAATGCCCGTAATGATTCTGGGGGTTCGGTATATCGTTCTCTACATACGGAGCTTCTTTTTTACCATCGAAAACTGCAGAAGTAGACACATACACCAGTTTTGCTCCTACTTCGCGCGCGGCAAGAGCAACATTATAGGTACCGACAGCATTTGCACGATAGGTACCCGGAGGGTCCTTCTCGCATTCCACTAAATTGGTTGCTGCAGCAAAATGGAAAATCACTGAAGGTTTGTGCTTTGCAAATACTACGCGCACTTGAGCGAGGTCCTCTACATTAAGTGTGTCGCGAGTAGTTTGGATGCCAAAGTCGGTATAACTTCCCAACATACCTCCTGCCCCCGTAATGAGAATTTTGTCGCGCGATGTACTCATACTTAATCCTTGGTGAGGAGTGGCCATGCTGCATCCTGGGCAGATACTATAGGATCAGACATAGGCCAGGTAATCGCAAATAAGGGATCATTCCATCTAGCGCCACCCGCCAACTCAGGATGGTATCCGTCACTTAATTTATACTCAACGAGTGCTCCTTCATCATTCAGCACACAAAAACCATGTGCGTAGGTACCTGGCACAAAAAGCATTTCTCCCTTTTTTGCATCGAGCTCTACAGAAATATATTTGCTGAAATCAGGTGATGTTTGGTCATATACGGCCACTATGTCGAGCACTTTGCCTGTCGCAGGGCGAATTAACTTATCTTGTGCGTGCGGAGGTCTTTGATAATGAAGCCCGCGAACGACTCCCTTTTTTGAAAATGATGCATAATCCTGTACAAAGCGTGTTGTAATACCAAGTTCAGTGAACTCCTCTTCGTTATATATAGTAAGAGAGTTGCCTCGCGCATCTTCCCTAAGAACAGGAGTTATGAGAAGTACACCGGGAAACGCAAGCGCTGTTTTAGTGAAAGAAGACATATTATAGATGGGTATTAGCTCTGCCTGTGCGTGCAAGAGCCTTTTTCATCCAGCCCATATGTTCAACATACCACGCTACTGTCGTTTCAAATGATTTGTTAAATGTGTGTTTTGGTTTCCACCCGAGCTCACGCCTTATTTTTGAGGCATTGATTGCGTAGCGGCGGTCGTGGCCGGGGCGGTCCTTAACGTGCGTAATTGCTGACTTACTCTTTTTAAAATATTTGAGCAAACGATGTGCGAGAGCAAGGTTGCTGACTTCATCGTCTGCACCGATATTATATATCTCACCGGGGATCCCTTTTTTTAAGGCAAGGAGCAGCGCTGAGGAGTGGTCCTCAACATGGATCCAATCGCGGACATACTTGCCGTCGCCATAGATAGTGATTGGGTTTCCCCCCATGAGTCGCATGATCGAAAACGGTATGAGCTTTTCAAAATATTGATACGGACCGTAGTTGTTGGAGCAACGCGTGATCACCACTGGAAGGTTATAGGTTTTAAAAAACGAGCGCGCCACCAGGTCAGACGCCGCTTTTGATGATGCGTAAGGAGAGTTTGGGAGGAGTAATGACTCCTCAGTAAACTTTTTACCCCCCTTAAGTGGCAGAGCGCCATAGACCTCATCGGTCGAGACATGCACAATCTTTTTAATAGAAGACGCATTTTTAATTGCGCTCAAAAGTGCGGCTGTACCGAGCACATTGGTGCGAACAAATGTCTCAGCGCCGCCGTGGATACTGCGGTCCACATGCGACTCCGCAGCAAAATGTACTACGTAGGTTGGTTTATATTTTTTTACGAGCCGCGCAACGAGTGCTTTGTTAGCAATATCACCTTTTACAAATATCAATCGATTATTAGGAAGCCCTTTAAGATTATCTTTGTTGCCCGCATAGGTTAGCAGGTCAATACAAACAACCTTTGTTTTAGGGTATTTGGATAGCGTATGTCGGATAAAATTGGAGCCAATAAAACCCGCTCCCCCGGTGACTAAAATGGTGCCTTTCATAGTGGGTCGACAATACCAGAAACCTGTGTACTTGTCTCTTGTTATCTGTTATAACTCTTGACGTTATGAAAGGTCTCATATTAGCGGGAGGTAAGGGAACTCGGCTTCAGCCGGCGACATTTACTATGAACAAACACATGGTGCCCATTTTGAACAGGCCTATGATCCTCTACCCGCTTGAGACACTTAAATACGCGGGTATCACGGACATCATGATAGTGACGGGCGGCGACCATATCGGCTCTATCGCCGAGTTTCTTGGTGATGGCTCCGACTATGGAGTTACACTCACCTATCGGGTCCAAAAGGATGCGGGCGGTATTGCACAAGCGCTTGGCTTGGCCAAAGACTTTGTTGGGTCAGACTCTGTTGCGGTCGTTCTTGGTGACAATATATTTGATTACACCACTTTCCCCGAGAAATTGCCCGAGGGTGTTGGGAGCACGCACGCGTTTCTTTTTTTGGCGCTAGTACCAGACGCCTCACGCTTTGGTGTGCCTGAATTCAAAGACGGCAAACTAGTCGGGATTGAAGAGAAGCCAAAGGAGCCCAAAAGCAACTACGCGGTGACGGGGTTTTATATCTACCCACCGAACGTCTTTGATATTATCTCGACCCTCAAACCATCTGCACGCGGCGAGCTTGAGCTCACCGACGTCAATAATTGGTACGTAAAGAACGACCGTTGCGCCCACCACCTCCACACAGGTTTTTGGTCTGATGCCGGCACACGCAACTCGCTCAAAGAGGTTATCGATTGGGCACACGCTCGAGAGTTTTAAAAATCTCCATGAGGCGCGGGACAATTGCGTCGAAGCAATACTCCTCCCGGACTCTCACCTGCCCATTGTGACCAAATTGTGCACGCAGCTCCTTGTCCAAAAGAAGCTTTTGTAATTTCTCTACCCACTCATCTTTCGTGTCAGCAATATATCCCTCAGTACTGTCTTTAATGATGTAGGGCATTTCGCCAAATGCACTCGCTATTGTTGCTACCCCACACGCCATATACTCGAGGACTTTAAATGACGTTTTTGCTTTGTTCCACTCGCCGTCGCTTCGGTGCGGCACTACTCCTATATCAAACTTCTGGATCTCGCGCGGCACAGACTCGGGGTTGTTCCAGTCGAGTGCGTCAATAAACTCAACCTTGAGGCCAGGGATTTTTTGAAACACCTCGTACACCTTTTGGCTTTTGAGTGCTCCGATAAGTACAAACTTGAATGGGGCAGGACTCTTTTTAAGAAGCTCCTCAAAAACACCAGCGAGATTCTGGAGGTTGTAGAGATGTTCGGGGCCAGTGCCTACCCACCCGACAACCACAGGGTTTGAGGCTGCTGAATAGTCTTTGGTGAATTTTTTATATGCCGCAAAATCAAGAGCGATGTGGATTACATGAACATTTTTATTGAACTGTCTTGCCCACTCGGCTTGTGCGTGTGAACAGGTGATTACGGTGTCTGCTAATTGCGTAAATACCTTTGTCTTTAGATAGCTATGGAGCCAAACAGGGTCATCAAAATCAAAAGTCATCTTCCGCCTAAAAAACCAAATGTATGCGACCATGATGACAAAAAAATATTTGTTGGAGACGGTGCGCTGTAGATAAATGATGTCGCCCTTTTTGATCGAAAAGAGTGAGCGGATAACTTGGAGGATTAGAGTAAATTTCTTTGGCCAATGAGTGCGAGAAATAGAAAGCACGGGGGGCTCGTGGATCATAACCTCGAGGCCCCGCGCACGCAGCTCATCCACGACTCTAAACGCGCGCTGCCTTGAGGAGCCGCCCTGTGCGTTGCTAAACGTATAAAAATGAATCGTCACAGAGTTACTGTATAAGGAGCCTCTCGTGTTTGCAAGATATAAAAAACGAACGCCGCCCTTGTGAGGCGGCGTATAGAAGTTGTGTGCGAGAGAACTTAGATAGAAATCCCGCAGAGTGCCAAAGCGGCAAGAGTGAGCCCATCATCGAACTCGCCTTTTTCTTGGAGCTCACGAAGTTCTTGCCGAGTGAAGAGCTTTGTTGTGCCGATCATCTCGGTCTCTTCGGGGCTGGATTTTTCCACACTCTTTATCTTTCCATGCACCACGTATTGAGCGTGGGCAAAGAACGTCGAGTTGGCGTTCAGTGTGCCAGCAATGCGAGCCTCATCAATAACGAATCCTGCCTCCTGAAGCGCCTCGAGCTTGGCCGTCTTAATGATGAAGGCTTCAAGATCCTTGCCTTGTGGGCCTGGGATAAGCCCACGAGGGGCTTCCCACTTCCACTCACCAAGACTCGAAAGTAGCTCATCCCAACGTTTTTCATCATTGAGACGCGACACGTAGTCGCTACCTGCCTCGGGCAAGATACGTGGCCCCGTCATCCTAAAATTTTGGACAAGTCCGATGCGGCCATCAAGTTCAACAATTGCGATTGAGCC
>VMFK01000029.1 GCA_007375995.1 Parcubacteria group bacterium Gr01-1014_56
TATACTCTTTCTCTTTTAAATGAAGCCGCTCGAGCACAGGGCTCCCTTCTTTTGCGATAAGAGTAATATCTTTAATGCTCACCTCAATACCCAATGCCTCAAGTGCGTCACACTCATGCAACCGCATGGCTCTGCGCATACTAAACGGGATGAGGTGATCAAACACAAAACGGTTTAAAGGCCACGCGTCACTAAACCCAACGAGTCTCCCTTTTCTTGTAATAGCCCAAGCAAAAAGCTTGCTTGCGGTTGCGAACTGCCCGCGTCCTGAGTACTGGGTCACCGTCGCATCACTAATGAAAAGTTTTCTAAAGGCGGTGATGATACTTAGGGGCTGGCTTTTATTTGCCTCTATAATCTCGATCCACGGGTATGCCAGGAGGAGGTCACGGATCATAGCTGCTTTGCCTGCTACTAAAATCGAACAGTGCGCATCAGGAAACTGCGCATGAATGTTTTCGAGCAAATACTTCCCCATAAGCGCATCCCCGATCGAAGATGCACGCAAGGTCACTGCTTTTTCAACTATAAAAGGACCGTCACTTTTTTCACCAATAAAAAATTTCTTCAATCTCAGCACTTTTTGTCTAAGATTATTATTTATTACTTGCAAAAGCGTCTGCCAAGGAGAGACTACCGGAAGTGGTATTGTTTTTCCACGTGGGATAGCCAAGATATCAAATGGCGCACTTTGAGAGCCTAATAACCACGACCGAGGAGCGAAAGCAGTTGCAATTGTGCCGAGGCTTCCTATTTTGCCCAGTGTTAGGTTCGGAAGAGGCAAATACAGATCATAGCCACGCTTATATAAAAACCTCTCAATCTGTTGGGGTGATGAGCCGTGCGCACGAAGCGCAGATAGATTGATCTCACTTAAAATTATCGGGTGCAATCGCTCTATTAGTTCCGCGCCGCCTTCAAATACCGAAAGTTCCATACCCTCAACATCTATTTTTATTACATCAGCGTATTCTACTTCGTCGCCGAGTGTACTCACTTCAATAGAGCCTCCGCTAAGATCCAAGGTGTTTGCTCCTGCATTAGAAAGATTTTCTGTCTTGAGTGAAGCGTGGCCTGCGTTCACACCTAAACCTTTATTGCGCAGATCGAGAGTTACGTTATTCTGCTCAGCATTGCGCTTGAGGAGAGCAAATGTCTCTGGTATAGGTTCAAACGCAATAACTTTCCCTGCGAGTTTTGCCAAAGGGATTGCAAGCGTGCCGATATGTGCACCAATATCAACCACCACACTGTCCGGGGTAATAAAGTTTTTTAAAAGCTCGAGTGTTTCTTCTTGATGGTAGTTTCCTTTTTGTAAGTTCGTTCCGATCTTTTTGTCGTGTGACATGTCAACACTAAAACGACCGTGCGCAGTTTTGATAGTACGTATGTTTGAACCCTCTGACATGCTATTTATATCGACTGCGTATGCGTTTTATCAGAGTATACAGAGGAGACTTCCGGATCCAATATTTTAGGTTTCTAACTGGAGTATGAGCGCTTAAACCCGCGGGGTAAGCTCGTTTGCTAGGCGGTAATACTTGTATCTTCTCCTCATCAATCGAGATGCGATGCCACATAAGTTCTTTGTAGCCATCAAGTACCAATGTGCCGTCAAAAAGCTGATAGAGGCGTGTGTAGTATTCGGTATCTGGGTGCAGTGTCTCTATAGAAAGATCTTCAAATCCGAGCATTGGTGCCAATGACGTCAGCACAAAAAAAGCGTTTGCGCCCGTTGTTGCCACAAGTGTGTATCCCTTTTTTTGTGCAAGGTCCACAAACGCAAGCAGCGAGGAGCCTTGTTGTACGCTCATGTCGCGCGGCTGCACAAAAGCAATGTCGTTTGGGATGGTAGGGTTAAACTCGACGATAACTACACGCGGCTGATACTCCTTGAGCGACTCCCACACATGATAGTCGTTGCCGTCGATATCGATCGACATCAGATCAAAGTCTTTGGGGAGAGGCGTGTTTAAAAATATAGCGTCGAGAGAATGTTCTCCCTCAAATGAGACAAAAAGATTAAGACATGTTGCTCGAGTGATAGTGCGATACGCTTCAACTAATTTCTCAAAATATGTTCGGTCGGCCTCGATAAGCACACCTGACCACTCCTTTTTATTAATAAGCGCCCAAACGTTGCTGTCGTGGGTGCCGTTGAGCGCGCCAAATTCCACACACCATTTGTTGTGTGTGCCGATGCGACGAAATAGCTCGGCGATCATGCCGTCTTCGCCTTGGCTAGAGGTTACATTGGTGCGAAAATCGCGAAGTGGGGCTTTGGTCATATTGATCTGTCCTTAAGGAGTTGGTTCATAAACGTACGTATGCGCTGCGCACGAAGGTTCCAAGTATATTTTTGTACGATTTTGTATGCGACCTCTATACGCATTTCCTGCCCGTTGTCATTCAGCGCTTCCTCAATAGTATGCGCCAAACTCTCTGCATTGTCCGGCTCATAAAAATAACAAGCTTGGGGGTCAAGGACATCCATAAGGGCGGGTGTTTTGCTGGCGACGATCGGCCGCTTACTCGCCATATACTCAAACACCTTCATTGGCGAGGTGTAGTGATACGACTGCTCGTCGCGCTTTGTACCCAACACCAGGAGTACGTCGGCAGCAGCAATCCAAAGAGGTATGCGGGCATAGGGTTGGCTGCCAAAGAACTGTATGCGTGGGTTAGGTTTATGTCCGGCTATCCTCTCATACTCCTCGGCCACGCCTCCTACCATGCCAAGGGTGACGCTTTCCGGCAAGAGGGGCGCTGCCTCTGTTAGAATATCCAGCCCCTTCCAATCAAAGATTCTACCGACATATAAAACGAGTGCGCTATCTTTTGATACACCGAGTTGTTCGCGTGCTTCTTCTTTGCTAAATGGCGCAAAGCTCGAAAGATCAACACCATTTGGCTCTACCAAAAATTTCTCCTCTGGCATATGAAATTTCTCTTGTAGCTCCTGCTTAGTAATGTAGTTGGTGGGGATAATACCGGAAGCCTTGGAGAAAAATTTTCGATGAAGTACATTACTAGGCTTTCCACCATGCATCTCAGAAAAAAACGGGACGCCGAGGTAGGAAAGTGCTCGGTATGAAAAACGGTCAAGATCGACTGTATAGATCACCGAATGCTTCTTGTCGACACACAAAAGAATATAAAAAAAGTAAGAGATTATAAATGAATAAGAGCTGACGTGATACCAAAACGGACCCTTATTGTGGAGGTCGATAACTGGCAGTGTGACTGTGGGGATATCCTTACGCAACCCATAAAAATCCTTAATAGATTTCCCTGGCGAACCGCGACGCGGCAAGACAAGCACGAGGTTAACCCCCGCCTCAAGAAACGCTTCGCACATTTTTGCTATCTGAATGCCGTGTGCCTTCTCGGTTGGCATACGTGCATTAGCTATGTAATAGAGTGTAGAAATTGTCTTGTCTTTATGCAAAGGACGTCGCCAAACAAAACGACTATACAGCAGGTAGTTCACCACCCAACCAATACCAATACCAACTACCGCATACAGTAGATAAAGCGAATGACCAAAAAAAACGACACCTGCCCACACCACGATTGCTTGTATAGAAACGGAGCCGAGTGCGCTCACGTTGAACATAACGAACCGCTTTGGGAGGGCATGTATGCTCCGATTTTTAAATGTCCAGAGATTATTTAAAATGAAGTTTGAAATAATCGCCGCCTCTGCTGCAATCGTATTCGCAATCGCCGGATGGAGATAAAGAAACTCCACCAAGAAAACAAGGATCAGGGCCTGAATACCGGTGCCCACGGCACCCACCATACCTACCTTTAGGAATGAGGTATACCGCTCAATAAATTGTTTCATAATCCCCCATATAATCCCATAGAGGACGAAAAAGTGACAATGAGGTACCATGGGCAGTACTTAAATGAAAGCTAGGAAATCAAACATCCTTGTATTGGGTGCGAATGGATTTGTAGGGCGAGCCTTGGCTAAAAAATTGTTACAGGACAAGAATACAGTCTCTCTTGTATCACGCGATAAGAAGCATAGAGTCGCGGGAGCGAAGATGTTCCATGGTGACCTCACCGATCCGAACTTTTGTAAAAAAATTCTACGCGGAGTTGAAGTTGTATATTATCTAGCGAGTTTCAAAAAAAATGTCGCGATACACACACGTCAACCATTCGATGTTGTCTACGAAAATGTGTTGCCCCTTTTGACCTTTCTCTGGGCTACCAAAACGAGTGCTATTAAAACTCTTATCTATGCGAGTTCAGTTAACGTTAAATACGCCGTATCTAATAATAGAGAAACCGATGGGTATGTTCTGGGCAAGTACATAAATGAACTGATTCTGAAATCATTCATCGCACAAACGGGTATTGACGTTAAAATCATTCGTTCTTCTGCAGTATACGGACCTGGTAATGATTTCAATCCTGAAGTTGCCAATGTCATTCCACTTCTTATCGTAAAAGCCAGTTACAGTGGAGGAAAGTTGGTCTTGCGCGGGAAAGGCAAACGAAAACTCCAATTCATCTATATCGATGACCTTGTGGACAATTTAATCGCTATAAAAAATAGTTGTGAAAGCTTTTTTGTCATTGGAAATAACGAAGCAATTAGTGTAAAAGATCTCGCTTCTAGAATTATAAAACTCGTTGGCAAAAATGTTAAAATTATCACTGGTGTAACACAGGAGGACAAATCAACGAAATTGGATATATTTAATAATGTGGTGCGACCAAAAACTAATTTAGACTCTGGACTACGTAAAACCGTGGCTTATTATAAAACCACAATATGAAATTCTTAATTACAGGTGGCTGTGGGTTCCTCGGTTCTAATATTTCTGAAGCGGTTATCCAGCGTAAGGATACTCTCGTGGTGTTTGATAATCTCTCTCGAGTTGGGTCGGGAGACAATTTGCTGTGGTTACAACAAAAGGGTCCATTTACCTTTATTAATGGAGATGCTCGTAATCAGGATGAAGTCGAGAGTGTAATTCGTGACGAACGACCGGATGTGGTGATTCATCTCGCCGGTCAAGTAGCAATGACTACGTCGATTGAAGACCCAAGGAAAGATTTTGAGATAAATGCTCTAGGGTCATTTAATATCCTTGATTCGATACGAAAATATTCTCCAGAATCAATACTCATATATTCTTCTACTAATAAGGTATACGGGGATTTGGAGTGGGTTACCTATGAGGAGGGAAAGAAACGATATACAGCTCCAGAATTTCCAAATGGGTTCGCAGAAGATATTCCCCTTCAATTCTCTTCTCCGTATGGGTGCTCTAAAGGAGCTGCAGACCAGTATCTGACTGACGCCTACAAAGTGTTTGGTATTAAGACAATTGTCCTGCGACACTCGTCTATGTTTGGTGGAAGACAGTTCTCAACATTTGACCAAGGGTGGATCGGATGGTTCTGCGACCAAGCAATACAACAAAAAAAGGCCGCCCTGAAAGAGCCATTTACCATTTCGGGTAATGGCAAGCAGGTCAGGGATGTGCTATTTGCAAGTGATATGGTCGGCTTATACTTCTCTCTCATTGAGCATATCGAGAGTACTAAAGGTCAGTGTTTCAATATTGGCGGAGGTTTTAATAACAGCCTTTCACTTCTCGAACTCTTCGACATCTTAGAGAAAGAGTTGGACAGTACCCTTAACTATACTCAAATTGAGGCCAGACACAGTGATCAAAAAATATTTATCGCTGACATCTCAAAAGTCAAAAAATTTACGGGTTGGGAACCAAAAGTTAATAAGGTAGAGGGTGTTAAAAAAATGCTTGAGTGGGTGCAGAATAAATAGCTATATGTTGAAACTCACTGTTGCTATACCTGCTTATAAAGAAGAGGAGAATTTGAAGGTTATTTTACCTCGATTGGTTTCTGTACTTGAAAGGATAGAGCCATCACATGAGATTCTTATTATCGACACTCGAGAGCCTATGGACGCAACTGAGGCTGTATGTGCAGACTTCAGTACGGTTCACTATATACCTCGTGAAGGAGTATATAACTACTATGGTGACGCTATTAGAACTGCAGTAGCAAAAACGGAAGGAGAATATCTGATTTTTATGGATGCCGATGGCTCTCACGATCCTGAATTTATCACCCAGCTCTATGCTTATAAAGATGACTTTGACGTAGTGATTGCATCACGTTACGTGAAAGGGGGTAGCACCAAGAACAGTAAAGTCCTGGTCTTGATGAGCCTGATGGTCAACATTGTGTATGCACTTGTGCTGAACCTCAACTGCAAAGATGTCTCTAATAGCTTTAAGCTCTATAAAGCGAAGGATATAAAAAGTATTACACTCACCTCAAACAACTTTGAAATTGTCGAGGAAATTCTGTTTAAAATAAAGAAAAAGAATAGGAATTTGAAGATTAAGGAGGTGCCCTTTACGTTTGACAAAAGAATGTTCGGTGAGACGAAAAGGAATTTATTTGTCTTTATGGTCACTTATCTGTACACCCTGTTTAAACTTCGCTTTGGTAAATAGTTAGTTATACATAAAACAAAAAGGTGGCGCACATAGTGCACCACCTGTCCTCGTCTCAACACTGCTCTTGAGCTGCGGCGTCACACGCCGTCACGTTTGTGAATATACTCAATGAGCTCACCTACGGTGGCATGGGGTGTGAACCCAACCCTGTCGCGTCGTTTGTACTTTTCAACCCTTTTATACTCGGCGGCAATGTGATTAAACATGGTGCCGGATATAAAGCCGCCCCCAAGGACTGTTTTTTCAGCATCCATGTTCCAATCAACGGAGTCGAGTGTTCGCGCATACACTTTCAAGAACACATGTCTTTGTTCCATCAGGTACACGATCTGGAGCATACACCGCAGAATATGATGCGGCAAAGCAAAGATAGTTAAACTCTGCCACCCTGACTGAAGTGCAAGGGTAATCAGGTTGCCGGACTCCGCCGCTGTATGAAGCGACTCCGGCAACACTACGATATCCTTCCTTTCAACTCCGAGGATTGCCAGTGTTCGTAACCACGGCTCGCATCCAAAGTAGGCAAGATTTTTTTCATTGCATACACTTTCGGAAACACCATTGATGACAATGCGACCGATGTCGCCACGTTTAAGAGTCTCTCGACTCAACTTCAGAGTGGCGTCATCTAATCCAGGGTCCGTCACTGACGAGCCATGGATAAACATGGCATCGGTTTTGGGGCGTTTGTCGAGAAGTACGAGAAGGATAGCCTCCATCATACTTTTGGCACTTGTGAGCTTGCCCATCCATAGTCTCCAATCTTCTAGAGTATTGAGGTTTTTCGGTCAAAGAGCTCTTGCTCTTATCTACTACACATTATAGCAAATATCATGAACAATGTCAAGTAGCCGCGTTGAGAATCCTTGCTACTTCACCCACGGAGCGTTCGTTCGCAGCGCATCGCTTATATATTGATCTAAATTATCTTCACTCAAAATGGTGCCGTCGGTATAAAAGTTTTTATACCAATTCGTCGTCTGCTCAAAAGTGGTGTCAGTATCCCAAATACTTTTCCATTTGAGCTTACGGCGAGCCTTTGATGAATCAAGTGTTAGAAGAGTTGCTTCGTGTAGACTGCCCCGATTCACTTCTGTAGTGAAGTCTATTTCATGCCAATGCTTTTTAATAGACTTGGTGACTTCTTTTGCCGTGAGAAAAGCTTTTTCACTAGGCCCAAAATTCCATGCGTCAGCAAACTCCCTTTGCTTCTCCAATAATTTCTGCCCGAGCTGTAGGTACCCGCTCAATGGTTCAAGTACATGTTGCCATGGCCGTACTGCGTGAGGGTTCCTGATACTCATTTTTTCTTTCTTCGCAGCGGCTTTCATTATGTCTGGAATAAGCCGGTCGGCAGCCCAGTCTCCGCCACCAATCACATTTCCTGCTCGTGCGGTCGCCACAAGTGTAGAATGCGTTTTATTGAATTGGTCGGGGTGGAAGAAAGAGTGTCTATATGCGTGTGTGACCAGTTCTGCACAACCTTTTGAAGCGCTGTAGGGGTCGTCTCCTCCCATTGCGTCATCTTCTTGATACCCCCGTACTGTTTCTTTGTTTTGATAACATTTATCGCTCGTGATGATGAGTACTGCTTTTGTCGTCCGCGTTTTTCGACAACTCTCTAGCACATTGACGGTTCCCGTGATATTTGTCTCAAATGTTCGCGTCGGTTCTTCGTAAGACAACCTTACAAGTGGTTGGGCTGCCATATGAAAGATAATGTCTGGTTTATGTGTTTCTACGGTCTGCAGTAGTTTTCTCTTGTCCAGAATATCACCAGTAATAGACGTTATGTTGAGATTGAGTAATTTAAAATGACTTGGCTTTGTCGGGACATCTATTGAGTAGCCAACGACGTGTGCACCCAGTCGAGTCAACCACAAAGAAAGCCACGATCCCTTAAACCCTGTGTGCCCCGTAATCAAGACTTTTTTACCCTTGTATATGGTGTTGAAGAGTTCCATTTTTACTCCCACATTTTCCAAAAAGCGTTACCGTCATCCCATATTTTATTTAGATGTTTCAAGTCCCGTTCGGTATCAACGCATTGCCACTGCCCCGTGTGCTTGTACACCATAATTTGTCGTGACTTTGCAAGCTTCTCGAATACTCCATGCTCTAAGTCGCACCCTTCATCTGTGGTAAGGTGTTTCAGGAGTCGTTTATCAAATACAAAGAACCCACCATTAATTAACCCTGTTGATATTTGTGGTTTCTCTCTAAATCTCGTCAATTTGGAGTTTTTTTCAATTATTTCTCCGAAACGAGACGGCGGGCGCACTCCAGTGATGGTAAGTGTTTTGCCGTGCTTTTTATGAAACGCAATAAGTTTGTCTATATCAATATTTGCAACTCCATCTCCATAGGTAGCCATTATTAATTCATCATCCGGCAAGTGTTTTTCTAACCTCTTTATCCGCGCCCCTTTCAAAGTATTCAAACCCGTATCGATAAGGGTAACCTTCCAGTCTGCTTCGTCGTGAGCATTAAGCAACCCAATGTCTTTTGACCCTAGGTGAACAGTAAAATCATTGGCGTGAATATGATAATTATGAAAGTACTCTTTTATTACTTCCTTTTTGTACCCCAAACTAATTATAAAATCAGTATGCTTAAAGTGAGAATATATCTTCATTATGTGCCAGATAATAGGCCGCTCTCCTATCGCAACCATTGGTTTCGGAATCTCTTTGGTTATACTGCCGAGACGACTACCATATCCGCCTGCAAGAATAATTACTTTCATATTATGAATACTGCGACAAAAATTCTAAGAACGTCGATTTGATGTAGGTAATCTGCTCTCTGGTCATCCCTTGATGACAACCGATGACAAACGCATTGCGCATTATATTTTCTGTATGGGGATATTGTTTCTCCAGGGGGCGATGAGGAATATTTTTAAACCCTGGCTGTTTTAGTATATTACCCGTAAACACCGGCCTCGTTTGGATGCGCTTGCTTTCTAAGAACGTGACGAGCTCTAGGCGTGAAAAAGGAGCTTTTTCTGTAATAACGAGAGGAAAGGCGAGCCACACGGTCTCGGTCT
>VMFK01000030.1 GCA_007375995.1 Parcubacteria group bacterium Gr01-1014_56
CGTAACTGCATGGCCTCCTCCTTACATATGAGAGATGAGAAAGAGCTGCGTCACCACGACGCAGCTGGTTCCCCAACTACTAGCCACTATGCGCTTTAAAAAACTGTTGTCAATATATCAATATGTATACCCTTCCAGCAAGGTTCGACCTTGCTGGAGAGACGCTTGACTCCTCTTCGGCAGGGCAGTACTCTCCTCACCACGGAGCACCCAGAGCTTCCCCACAGCAAGGTCGAACCTTGCTGAAAAGACATATGGCCCGAAATATCATATTTGCTCCAGACGAGTTTTATCATCTCTACAACCGCGGCACCGACAAGCGGAAAGTATTTTTGACGCGCGAAGACTATGAGCGATTTTTGTCTCTTCTCTATCTTTCAAACAACATAGATCCAGTTCGCGTCGATAACATTCGTAACCTAAAATCCCAGCAAGGTCGAACCTTGCTGGAAACAGCACTAAGGTCCCCGCGCGCTCAGCCACTTGTTGATATCGGGGCCTACTGCCTCATGCCAAACCATTTTCATTTGCTCGTGCGGGAGATACAAGATGGTGGCATAAGCCTTTTTATGCAAAAGCTCACGACAGCCTACACCATGTATTTCAATATTCGCC
This sequence comes from Parcubacteria group bacterium Gr01-1014_56, assembly GCA_007375995.1. GTDB lineage: Bacteria > Patescibacteriota > Minisyncoccia > Phycocordibacterales > SBAW01 > GWA1-54-10. The sequence goes on from VMFK01000030.1 coordinate 616, forward strand.
ACGAGCGAAGCGGAGCTCTGTTTCAAGGTAAGTTCAAGGCAACCCATGCAGACGATGATCGCTATCTGTCATATTTGCTCGCTTATATACATCTCAACCCAATCAAGCTTATTGATCCAAAATGGAAAGAGAATGGTATCCGTAATCAACGACGTGCGAAATTATATTTAGAGCGCTATGCGTACTCGAGTTATCTCGATTATCTGGGTAAGGAAAGAATCCATAACACAATTATAAACAAAGAAACTCTGCCCGCATATTGCGATTCTATAAAAGATTTTAAACAAAGTACTCTAGCCTGGTTGCGTTATGTCGAACATGCTCCAGCAAGGTCGAACCTTGCTTAAAAATCTTTTCGAGATTCAAATTTTGTTTTCGAATTTCTTGTGCACAGGTTATACAACGTTGTAGACACGTTGTGCACAGGTTTTTCCCCAGTTTTATGGTAAAAAATATTTGACGAAATTTTTCAGGGGATAGAATGCGGGCGTGATGAGATGTGCTTAGGGCATCGGTTCTCTTATTAGTTGCAGTTAAATTGGAGACCACATGGGGTACGTGTTTCCAGCAGATTGCAGTGAGGCTCCCTCAGCGAAGGGCCACCTTTTGTTGTGTCTACTCGCGACGGAAGGCGGCTTTTTCTGTTTGAGTAGCGAGGTCGGTCGCGGCTCACGCCTCATTGCAGAAGAGAGATAGTGATTATTAGGTTTCAGCAAGGTTCGACCTTGCTGAAAAAAGTAAAAGTAGCATTAATTAAAAATTATTATGACAGGACAAATAGGACGAATATTAGCAGGTTTGGGCATGATCGTGTTTGTGGGCGCGGTTGTTGTGGGCGCGACGGGAGCCTTCTTCTCTGATACGGAAACATCGACAGGCAACACCTTCGCCGCAGGCGACATCGACCTCCAGATCGACAACGAGAGCTATGTAGTTGATTACAACATCCCGCAGTATCCAAACCCGATAGGGCAGTTTGTTTTCAGCACGAGTACTTCTTGGACTCTGACAGATCTTGAGGCAGGCGTACAAAAATTCTTCAACTTCAGCGATTTGAAGCCAGGGGATATTGGTGAAGACACAATCTCAATCCACGTGGGCAGCAATAATGCATGGATGTGTGCCGCGGCACAAATCACGGATGATTCCGACCAAGATCTCACAGAGCCGGAATTGGCTGATGATCTGGCAACATCATCTTTCCCCGGTGCTGGACTTGGCGAGCTTGATAGCAACCTCAATTTCGCGTTCTGGGTAGATGACGGTGATAATGTGTTTGAGCCAGGACAAACCTCAAGCGGTACTCCAGAGACTATTTTCCTCGAGGGTACGCTTGCTGATATGGGTGCAGCTGGCCAAATAACCTTGGCCGATTCACTGGGGAGCATTCTTGGTGGGACTAATCCAATCCCCGGAGACACAACCTTCTACATTGGTAAGGCATGGTGCTTTGGAACCTCTACACCCACAGGTGAGCCTCAAGACGGGTTTGGGAACGTTAAGTCACCTCTTGGCGGTACAGGTTTTACCTGTGACGGATCTGGTGTAAACAACGCCGCACAGACTGACCAAGTGCAGGGAGACATGACATTCTATGCAGTGCAGTCTCGAAACAACCCGAACTTTGTGTGTGAAGAATGGGCAAATCCACTTGACGAGATTTAATTCTCTTCAGCCGTACTCGACATAACTTATGCTAGAGGCCCGAGTTATGTCGGGCGGGCTGCAGAGACTGCAGTGAACATTAAAAAATATTATTAGAAACATTATTAGCTACACAGAACGATATGAGACGAATACTTTTAGGGCTGGTGCTGGTCTTGGGAGCAGGGGGCGTGGTCATGTCGGGAGCCACCGGCGCGTTCTTCAGCGACACGGAGACAAGCACTGGCAACTCGTTTACTGCCGGCGCGATTGACTTACTCATAGATAACGAAAGCTATTACAACGGCAATGTATGTGCTGTAGACGCTCAGGACGTTGACGGTGATCAAAACATTACCGAGTATGTCTGGCAAGGCAGCGCGCTGTTCCCTGTACCTGGAACAAACTGCACAACCTCGTTTGAGCCGTCCAACCTCGATGGGTTACTCTTCTTTGACTTCCGCGATCTTAAACCAGACGATGAAGGCGAGGACACAATTTCCATTGATGTCCAAAACGACGCATGGATCTGTATGGACCTGACGCTAACCTCTGACGATGATAAGTCGTCGACCGAGCCGGAGCTTAGTGCGCCTGATCTGCAAGAGGACCCCGGCGACGCATGGGACGGCGAGCTTGCAGCAGCAATCAATTTCTTCTGGTGGGCGGACGACGGCGACAATGTGTACGAGGTGGGTGAAAACCCAATCACGAACGGTATAGTAAGCCTTGCTAATCTTGACGCTACATTCCCGATTGCTATTGCGGACTCTGAAAACAACGTTTGGGGACTCCCTGATGGCACACCGGTACCAGCAAACCAAACTGTCTACGTCGCTAAAGCATGGTGTATGGGTACGCTCACGCTTGATCCGGTGCCCGCAGGACAAGGCACTAACCCGAGCAATGATCCAGGCGTTAACTGTGACGGTACACTGCTTGGCAACGAGACCCAGACAGACCAAGCAGAGCTTAACATTGTGTTTAGCGCAGTACAGTCGAGAAACAATGGCGACTTCTTGTGCAATCCAAGACAGCCCCAAACTGCAACACTTACGGTCAATAAGGTAATTACAGCTGATACCGCAGGTATTGGAGTAGAGGACTTTGAGCTTCATATCAACGGGCCGGGAGGTGACCAGATTGTCGGCGACAATATTCCTATACCGGGTCTTACACCAGGCGCGTATACGGTCTCTGAAATCATCCTCGTGGCAGGGCTTCCTCCAGGCGTAACATTTACTTCAACTATTGGTGGCGCGTGTGCTGTAAATGGCACGGTCACCCTTAACCCAGGAGACAACCTAGTATGTACGATCAATAACGTTGAAAATCTGGACTAATGGATGCAGGGCGATGACCAGCTAACGTTCCCTCATAATCTAAATGACGGCGGGGATTACTAAAACGGCAGGCCGAGCAGTACTCGTAATGAGTCTCCTTGGCCTTGCCTACCTCGCCCTGAATGTGCAAGGAGACTCTACCGGCATCACCTATGCCTGGGAGAACTTTAACCTCAAGGTAGATAGCCAGGCCAGCTACAACGGCTTCCCCGTGCCTGCGGGTACGTGGAACCTAAAAGACCTGGTACCCGGAGTGGACAAATACTTTAACTTTGACGACATCAAGCCGGGCGACTGGGGCGAGAACACGATCTCGCTCCACGCTAAAAAAGCGCCGATATGGGTGTGCTTAACCTTCTTTAACTTGCTTAACGGCGAGAACGGGGTCAACGAGCCAGAGTCGCACGTAGACAACACCCCCGCAGTAGGCGAGCTCACTGGGGTGATGGAGTTCTTTGCTTGGCGAGACGACGGCGACAATATATTCGAAATCGGAGAGAAGCCTATCTTTGGTACCACAACACAGGCCGCTAACTTGGTCTTAAACGGCAAGACCTACCCGATTGCTGATTATAAAAACGGGCCGGCGATACCTAAAGACTCAATAAAATACTTTGGTGTCTACTGGTGCGCGGGCAACCTCGTGGTAAATGTCGCCACGGCAACGATTACCTGCAATGGCTCGGGGGTAGGGAATGTTGCGCAAACCGACACGATGAAGGTGGATGTAAAACTCACCGCTGTCTCTGCCTACGACGAGCCAAAGTTTATGTGCAACAAAGTTAAGCCGCCCAAGCCCCCGAAGCCACCTAAAGATGAGATTTGTGAGGACGAGGACGAGAATAACAATACGATCAACAACAACACCAGCGCAAGCTCAAACACGGGCGGGAATACTGCAGGCGGCGGAGGTACGGTCGTGACAGGCAACGCCACCAGCGTGGTCACAACAATCAACACGGTGAACTCGGGTGGCTTTAGCCGAGGCTTCTGGAGCAATTTTTTACGATGATGATGTATGAACGTTATTACTAAAATAATCTACGGATTTTTTATCGCGGCGCTCCTTGGCGTGACGGGGCTCTTCTTGGCGTCGCTTGCACCTATCCCCGGGAACATCGAGGTCAAGATTGTGAAGTCCGGCTCGATGGCGCCAGCAATACCCGTGGGCTCGCTGGTGGTGGTGAAGCCGCAGGCGAGCTACGCAGTTGGGGAGGTGGTCACCTTTGGCGAGGACTCTGCGCGGCAGATCCCGACTACACATCGTATTGTCTCTATTGAAGGCAGTGGTACAAATGTCTCGTACCGTGTTAAGGGCGACGCCAACGAGGAGGCCGATCCAGAGTTGGTAAACCCGAACCAGATTATCGGGAAGGTTTTTGTTGCCGTGCCATATGCTGGGTATGTGCTCGACTTTGCCAAGCAGCCGCTCGGGTTTGCATTGCTTATCGGCGTGCCGGCGGCGCTGATTATCCTTGAGGAGTTGTTAGCGATTGCGCGCGAGACACGGATACTTATAAAAAAGCGTCGGCGAGCGCGTGCCGGGGGGAGGGAGGACGATGAGGATGCACCGCCTTCTCCAGAAGTGCCCATAAAGCCCACTTTTATCCGACAAAGAATTACCGACGATATCTTTGTCCCGATGCGTCTTGTAGTTGCCGCGCCTATGCAGAAGGTGTCGGATGAAATCCGTTTGGTCGGCGGCCGCGATAGGCGTGTCGCATTCTCACTCCTCCTTATATGTATGGTGGGTACTTACACACTCTCAAACGCGGCAGGGGCGACGCTCTCGTACTTTAGCGACCTTGAAACCTCGGTCGGTAATATCTTTCAAGCGGGGGAGTGGGGGCCTAGCACGCCATCAGCAACGTTTGTAAACGGCAATCCAACTTGCCCAAGCAAAGGATATGCGCTTGAGGCGAAGATAGACCCTATCGTGCCGGGCGTTACGGTACTCAATGTACCTGACGTTGGCTCGATAACCCTGACCGTTGATGCTGTTGAGCGATTCTTTGACTGGGTATCGGACTTTGGCATAGACGCGGTTATCGCAAAGGGTGGCCCCAATGCGAATTTATACATATATGATCCGCCTGCGGAATCGTTTGGCGACACGGGGCTTCACGCACCCTTGGGCGCGGGCCCGGGCGGCACGTTGCCCTTTGGCATTAGTCACGTCTCGTTTTGCTATGACATAGAAGAAGAGATACAGCCTCTCCTCTTGAACTCGGCGTTCTCGCCGGAGGAGGAAGGAGAGGTGGCGGGTGCTGCGACAGAGGAAGAACCAACGGTTGAATTAACCGAATCAGTTGTTGAAACAATCCCTCCGCCCGCCGAGGAAACCCCGCCTGCAGAAACTTTAACTGAACCTCCAGCAGAGCCGCCGCAAGAAACTACAGAACCTGCACCAGCCCTTGAACCAGCTGTCGAGCCCACTCCGGTATCAGAACCCGCTCCTGAACCCACGCCCGAGCCAACATCTGAGCCAGCTCCGGAGCCCACACCAGCACAAGAGCCGGTATCAGAACCCGCTCCAGCACCAGAGGCCCCGCCCGCAGAGTAATATCAAGGTCGAACCTTGGTAGATAAAGGGTGTTTTTGTGTTATAGTGTAAGGGTAAATGGAATCCGGGCTGCACATATCGCTCGCCGCAGAGCGGGTGGGGAGTTTATTTGGCTTGCCGATCACAAACACTGTAGTGACCTCGTGGTTGGTCATCGTTTTTTTATTGCTTGGCGCAATAATTGTGGGCGGGCGCCTCAAGCTCCTCCCAGGTAAGATCCAAAACGCAGTTGAGATGCTCTTTGAGTATCTCTTTGGCCATGTCGAGCAGACATTGGGTAGCGAAAAACTTGCTAAGCGCTACTTTCCGCTTATTGCGACTATTTTTGTTTTTATTTTAACTGCGAACATGCTCGACTTTTTACCTATCTTTGGCACGTTTACTTTGGTAGAAGGAGGCGAGCACGTGCCGCTTTTCCATGCGGTGTCTACTGATCTCAACACCACACTTGCGCTTGCGATCATCTCATTTGTGGCGATCGAACTCTCAGGGATTTTTACACTCGGTGTGTTGAAATACGGCTCAAAATTTGTTAATGTGCACGGAGGCGCGATGGGGTTTATCGTAGGGCTGCTCGAGCTTATCGGTAATCTTGCGCGTCTCGTTTCGTTTTCCTTCAGGCTCTTTGGCGCGATATTCGCAGGCGAGGTGCTGCTTATGGTGATAGGCTCGTTTGTGCCGCTCCTCTTACCTGTGCCCTTGATGGCGTTTGAGATGTTTATCGGGCTCCTCCAGGCGGGCATCTTCGCGATCCTTACACTTGCGTTTATCAAGATCGCGATCGCCGAGCCACACACCTCAACAAGCTCGGCACAAGTGGCAGCGCATTAAAATTAATTATTAGATAGTCATTTAATTTATGGATATAGAAGTAGCAAAAACACTGGCCATGGCGATCGTCGTAGGGCTCGGCGTGATCGGCCCGGGTATTGGGCTTGGTCTTTTAGTGGGCAAGGCTTTGGAAGCTATCGGTCGCAACCCTGAAGCGGCGCCGCTGATACAAACTACTATGTATGTTGGTATTGCCGTAACCGACGTACTCGCGATCTTTGCGGTCGTGATTGGCTTTATCATCAAATTTACGTAAATGAACTTTCTGCAAAACTTCTCGAGAAAAAGTCCTCGGGTCTCCCGTATCGCACTAAAAGTGCTCTCGGGCCAGACTATTTTCTCAATAAGTTTTGCATCCAGATAATCTATGGAAGGGATTCTCACTACATTTGGCATCGACTGGCGGCTCCTCCTTATACAGGCGGCCAATTTTGGCATCCTACTCTTCGGGTTGTGGTATTTCCTCTATACACCGATGATGAAAACGCTTGAGGATAGGCGCAAAAAAGTCTCTCAGGGTGTCCTCGACGCGCAGACTGCCGAGAGGAAGTTGAGTGAGATCGAAGGCGCTCGCGCTTCAGTGCTCGCCAATGCTGGCAAGGAGGCAGACACTATTCTCTCTCATGCGCAGAGCCGCGCTGGCGCCAAAGAGCGAGAGATGCTCGCACACGCGGAAGTATCAGCAGCGAGTGTACTTTCAGAAGCTGAGGCACAAGCACACGAAGCCAAGGCTCGGGCAATAAGCGAGAGTAAGGAGGAGGTCGCAAAGCTTATTGTGCTGGGGGTTGAAAAGATGCTCGCCAAGTAATTATGATCATTGCCTCTCAATACGCGCGTGCACTCTACTCTCTTGTTAAGGAGAACCCGAAGACTGGAAAAGAATTTCTTACCGGTTTACGCGCAGCGCTTAAACGCCGCGGGCATGAAAAACTGCTTCCGCAGATATTTACTGAATATAAAAAGTTAGAGGTCGCCGGCGAGCGCCGAGCACAGGCACAAAAGGTAACACCTGAACGCGAACGCACCCGCATTTTGTTTGAACTCTATAAAAAACTCATCGCGTAATTAGTATGGCCGATTTTATTGAACAATTTAAAAAAGAGATCGCCGGGTTTGTGCCCTCTGAGCGCGCCCAAAACACCGGTACGGTTATCCGTGTTGGCGACGGTGTTGCCGAGGTGGAGGGGCTCCTTGGTGCCGGCATGTCGGAGATGGTGCGTTTTGACATTGCCTCCTCAACCACACTAAAAAAAGCGATTGAACATGAGGGTGAGCTCTACGGCGTAATTTTAAACCTCGAGGAGGAGTCAGTGCGGGTTATTATTTTAGGCGACACAGGCCTTGTGCGCGAGGGGATGACCGTTGTAGCAGTGGGCGAGGTGCTCGCGATCCCGGTTGGGGAGGCGCTCTTAGGCCGAGTTGTGAGCCCTCTGGGAGAACCCCTCGACGGGCTCGGGGGGATTACAAGTGAGCAAAAAAATGCGATTGAGCGCGAAGCGTACGGTGTCATCGAGCGCCAGTCGGTGTCTGTGCCGCTCCACACCGGCATCAAAGCACTCGACTCGATAATCCCGATAGGCCGTGGCCAGCGCGAGCTTATCATTGGCGACCGCTACACCGGCAAAACTACAATCGCGATTGACACTATCCTCAACCAACTAAATGAGCCCCAAGAGTCGCGCCCTGTTTGTATCTATGTCTCTATCGGACAAAAAGAGAGCAAGACCGCGCGTTTGGTCCAGCAGCTTAAAGAGGCGGGTGCCATGGAGTATACGATTGTCGTTGATGCAGGTGCTTCGGCTCCTGCAGCGATGCAATATCTTGCCCCTTTTGCTGGCGCTGCTATCGGCGAGTATTTTATGGACAAAGGCCAGGATGCGCTTGTGATCTATGACGACCTCTCCAAACACGCCGTCGCGTACCGCGCGCTTTCGCTCCTCCTCCGCCGACCACCGGGCCGCGAGGCATACCCAGGCGATGTGTTTTACCTCCACTCGCGCCTCCTTGAGCGCGCAGCGCGCCTCTCTAAAGAGAAGGGCGGAGGCTCTCTAACCGCGCTCCCAATTGTCGAGACACAAGAGGGCGATATCTCCGGTTATATCCCGACCAACGTCATCTCTATCACCGACGGGCAAATATTCCTTGCAA
>VMFK01000031.1 GCA_007375995.1 Parcubacteria group bacterium Gr01-1014_56
CGCATGGGCCATCGGTGGGGGGGTAGTGCTCGCCCTCTACAAACGAGGCGGCATAGGGCTGACAATAAAAAATAAATGGACCAGTGCTATACGAAGGGTCAAACGAAAGAGGAGTAGTGTTTGCCAACGCGGGCACAGTGAACCCAAACGATGCTACTAATAATGCCAAACCGAGGAGTATATGTCGTGTGTGCATATCTATATAATACCGTATTTTTTGTTGTACACTTATGAGGTATTATCAGTTCTTTAATTTTTGGACATGAATAAAGCATCATTACAAGAGGTTGCAAAATTTGCCGCTGGGCTCGTGGCAGCAGACTTTTTTTGGCTACTGTGGTTCTCTCAGCAAAACCTCAAGTCGGTAGCCTTCTTCGGGATGACAGTCACCTCGGAGATGCTTTTGCCGAACCTTATCTTTGATATCGCTCTGTTTATTATCCTGGTCCACTACGCATGGCACGTCGGCAAGATCCCGGCCATGCGCGAGCGCTCCTACATCTTTTTGGTGGGGTGTATTTTTGCCTTTGTGGCGATAATGCACTTCTGGAGGATATTTAGCGGTGCAGATTTGATCCTCGGCGACTGGGATGCACCGGTGTGGCTCTCATGGTTTGGCCTCGCAGTGACGACCTATCTCTCCTACATGAGCTTCCACCTGGTTGCGCGGATGAAGGGATAATAAACTGAAGTAGATACTAAAAGATAAAGGCCCCGCGAGAGCGGGGCCTTTTGCGTTGCGCGTACCTATCGGTGAGAAGCTTTAAGCCATACTGTCATAAATTCGCTCTCTTCACCTGAAAGAGCTGCGTCGGGGATCATTTTTGCTCCATTCATTTGACAAGTATGGCTTGTTTGAAATGGTGTCTGGACAATAAGAGTGTCCCCCATAATTGAGAGACAAACTCCTCTCACAACCTTTTTCGACCCGACTTCAAGCGCACACACAAAGTCTAGGCCGTTTACCCCGATGTCTCTGATGTTTGCAACCTGGTTCATCGCACATCCTCCTCTAAAAGAAATACTAAACTACAAACACCAGAGAGGGAAGTGGTCGGGAAAAGAAAAAGCGACCCCAAAGGTCGCCATTTCGTTTGTTGTGGAAGTGGGCGGAGTTGAACCGCCGTGCAATACATGTTCGTATGCATATCTACAAAAGCTAGACTACTTATTGTTTCTTAGATTCAATCGTAAAGAAGTAGACGAAATAAAATTGAATCGCAGCTTTAGTTTAGAAGAGTGAGTCAAGCACGCTCACTGATCGATCTCGATGTTATAACACCAGTACTCCGCAGACGAGATTGTAGAGTTGGTGCTCGCTTAGCCCCTTGCGGTAGCGAAAGCGAGGTCGTTCACCGTGAAAAACGGTGACGTAACTGATTTTGCAGTTATAGTTTGGAGTTTTTAAAGAAGGACTCCACTTCTCTTTTGCATGGATACGAATGGATATATTGTCTAAGCCTGTCACTCCCCAGCAGGGCACGAGGTATCATGCACTGGTGGGGCAGGCCTAAGCGTTTTTCAAAGTTCTGCGGATGTCTCGCTCAGTATCTCTTTTCTTAAGGACGGCGCGTTTGTCATACTTCTTACGCCCGCGAGCAACTGCGACCCTGAGCTTCAATTTACCTCCTTTATTATACACCGAAAGTGGCACTACTGTCAACCCTTTCTGGCCTTCAAAGCCAGCTAAGGCCGCAATTTCCTTATGGGTTAAGAGGAGCCGGCGGGTGCGAACGGGGTCGTACTCCTTTGGGGTATTGGCTGGCTGGTAAGGCGGGATGCTTGCGCCCACCAGATATGCTTCGTTGTTTCGTACTACTATATGTGCTCCTTCGAGCTTGCCGTGGTGAGCGCGCAGAGATTTGACCTCGTAGCCGAGCAATTCCAAGCCCGCCTCGTATTCCTCGAGGATCTCATACTCCAGCCGCGCTTTTTTATGCTCAATCAGGTTCACACAATGACTATACCTGATTTTTTGCTCCTCATATGCCCAAATGCTATACTCTGCCTATCTATGGGCGTATCTATGGCAGATCTAAAAGAAAAGGCGCCGCCCCAAGGCGGGGGAGGCAAGAGCCCGTTTAACAGGAGAGAGCGCCCTGGGCGTCGCATGCCTGGGGTACCGCCGCTCCCTAAGCTCCCTCGCGGCGATTCGTTTTGGCTTAATCTTGCAACAAGCGTGCTCTTGCTGCTCCTGTTGGCGGGAGCGTACTCCTACTTTGCCGGCGTTTCAGAGGAGCCGCAACACATCCCTATCTCGCAGTTGGCGGGCGACATTGAAGCAGACAAAGTCTCTACCATTGTTGTAGTAGGCGAGGAGCTTGAGATTACCTATGCGGACAAAACAAAACGCATATCTAAAAAAGAACCTGACTCCTCGCTTACTACAACTCTCAGCAACTACGGAGTTTCTAAAGAAGCACTCGCAAAAGTTTCTATCGATATTAAACGCCAAAGTTCGTGGCAGTTTTGGCTAACAGCGCTTGCGCCTTTTTTAGCGCCGCTTCTTTTGATCGCATTTTTTGTCTGGTATCTCTCGCGCCAAGTGCGGGGTGCTGGGATGCAGGCGTTCTCGTTTGGCCAAAGCAAACCGCGCATAACTGACCCGAACGACCTCGTGAGCCGCGTGACCTTTAAAGATGTCGCTGGCGCCAAAGAGGCTAAAGAGGAGCTCTTGGAGATCGTCGACTTCCTCAAAAATCCAAAAAAATTCCTCGACATCGGCGCGCGCATCCCCAAAGGGATTTTACTCATGGGCGCACCGGGCACAGGCAAGACCTTGCTTGCGCGCGCAGTTGCAGGCGAGGCGGGTGTGCCGTTCTTCTCGATCTCGGGCTCTGAGTTTGTTGAGATGTTTGTTGGTGTCGGGGCTTCCCGAGTGCGCGACCTATTCCTCACCGCCAAGCGCGCGGCACCCGCGATTATCTTTGTTGACGAGATCGATGCCGTAGGCCGGGTGCGTGGCACAGGGGTGGGTGGCGGCAACGACGAGCGTGAGCAAACACTCAACCAAATTTTGGTTGAGATGGATGGGTTTGAGCCGAACGAAAAAGTTATCGTCATGGCCGCGACTAACCGCCCCGACGTGCTTGACCCGGCGCTGCTCCGCCCTGGCCGCTTTGACAGGCGTGTCACTATCGACCTGCCCGACCGCTTTGACCGTTTGGAGATTCTTAAAATACATTCCCGCAAGAAACCTTTTGCAGAGGACATCAGCCTGGAGGTGATAGCTGAGCGCACGCCGGGGTTCTCTGGGGCCGACCTCTACTCGCTTATGAATGAGGGTGCTATTTTGGCCGCGCGCGAAAACCGCAAAACGATCGCGCAGTATGACTTGATCCGCTCGATAGAGAAGGTGATGCTTGGCCCTGAGCGGAAATCGCACGTGCTTAATAAAAAAGAGAAGGAGATCACCGCGTACCACGAGGCGGGCCATGCGCTCGTGGCTTCGGTCTTGCCGTATGCCGACCCAGTGCATAAAATCTCGATAATTTCGCGCGGGCGCGCTGCGGGCTATACGCTGAAACTCCCACTTGATGACAAAAAAATGCAGAGCAAGCGTGAGTTTCTTGACGACATCGCAATGAGCTTAGGCGGCTATGTCGCGGAGAAGACCGTTTTTGGCGACATCACGACTGGTCCCTCCAACGACCTCCAGGTTTTGACCGCACTTGCGCGCGACATGGTGACGCGCTATGGCATGTCGGACAAAATGGGTACGGTTGCCCTTGAGGGCGAGGGTGGGAGAGCGCTTTTTGGCCGCGGGGTAGAGGACAAGTCCTACTCTGAAAAGGTTTCCAGCGAAATTGATGCCGAGGTTAAGAAAATAATCGACGAAGCATATAAAAAAGCGCAGACAATTATCACCAACCACCGCAAACTCCTCAACGCTATCGCCGCACGGCTTGTCGAAGTTGAAACGATCGAGCGCGATGAGTTTGAGAAGATACTCGTGGTGCACGGGATTACGCCAAAAAAGAAACAAGATATTGAGCATCAACCTATAGTATGACAAGAGAACGCGGGCTTATCGGATTTTTTGACAAACTTGAAGACGGGGTACGCATCATGCTTTCGCATTACCCGATTCTCTACGCGTTTGTAGGTGGCGTGGGAGTGGTGCTGTTTTGGAAAGGGGTGTGGGAGGCTGCAGAATATTTCCCTGCGATATACGGGTGGCCCTCGGCCGCTCTTGGGCTCCTCCTTTTACTCCCAACGGGGCTCTTTGTCTCCTTCTTTATTGGTGACAACATTATCCTCTCTGGTTATAGACGCCAAAAAAAGCTAGTAGAGAAGACAGAGGCTGAGATAGAAAAAGATATCGACATAAACCAAGCAATCAAAATACAGCTCGACCGGGTGGAGAAGGAGCTGCTCGAAATAAAATCAAAACTCCCGTAGCCATATATAAAAAAGTATCCCCGGCCGATTGTTTGGCCGAGGATTTTTTGCGTTTTACTTAACAGAAGAGTTGGCGTACAGCGAGTAGCTGATTTCCCGCCCTGCCCAAAACGGCGCAACCTCCCACGAGCCGATTTTGTAGGACTCAGGGATAATGAAGGGTCGTTTGATCAGATCGACGTATCTGCTCGAAGTTCTAAACCCGTAAAGCTTCCGAGCATTTCTACTCGTAAAGTTCTCAAACACCTTCACTCCTTCCGGGCTTGTAAACAGGTCATCAAGCGCATGTGCATATAGTTGCATGAGAAACGGAGCAGTATATGCACCGCAAGTACATGGCCCGATCCGGTGCTTGGTTTTTTTGTCATGCGGTGCGTCATCGCCGCCTGCCATTACCCACGGGTAGTCCTTGCGGACCAAGTCGTTAAGCGCTCGCCGGTCCACTTCTCCCTTGTAAGAGGGTTTGCAGACTGCGTCAACATCGCCGTAGGCACCTGTCTCATTTTCAACCAGATGATGAGCAGTAATGGTCACAAAAAAGCGGCCAGTTTTTGCCCATTCTTCCCAAAGAGGGATACACCGACCGTCTGTACCATGCTCCGAGACGATGATAGCGTCTGTCTCGCTCAGAAACATATCGACAATCGGCAAAAACAAAAACTCTGCGTCCTTGTTATCGATCTTCATCGGATGCTCCGGATGGAAATGCACACGCATACCACGCTTACCCGCGTGTTGAACGATGGGCAAAATGCGAGAGTAGTAGGAGACCCCGTTATGCGAGGCGGTCGTTCGGCCTTTTGGATATATTTTCGCATCCACGATGCCCGCTTCGATACAGGCATCGATATCAGCTTCAGTAGTTGCTTCCGTTATTTGCACGATGGGGATTATATGCACCCCTGTGCCGAGTTCTACAAATGAAGAAGCGTTTTTGACATAGGCAGTAACCTGCGCCGCCGTCATAAGGCCTTCTTTGGTATTTGGCATTGGGCCAAAGCCTATTGCTCCGCCTTGTATCGCGAGTTCAACAAGAGGGCCGACAACATCGCCCTCGCGCCAATGGGTGTGAGGATTTTCTAGTGCTGGTACTCTGGTCATGCGTATCTCCCTTTTGGAATAGCATTGTTAGGTTGTTCGTCCGCTCAGCACTGTAACAAAACAAAAGGTCCGGCGCCATAGACGCGCCGGACCAGTAAACTTGTGAGCAGATTTAGGAAACCAACTCGCTGAGTTCCTGAAAAATATCGGAGAACAGTTTAGGCCCATATTCGATATAGCCTGTAGCAGATTGGAAGCCCACCGTATTATCCTTCTCAAGATATCCCAATGCGTGGACACCAGTGAAGATTCCCCCAACCGCAGTGAAATTTTGCTCAGGGAGTAAGTCACGCAGAGTATCGATCACTCGGTGAGTTTCGTTTCGAATAGGATCTCCCGCCAATCCTCCAAGGTGTTTACCACTGTCAAAACTTACGGCAGGCCTGCCGTCCTCCCGCAACCGCTCCTGATTAGGAATAGTATTGGTAGCAACGATATGCGATATGAATGGATAGTCGAGAATGACGTTCGCCAATTTCTCCAAGATATCTAGTTTATCAACTGGTGAGATCTTCACCGAGACCTTTGTAGGCCGAACGGCCTTCTCGACTTCTTCAAGAATAGCCGCCGTCAATTCCGGATAGTATGAAGCGATCGGTTTTTGACCATCCCTGCCCCAGGCGTTGGGACAACCGAGATTAAGTTCGATCTCGTCGGCTCCGGATTCCAGACATTGCTGTGCAAGTATTGCGTATTCTTTTGGTGAGAATCCTGCAACACTTACACGTAAATTCTTACCAGCAGCATGCACTCGTGTGCGCATTTCTGGCAAAATTTGTAGGTAGACGGGTAACCCGAGGTTGGGGAGGCCTAATGAGTTAAGCGACCACATCTCGACAGGATGGAAGTAGTAAACATCGCCCGAGTTACCGAGACGTTCCTCCATTGTTATTGAACCAACGGTGACGTCCGTCATGGCGCTCCTGCAAGCCATTACGACTTGATTAAGCCCTTTGATAGTGCCAGCAGCATTACCGAATCGAACATTACTAAGTTTTATCACTGTGAGCCTCCGTGAGTTTTGGGTTGAGTGCTATGTAGAAAGAGTCTGAAGGCACAGTAGCACAGGGGTTGGGTTTCGGGTAGAGTTTATAAGCCGCGCGCGAGTAGCTCAGCGGTAGAGCAGTCGTCTTATACACGACCGGTCCCAGGTTCGATCCCTGGCTCGCGCACCCAAATATAAGGAGGTTTTGCGACTATATATTTGGTGTGTACTGGGAGTCTTCGAGACAGTGCACCCCAAGGGTACTTGGATTTTCTAGGACGGATTACCGTCGAGAAAATCTCGGCGCACCCAAAAAGGGGTGTGCATAACTTTTCTTGCAAGAATAGGGAGAGGGGTAGATAGTGAGCCTATCAGGGCCGGCGGGCCCTTTCTGTATTTTTGTCAGTTAATTTCTCAAGTGTTATGGAAACTCTTCAACGTTCGCTCGTAAAAACAATTGTGTGGAGGATAGTAGCAACGCTTATCACCTTTATGACGGTGTTTGCGTTTACCGGTGCATTAAACAAATCGACAGTCATCACAATTACTGCGGCCGCATTCTTGGCAGTTGGGTATTACTTTAATGAGCGTATCTGGGACAAGATACACTGGGGTCGTCGCAAGCCCGCAGCCATTACTCAAAATGAGTCGTTTGAGTCCGACGAGTAAGCGCCTCTACTAAAAGCGGATGTTTTGCAAGGCTTCCGTCTTGTTTTATAAGCGCGAGTGCCTCGCTGCGTGCAGCTTCAACTAATTTTAAATTTTTGAGCGCCTCCATGCCGATGTCGGAGATGCCCCACTGCGCCCGGCCCGACAGTTCTCCGGGCCCTCGCTGCATCAAATCCATCTCTGCCAACTCAAACCCGTTTTTTGCTTTCGTGAGTGCTTTTAGCCGAGCAAGCGTTTTTTCTCCCTTACTCTCCGGGCACACAAAACAATATGCTTGGTAGTTACTCCTTACCACACGCCCGCGCAGTTGATGGAGCTGACTCAAACCAAAGCGCTCTGCGCCCTCAATAAAAATCATCGTGGCATTAGGCACATTAACGCCGACCTCAACAACTGAGGTAGCGACTAAGATGTCGGTCTCATGGTTCGAAAACTTTTTCATTACCGCATCTTTTTCCTTCGGTTTCATTTTGCTGTGCAATATCGCTATTTCATATTCCGGAAATATTTTTTCTTTTAGTCGTTTTGCTTCTGCCTTCACCGACTTTGCTTGGAGTGCGAATGCTTTTTGTGGGTCCGGCTCATCAATGCGCGGACATATCACGTAGGCCTGCCGACCCGCTTTTAATTGCTCGTGCATTTTTTCGTATGCTCGCTCGCGCTCAGCAGGTTTTACAATTTCGGTAATGATCGGTTTTCTCCCAGGCGGCATTTCGTCGAGTAAAGTTATGTCGAGGTCGCCGTAGATAGTGAGCGCAAGGGTGCGCGGGATCGGCGTTGCGGTCATCGAGAGCAAGTGGGGAAGGTGCAACCGCGACTCGTCGCGGTTATTATGAGTAGATTTTTTTGCGAGTTTGCGGCGCTGGTTTGTGCCAAAGCGATGTTGTTCGTCGATCACCACGAGTGCCAAGTGTTTAAACGCTACCGACTTTTCAATAAGTGCATGGGTGCCTATCACTACGGGGATCTCTCCGTTTGCCACCCACTTAAGTAGCTGCGCGCGAGAAATGTTTGTCGCCTCTCCCCGGCGGACCTTGGAAGGGAACTTAAAACACCCGGAGCCAGTAATAAGCCCAATATTAATAGGGAACCGCTCGAAGTACTTTATAAACGACTCAAAATGCTGTTTAGCCAAGATCTCCGTTGGCGCCATGTAGGCTACCTGGAGTGTGCCAAAGTTTTGCCCCACGGGCCTGGTGTGCACAGCGGCGTAGGCAGCGGTTGCGGCGACAGCCGTTTTGCCCGAGCCCACATCACCCTCAAGCAAGCGCGACATCGGGTGCCCAGAGGCCATATCGCTGAGTATTGCGTTTATCGCGCGCTTTTGCGCCACTGTTGCAGTAAAGGGGAACGCCCGCATAAACTCCTCGGTCTCCTTTTTGGGTGGATCTATTGCAAAACTTTTCTCGCGCGCCTGTGCCGCACGCTCGCGTCCACGCTCAAGTTGGATCAAGAACACTTCTTCAAACGCAAAGCGTTTACGCGCAGCTTCTGCGTCTTTAAGGTTCTGTGGTGTGTGCGCCCACACGAGCGCGGTTTTGAGCGTGGGTAAGTTGTATCGCTTAAGTATCTCAGCAGGTATCGGGTCTTTTAGTTCAGACAAAGGACCGTCCTTAAGACCGCTTCCCAAGGACGGTTCTTTGTAAGTGAATACTTTTTCGATCGCGTGACGAAACCACAAAGAGGTAACACCGCGCGTCTCTGGATACATCGCAAACAACGCGCCTTCAAGGTTCGACCTTGAAGAGCCTTGGCCAGCGGCAAATAATCCTGCCTCGGTAGCCGAGATACGTTCGAGCTGCGGGTTTGCCAAGTATATTTTGCCCGCAGAGCCTGTTACTTTGCCGGTGGCTTTAACCAAGAGGCCGTCCTGATACATTTTTGCAATGTAGGGTTGGTTAAACCACATGAGTTT
>VMFK01000032.1 GCA_007375995.1 Parcubacteria group bacterium Gr01-1014_56
CACTCGGTATCGAGACTATGGGAGGTGTTGCAACCAAGCTCATCGACCGCAACACAACGATCCCGACCAGCCGCTCGCAGATATTCTCGACCGCTGCTGACAACCAGACATCTGTCGAGATCCATATAAGCCAAGGCGAGCGCGCGATGGCCTCCGACAACAAGTCGCTCGGCCGCTTTGTACTAGACGGCATCCCGCCAGCGCCAAGAGGCTTGCCACAGGTTGAGGTGACCTTCGATGTGGATGCTAACGGCATACTCACGGTCAAAGCCAAGGACAAAGCAACCAACAAAGAGCAATCGATACGCATTGAGGGCTCCTCAGGTCTCTCAGAGGCCGACATTGAGCGCATGCGCAAAGACGCAGAGCAAAATGCCACTTCTGATAAACAAAAAGTGGAGCTTGCCGAGGCGCATAATATAGCTGAGCAGACAATCTACAGCGCACGCAAAGCAGTTAATGATAATAAAGACAAAATTCCGACTGAACTAGGTACCGCAATTACTGAAAAAGTTTCCGCACTCGAAGCAAAGAAAAACTCTGACGATGCCGCTGGCATCAAGGCCGCGATTGAAGACCTCTCTAAAGAACTTTCTAAAGTGTACGAAGCGGTTCAAAAAGCTGGTGGGGCGGGCTCACCACAAGGAGATGGAACAGGGACACCTCCACCAGGGACGGAGCCCGGTCAGCAAAGCGCTCCAAACGACAACCCTGAGCAGAAAAGTTAGAATGTTTTGGTCAATGCCTAAACGACGGCCCACAAAGACCCGCGCAATAGTTAAGATTTTCTGGCGGCATACAAAAAAGTATCCCGTTATTTTTGCGCTGGCCGTTTTAGGAGGCGTTGTCGCACAAGCGGCGCATGTTATTGGGCCATTGTTTATCCGCGACCTTTTTAACCTTCTTGCAACTCCTCCTTCCTCTACAACGCAGCTAGCGTTTCTTGTGCCGATCGCTTTTTATACCCTGGTGAGCCTTATCGGCTGGGCGGGTGGGCGTCTTGAGATGTGGCTTGGCTACACGATCATAGCCAAAGTAATGGCAGATTTGACAAAAGAAGCGTTTCGAAACCTTATACGGCATTCGTATCAATTTTTCTCCTCCTCATTTGCGGGCGCGCTCACCAGGAGGGTGGGGCGCTTTAGCAACGCATATGAAAACTTATATTACTCGATAGTCACGCAAGTATTTCAGGCATTTTTGTATGTGGTCGGTGTTTCGGGCGTTTTGTTCTATCGCAATTGGGTGCTTGGAGCTATTGTTATATTTTGGGTAATTTTATTTATTACTCTGCAGTGGTGGCTGGCGCGTTGGCAGCAGCCACTCAGGCTCGCTCGCGCTGAGGAGGATAGTAAAGTAACCGCAACCCTAGCGGACTCTATATCTAACCAAAACACCATCACGTTATTTGCAGGAAGCTCGTATGAAGAAAAAATAGTGGGCACTGCGGCAGACAGGTTTCGCGCGGCGCAATTACATTCGTGGAACCTCAACGCGCTTATATATGGCATCCAGGGTCTCTTAGCGATCGCTCTAAACGTGGGGATGCTTTGGGTAGGAGTACTGTATTGGCAGCAGGGCCTACTTACTATAGGCGACCTGGTGCTTATACAAGCATACGTGTTTGGTCTCTTTGATTATGTGTGGAACTTAGGCCGACAGTTTCATATTATCTACACCTCTTTGGCAGACGCATCAGAGATGGTCGAAATATTAGAGACCCCTTTTGGAGTGAAGAACGCTCCCGACGCTAAGGAATTTAAAATAAAGAGTGGCGAGTTGTGGTTTGACGACATATCGTTTTATTTTAATGAGGGCAGGGCGGTCTTAAAGAACTTTAACCTTATGATAAAACCGGGTGAGAAGATTGCGCTCGTAGGGCCTTCTGGTGCGGGTAAAACAACGCTCACCAAGCTTCTTTTGCGACTCTATGACGTACAGAGCGGGCGCATTATGATAGACAGACAAAATATCGCAGAGGTTACGCAAGACAGTTTGCGCGAGACCGTGGCCTTTGTGCCTCAAGAGCCGATACTCTTTCACCGAACGTTAAAAGAGAATATCCGCTACGGGAGGAGAAACGCCAGCGACGAGGAGGTTATTGAGGCGGCAAAAAAAGCTAACTGTCACGACTTTATTTCGGCGCTACCACTTAAGTACGAAACGCTTGTAGGTGAGCGGGGGATCAGACTCTCTGGCGGTGAGCGCCAACGGGTGGCTATTGCGCGCGCGATTCTTAAAAATGCGCCTATCTTAGTACTCGACGAAGCAACCTCAAGCTTGGACTCGGAAAGTGAGGCGCTTATTCAGGACGCACTTGCGGTTTTGATGCAAGGCAAGACGGTGATTGTTATTGCACACCGTCTCTCCACTATTATGAAGATGGACAGAATTGTTGTTTTAGAAAATGGTAAGAGTGTTGCGGAGGGCACACACGAGGAGCTTCTCAACCACGGCGGTTTGTATCACAAGCTATGGAGCATCCAAGCAGGAGGTTTTATCGTCGACAAGGATGAGTTTGCAGAAGAGGAAAAAGAAGCGTAAAGTATAAATATCTATGGCTGCCAAAAAAGACTACTACGAGATACTGGGGATCGACAAAAAAGCCTCCAAAGACGACATAAAAAAAGCGTTCCATAAACTCGCCCACAAATATCATCCGGACAAAAATTCTGGAGATGCAGACAAGTTTAAGGAACTTTCTGAAGCATACAGCACTCTCTCCGACGACAAAAAGCGCGCGGAGTACGACTCCTATGGTCGCACCTTTGGCGGTGGCGGGCAGGGCGGGTTTGAGCGTGGTGGCTTCGACTTCTCGCAGTTTCAGGATGCGTTTAGCCAAGGCGGGTTTGGCGAGTTTGATTTTAGCGATGCGTTTGGCGACTTTTTCTCCGGCGGGGGCCGTACACAGCGCGGTCGAGACATCTCGATCGATCTTGAGATTTCTTTTAAAGAGTCGGTCTTTGGTACTAAGCGCGCGGTGCTTTTAGCTAAAACCGCGCAGTGCGAGACCTGCAAGGGGAACGGTGCTGAACCAGGCACGAGCCTTGAGACCTGCACCAAGTGTAACGGCGCTGGGAAAATACATGAGACAACCAACTCTTTCTTCGGCTCTATCTCGATGACGCGAGCGTGCACTACCTGCCGGGGCACTGGAAAAGTACCAAAACAAAAATGTCGTACCTGCCGCGGCGAGGGTGTCTACAAAAAGCAGGAGGAGATCGAGATCGTGGTGCCGCCGGGCATCTCGGGTGGAGAGATGATCCGGCTGACGGGCGCAGGCGAGGCAATTGCTGGAGGGGCTTCAGGCGACCTCTATGTCAAAATCCACGTGACGTCAGACCCGCGCTTTAAAAAAGAGGGGATCAACCTTATGACCGACCTTTCGGTTAAGCTCTCAGACGCGCTTTTGGGTGCTGAGTATAAAATTACGACGCTCGACGGTGAGGAAAGCGTCTCTATCCCTCAAGGGGTCTCGCATGGCGAAACGATTGCAATAAAAGGCCACGGTGTCTCAACTGGTCGGGGTAAGCGTGGCGACCTCATTGTGCGGATCAAAATAAACTTGCCGCAAAAACTCTCCCGCTCTGCCAAAACGCTCGTCGAGAAGCTCAAAGAAGAAGGAATTTAAAAAACAGAAACCGCCCTGACAGACGATTTCCGTTAGGACGGTTATGGTTTCCGGCTCTCTTGTTTTTCTTTTTTCACTGTGGAAAGATAAGCTCGCCAGAAACTTGGAAATAGAAAAAAGAAGTTAATACCGATGAAATATCCAATTGGATATCCAATTCGGTACCCGATTTCAAACAATTTTTCCATCGCAGTTACTCCGCTATCGTTGATTGAATGTTCAGTTCGTGTAGTATTATGGACTCGTAATGCTTAAAAGTCAAGTATACCAATGGCCTTGGGGTTGAGGGGTTTTCTGATACACTGATCCTCATATGGCAAGCAGTAAAAAGCGGCTTTTGACGGGGCTTCAGCCGAGTGGGCAGTTGCATATCGGCAATTATTTTGGTGCTCTCAAACCTTTTATCGACTCATACGAAGAATACGAAAGTTTTTTAATGGTGGTTGATTATCACGCGCTCACCACACTACGTAAGCCAGAGGAAATGCGGGAGAACATTATAAGTGCGGTTAAAAGTTATCTCGCCGCGGGAGTAGATCCATCTAAAGCAGTGATATTTCAGCAATCGCAGGTGCAGGAGCACACTGAACTTGCTTGGATCTTTGAATGTTTAGTCACTGTGCCGTTTTTGGAGCTCTCACACGCATACAAAGACAAGCTCGCAAAAGGTCATGAAGCTAATGCAGGCCTCTTTAACTACCCGATGCTCATGGCGGCAGACATTTTGCTTTATGATACCGACATCGTGCCAGTAGGCGAGGACCAGCGTCAGCATGTCGAGTATGCGCGCGAAGCTGCGGCAAAATTTAACAACGCATTTGGCGAGGTGTTCAAAGAGCCAAAAGAGATGATCAATAAAGCGGTTGCGATTGTGCCAGGTATAGACGGCAAAAAAATGAGCAAAAGCTACAAAAACACTATCCCGCTATTTGGTTCAAAAGATGATATTACAAAAGCAGTGATGGCGATTGTGACAGACTCAAGTGGTGAGCGGCCGGAGAATGTCTACGCGATCCACGCAAAGTTTAAGGATGCTGTTAG
Organism: Parcubacteria group bacterium Gr01-1014_56; assembly: GCA_007375995.1. Taxonomy (GTDB): domain Bacteria; phylum Patescibacteriota; class Minisyncoccia; order Phycocordibacterales; family SBAW01; genus GWA1-54-10. The sequence goes on from VMFK01000032.1 coordinate 4,673, forward strand.
TTTGGATGCGCTCTACGAAGAAAAGAAGGGTAAGTATAAAGATCTTAAAGAGGCTCTGATTGAGGATGTTGAAAGGCTAGTAGCTCCAATGCGCGAGAAGTATAATTCTCTTACAGAAGATGATGTTAAGCGCGTGCTTAACGAGGGGAGCGATCGCGCGCGAGAGATTGCTCAAGCCAAAATGAAAGTGGTGCGAGAAAAAGTAGGTGTGAGTTTATAAATATGCTAGATTTTCTTTATCTAGTATTGTCGATAATTGCAGAATGGCTGGGCTGGAAGAGCACTAAAAAATAGATATGGAACGGACTTTAATTGGAGATTTAAAAAGCAAAGCAGGGGAGAGGGTCCTGGTGCAGGGCTCTGTTTCGGTGCGCCGCGACCAAGGCAAAATGGTCTTCTTTGACCTGCGTGACAGGAGCGGGATGGCGCAGGGCGTCGTGCTCCCAAGCGAAGACTTGGCGATGGTGGTCGCCAAAGAGTTGCGGCCGGAGTTTGTTGTCGCTATGGAGGCTACTGTGACCGAGCGTCCGCCCAAAAATGTTAACCCCGATGTACAAAACGGCGACCTCGAGCTACACATTCATGCAATAGAGATACTTTCAAAGGCAGAGATACCGTTTGAGCTGGGGAGCGAGGTTAATCTGGATACTCATCTTGACCACTTACCTTTTACTTTGCGTAGCGAAAAATCAAAGAATATTTTTAAGATCCAAGCGACTATCGCCGAGGCGTTTCGTGAAGCGATGCGAGGAGAGGGCTTTGTTGAGTTTCAGTCGCCTTCGCTTGTCGGGGGAGATGCTGAGGGCGGCGCGGCTGCGTTTAAGGTCGACTACTACTACGACCAAAAAGCGTTTTTAGCGACAAGCCCGCAACTCTACAAACAAATGATGGCGGGCGTGTTTGAGCGTGTATTTACGGTTTGTAAAATTTTTAGGGGAGAGAAACATGCAACCACTAGGCACTTAAGCGAGGCGGTGTGTATGGACTTTGAGATGGCGTTTATAAAAGACCATCACGATGTCATGGACATGCTCGAGCACACGATAAAACATATCGTAGCTAAAGTGATAGAAGAGCACGGCGACGTACTCCAAAAGATGGGTGTTGAAGCACCGCTTATACCAGCAAAATTCCCTGTACTTAAACTCCGCGAGGCACAAAAAATACTTGGTGTATCAGAGTCGGAGCCCGACCTTGAACCTGAACACGAGCGCGCACTTTGGGAGTGGGCCAAAAAAGAACATGACTCTGATTTTGTCTTTGTTACGCATTTTCCGATTTCTAAACGGCCGTTTTATACCTATGAAGATGAGGAAGATAGGGGATATACAAAATATTTCGACCTCCTTTTCCGCGGACTTGAGATTAACAGCGGCGGGCAGAGAGTACATGACTATACAGAATTGGTTGAGCGTATTAAACAAAAAGGGCTCGACCCGAGCAAATTTGCCTTCTACTTAGAGACATTTAAGGTTGGTATGCCGCCGCACGGTGGCTGCTCAACCGGGCTTGAGCGTATGACGGCGCGCATGCTCAATTTGCCAAACGTCAAAGAAGCAACGCTCTTCCCCCGCGACCTAAACCGCATCGACACCCTCCTTTCAACTGACGAAAAGAAATAGAAATGATAATCCGGGGTTATCAAGAATTAGATTATCCTCAGGTCGAAAAACTATATAAAAATAGTTCTTTATTTGGCGGCCAGTTTGATATGTCTCGAGACTCTCAAGAGCAACTAAAAAAGCTGATTGAACACAAACCTGAGGCAATTTTAGTTGCCGAAAGCGATGGTGAGATTGTTGGTACTGTAACTCTTTTTGAAGATGGACGTTCAGCTTGGTTGTATCGCTTTGCAACTCTAAATAATAAAACAAGCGAAGCACTTTTCCTACGTGCAAAAGAGATACTAAAATCAAAAGGTCATACTCAGGTATTGGTATATGCTCCAGCTGGAGATAAGCAATTTGAAGAGCGTTATAGGAGTCTAGGATTTAACAAGGGCAACGACTATACCGTGTATTGGCAAAATCTATAGTAGAGCCTTTGAGAAAAGGGTTGTGGAGCGAGATTAAACCTTGCTCAAAAGGATGAAGGGTAGTATCAATTAGCTGATATGGAAGAAAAACAAAAAGCGCTCCTCGTCCCTATAAATTCTCAGAATCAAATGTTGATTCAAGATAGACGCGGACAGAAAAAGCCAGACTGGGGATTTTTTGGAGGAGGGATTGAAGAGGGGGAGACTCCTCTTGAAGCAATGATACGTGAAAGTAAAGAAGAACTTGATTTAGAGATACGGCCTGAGGAGCTAGAGTATCGGGGAAACTACCGCACAGTATTTGAGGGAGTAGGGACGACAAGATATTTTTATCTATACCGCACCGAACAAGAGACTTTTACAGTCCTTGAAGGAAACGGGGCGCATTGGGTGAGCTTTCCTGAAGCCATGACACGAATGGAAAAGTGGGACACAATTGATGAAGTAGTACAAAAGATTGGCATCCTCCTCTCGACTGACAAAAAAGATGAAAAATAAGACGCTTAGAGATTTTACGAAAGAAGTAGTAGCTACGTTTAAGAATTATCAAAAGATAGGTACTCCGCCTTGGGACCATATGATAGCGGCACGAGATTTACCGTATCAAGTAGGTAGTTTAACCAAGTTGCTTTTACAGCTTGAGGGTATTCGACATCGTGAAGGAAAGACGGAGAAAGAAATAAAAACAAAGATCGCGGACGAGCTTGCTGATATTTTTGCCGAAGTATTATTTATAGCTCATGGGCTCGATATTTCAATCGAAGAAGCTTGGGAGGCAATGCTACACTCCGACCAAAAGAAAATTTCAGAACGAAAATTAAAATAATATCTTTAATGAAAAGAAATAAGAAAATATCTGTTAAGGAAGTTAAGCGTGCTTTTGTTATTGCTCAGTTAGTACGCTTGCGAAAGGGTAAGAAACGCTATCTTGGATCTGTTTCTCAAAAAGAATTTAAGCAGAATCTCACAAAAGTTAAAAAACAGGTTTTAAAAATGAAGGAGCCTCAGCTCGATCGAATGATTGGCAATGACTATAAAAAACGTTTACATGCATACAACAATAGTGTTTGGTACTTAGGAAAAGTTCAAAGAAACGAAGTAGGTGTGTGGAGAGGGGCGGGCGGTTTACCCCGCGCTTGGACAAAAGGTTCGCTTAAAGAGACGAGTAAAAAAGTTGCTCATGCTCTAGAGCATAATCCTAGTCTTATTAAAAAACGAGCGAGACACACTATAGAAAATATTTTGCGAACTAACGTTAAACAATTGCAAAAAGAAAAGTATTTATTTCCTATTATTTTTGAGAGTGGCACCGGTACGAACGGTCGTCGAGGCCTAAAGAAGTTAAAAGGTGATATTGATGATGGCAACATGCGCTCTATCGCCCTAACTATCAAAGGCACAAAGACTATCCAAGCCTACATCGGGCTTCAAAAATAGGGGTGTTTGTGGTATTGTCGGGGCGCTATGAAAATCCTTGCTCTAGAGGAGGCACCGGCTAAAAACACCCTTATTCGCCTTATTTTGGGCTCTATTACGCGTTTTGTAGAGAAGGATGGGGTAAGTGAGCTCCATGTCGGTTTTGGCCCTACAAAACCTCTTTCTCAACGAAAGATGACTATTTTCTTGCGCAAAGTAGTAGTGCTCGCCAAGCAAAACAAACTACGCACAATAGCTCTCGAGTGGAGTGAGATTCGAAAGCTTGCAGACAAAAAAATCTCCGACAAAAAGTTGGGAGAGATTTTAGCAATCGCTTTTCAAATGGCAAACTTTGAGTTCACTGTTTACAAACAGGAGCCAAAAGAGGGTTTCGATAGCGTTGATGAAGTTGCGATACTCAATGCTCCAAAACTTGCGCGCGAGAGCTTTGTGCGCGGAGAAATTATCGCGCTCGAGGTTAACTCAACAAGAGCGCTCTCTAACACTCCAGGAGGCGACATGACACCAAAAATTTTATCGAGTGTAGCGAAGACAATTGCACAAAGGACAAAAGTTGAGGTCCAAGTGCTTGGCAAAAAAGAGATGGAGAAGCTCGGGATGGGCGCGGTCTTGGGTATTGCCAAAGGTTCAACCGAGGAGCCGCAGTTTATCGTGATGGAGTACCGCGGCGCCGCAAAGTCCAAAAAGCCAGTAGTACTTATCGGCAAGGGAGTTACCTTTGACACCGGCGGCCTCCAGGTGAAGCCGGGCGACTCGATGTACGAGATGCACATGGACA
>VMFK01000033.1 GCA_007375995.1 Parcubacteria group bacterium Gr01-1014_56
GTTTTCTGTACAAACGCCTCCCAAGCAGAAAGATTACTTGGTTTTTTGGGGAGCCCAAGCACCTCGCACAAAATATCTCCTAACCCATCCTTTTCATAATTCAGCGGCACGTCATAAATACTCTCGACGTCTGGCGCCGAGATGACACGCTCTGGGCTGACGTTGCAAAAGACAGCAATCTTTTCTTTGCGTTTTTGGTCAAGCGCAACCTCCGCGCGTGCCAAGATCACGTCTGCCTGGAGCCCCGCGGAGTTGAGTTCTCTACTGGCATACTGTGTGGGTTTGGTTTTCATCTCACCGATATTGTGCGGGATCGGCAAGTACGAGAGCATTACTACCGCAACGTCGTGCGGATGTTGCTGCTTCATCATGCGCGCTGCTTCAAGGAAAATTATGTTTTGATACTCACCTATCGTCCCCCCAACCTCAACAAGCGTGATATCTGCCCCTGCGTGCTTTTGTGCCGCCTCGATCCTGCGGATCACTTCAAGCGGCACATGTGGCACTACCTCAACGTTTTTACCCTTGTATTCGAGCGCACGTTCGCGTCTGATAATTTCCATATAGACGCGCCCGGTGGTCATGTAGTTAACCTCGGGCATGCTTTCATCAAGAAAGCGCTCGTAGTTGCCCATGTCTTGGTCGGTCTCGTACCCGTCGTCAAGCACAAACACCTCGCCGTGCTCGGTGGGGTTCATGGTACCCGCATCGACATTAATATAGGGGTCTATCTTAAGTGCCGTGACTACAAAACCTTTGCTTTTTAAAATTCTGCCAATGGCGGAGGTGGCGATGCCCTTGCCTATGCCTGACATCACCCCACCAACAACAAAAATATATTTAGGCATGCTTCTTTTTTATATTTTGAGATACCGCCTGACCGCCAAGAAGCTCGCAACGGCGCCGAGTGCTACCCCCGAGCCCGTGATTACTGCAAAAAACAGCAAGAAGTGCGTAATGAAGTAAGTGAACACATTGACGCCTCCAAAAAACGACTCCGTGGAGTTCCCCAACCACCACGCGAGCGGGTATAGCAAAAGTAGTGTTATAACCGCCGCGATAAGGCCATAGAGCACACCCTCCACAACAAAGGGCGCTCGAATATAAGTTCGCCCCGCTCCTACTAAACGCATTACTTGGATCTCATCGCGCGAGGAGTAGATCGCAAGCCGGAGCGTATTAAAGGATATGGCGACCGTCATGAGGACGAAGAACCCCACCATCACAAGCGCGATAAGCTGTGCGGTGTTGGTATATTGCGCAAGCAGGTCAATCGCGCGGCGATGTCCTTCGTCATAATAATTTATTTTTTCGATAATTTGCGGCTCGCCCTCTCCTAGCGCCTGCTGCCCGCGCAAAAAGTTTGCAATCAGTTCATATTGCGAAATATCTTTTGCTTTTATATTGAGGACCGCGCCCAAGGGGTTCTGACCGAGCTCTTCGAGCGCTTGGAGGGTGAGCTGGTCGTTTTGGTGCCGCTCGCGAAACGCGGCGAGTGCCTCCTCACGCGAGAAGTATGCCACGCTTTCCACCTGCGGGAGAGTTATAAGTGAGTCGCGTAAGGCAAGGATATTAGCCTCGGGAGCGTCAGTAGTAAAGTACACGTTCATGTCCGCTTTGTTGCGGAACTCCTCAAGCGTGGAGCCTAAGACCACGCCGGTAAACATAGCCAGACCTATCACAAAGAGGGTGAACACCATCATGAGCACCGAGGCAAAAGAGACAAAGCCGTTACGCCAAAAATCTAGCAACCCCGCGCGAAATATTCTTTTTGTATCCAGCCAGTTCATAAATACAGTCTACAATATGTATTTCCCCTCGCGGTCGTCGCGCACTACCTTGCCACGGTCGAGTGTCACCACGCGCTTTTTTAGGCTGTCGATAACACCCTTGTTGTGCGTGGTCAATATAACGGTAGTGCCTAAGTCGTTGATCTTTTTTAAAATTTGTACCACCTCAAAGGTGTTAACTGGGTCGAGGTTGCCGGTCGGCTCGTCAGCAACGATGACGTCGGGCTGGTTGACGATCGCGCGTGCGATAGCCACGCGCTGCTGCTCCCCGCCTGAAAGTTCGTCAGGAAAGTTGTTCATCTTCTCGCCCAAGTCAACCAGTTTAAGAACATGCGGTACGTCTGAGGCTATCTCATGCTCGGAGCGGCCCGCTGCCTCCATAGCAAATGCAACATTCTCATAAGCAGTTTTTTGTGGGAGCAGTTTAAAGTCTTGAAACACAGTCCCTATCTTGCGGCGAAGTGTGTTGATCGCATTGCGCGAGATATCGTGTACATTGACCGACTCAAAAAAGACCGAGCCCGAAGTCGGTTTTTCCTCTGCAAGGAGCATTTTTACTAGTGTTGTCTTGCCGGCGCCGCTATGGCCGACAATCGAAATAAATTCTCCCGGCTCTACCGAAAAGCTCACTTCATCGAGCGCAACGGAATCATCGGGATATATCTTAGAAACGCGATCGTAATATATCACGGCCTCTCTATGATACCTGGGGCGAGGCGTATATGCAAAATTTTTAGAGAAAAGGCTCTATATTGCCGTCGAGTACACCCTCTGCGTCATGTACTTCAACGCCTGAGCGGTGGTCTTTTACTAATTTATACGGATGGAGGACATAGGAGCGGATCTGGCTTCCCCACTCGATCTTGCCTGCGCCTACGAGCAGGTCAGATATTTTTTCTTTGCGCTCTGCCTCAAGCAGACGCAGGAGTTTAGCTTTAACTATTGCAAGCGCTTTTTCTTTATTTGCGCCTTGGGTGCGCTCACCGTCGACGTGTGCCGAGATGCCAGTTGGTGTGTGGACAATACGTACCGCAGTTTCGCGTTTGTTAACGTTTTGCCCACCTGGGCCTGAGGAGCGTGCGACTGTTATGTCGAGATCGTCCTCTGAAATCTCAATGTCGGAAATTTTTTCAAGTACCGGCAGTACCTCGACAAGTACAAACGAGGTGTGGCGTTTTTGTGAGGCATTAAACGGAGAGATGCGCACAAGCCGATGGACACCGTATTCGTTTTTAAGAGTGCCATATGCTCTCTTCCCATCGATCTCTATCGAGAGGTTGCGGTAGCCGCCGTGATCGTTTTGGTTTTCGTGCAGTATTTTGTATCTCCAGCCTTGCCGCTCGATAAACTTGCGATACATCTCAAACAGCATATATGCGAAGTCTTCTGCATCGTCGCCCCCGGCCCCCGCAACAATCGAGAGTACGGCATTGCCGCTCTCATACTTGCCTCCTCCCTCCAACTCTGCCTTCAAGTCTTGCAGTTCGCGGATCAAGGCTTGTGCCTTCTCAGGTACAGACCAAAAATCGCTCGCCGTCATGGCGCCCTCGATTTCTTTTATACGCAATTCTATTTTTTCCTTTTCCATCTGGAGCCGAGGGCGAGGATCGAACTCGCGACCTAGGGTTTACGATACCCTCGCTCTACCAACTGAGCTACCTCGGCAATGGCGCCCACTATATCATAATTCAGCGTGTTTTTAAGTACTTTTGCGCAAGCATACGGCCTTCTTTGGCTCGATTACTCACGACGCGATTCTTCCTGCCGTTTCCCCTATTTGAACCTGCATAAGTCGGACTAAGAGAATCACAGTTAGGACAAACTAATCTGAGATTCTTTTCTGTATTATTTCGCCAGTTGCCGTCAATATGATCGGCAACTAACGGAACTTTCCCAGTTTTTAAATTAATTTTAGACCATCTACACAAAAAGCATCTATTTCCGAACTTTTCTCGCAGATATCGCTTAATGTGTACTGAGACTACTCCAATGCCCTGCAACCCATTAACTTTTCCTGACTTCCATTTACTAAGATAGAGTGTGTACTGATACTCGTGCTGGCACGTATTGCTACAATATTTATAACTTGGCCGGGCTGGTTCGCCACCGCACGCAAGGCATGCCGACCTGAGTTTTCTTGGCATAGGCATACATACCTAATCGTACCAGAAATCAACGACCAATCAATGGGACGATTACTGGTCGTAGATTAATAACTAGGAATTGGAGCCGTTGGGCAGAATCGAACTGCCGACCTGCTCCTTACCATGGAGCTGCTCTACCATCTGAGCTACAACGGCTTATCGCTACAAAGTACTATAAATAAACTAAAAACGCCAAACGCAAATGCGATCCCGGATCTTACGCTACCCGAGGAACGCTGATTTCTTCCCGAATGGTACTCCAAGGAAAGCCGACCAAGGGTCTACTTCTACCCATTGGCCGTCAACGTTGATGCGAAGGTATTGATGAATGAAAAAATTCAATGGGACAATCCTTATTTGAATGTCTTTCTCAGTAAACCTATCACTTTTTATTAGCATCAAGCGCAAAAGGTAATTTTGGCCATTGCACGGCATGAAACCCGGCTTCAGATTCAGTGGATTTTGAAATGCTTTCCAAAAATTGGTTATCGTTTTAAATCTGCTTCCTTGGTATGTTTGAGTAACGAATCCGTAAGATTTTTTAAGGAAATCTAGATTACTTATGGATTCGTGATCAAATTGCCGTATGCGTTGATCTAACTCAGCAGGAATGCTTGGTGGCAACAACTCTCTATTGAAACCGAGATGCGGGACGATAAGACGGGTTCCAATCCACACTATAAAGAAATATGCGAGCGCCAAATACAGTATAACCATCTATAAAGTGTAAGCGCAGTTCTTTAGGGTTAGAATGCTTCTTGAAGTGCGGCGCGGGTTTTGGGACCCACCACACCGTACCCTGCACCGCTCGAAGAAGAAACTACTTTGTATTTCAATTGGAATCGCTGTACTGCCTCTTTGGTCTTTTGACCGAAGTACCCAGAAACTATAGCTTCTGGATATATTTCGCTATCAGTTGCGAGTAGCTGCTGGAGCCTGGAGACATCAGAGGATTGCATCCCAAATATAAGGTTTACGCTAAATAAGGCGCTGGTGGGAGTAGCGGCTGGAGATGTAGTTGGCGTGAGAGCTGGAGCAGCTCCACTAAACACTTCTTGAAGTTTTGCGCGGGTTTTTGGACCAACATTGCCGTATCCCGTTGTTCCAGCTGAGGTTACCACTCCGTATTTTAGTTGGAACTGACCCACTGCTTTTTGAGTGAGGGGACCATAGTAGCCGGAGATAGTACCCTCCGGGTATATATCTTTATCGGATGCAAGCAATGTTTGGAGACTGCGGACATCTTCCGACGACATACCAAGAGATAAATTCTTCAAAAAGACAGCAAATGCAGCAGAAGGGGTTGTTGGGGTAGGTGTTACGATGATAGGAGAACTCACATTAGGAATACAGACTGGGCCAGAAAGTGTGTACCCAGGATTACAGCTCACAAGAATTGCTCCACCAACGCTTACGACTATTACTGAACGAGTCGCTTGAGTAGCTGCATTACCAGCACTGTCGCTCACAGTATAGGTAACCGTGTAGGTCCCCGACACAGAAGTATTGACCGGGTTTGTCGTTGTAATAGATGAAGTGAGAGTCCCCTCTCGGCTATCGCTTGCCGTGGCGCCCGCATCGCTGTAGGAGGCAAATTGATTCACGTTAGGGGAATTAGCGCCGAGGGTCGTTATACTCGGCGCGGTTGTATCCACAATGACATTGGACCCGGTAGTGACAGCGGTCTTGGGCGAGTCGCTACCGCTGTTGCCCGCGGAGTCGGTGTAGGTGATGCTAAACGACGCCGTACCTTCGGTGTCGCCCGCAACAATGGCGTAGGTGCCCTTCCACGTAGTGCTACCGGTGATGAGCGAGAAAGTAGCGCTCTGGCTGACTATGGTGATGGTCGGTATGCGGATGTTTTCGCTTGAGGTGGCAGTAACGGTAATGGTGTCGCCGACCTTGGCAAGGGTTGTTGAACTATTATTAGAGGCAATACTTACTATGGTGAGCGTAGGCGCAACGCTGTCGAAGGTTACATTGGGCCCAGTAAGACTTGTCTGCGTGACAGTTGTAGTTGCGTTATTAATGCCGGGAGCAGAATCGCCGAAACCGATTTTAAACTGTGTGGCGCCCTGACTCCAACTGGCACTTGTGGTTGTTGAATATGACCACCAGGCACCGCTACCCGTCATTGAGGTTGTACCCATACTCCCGATATTAATGACCGGCGTACTGGTGGCGACTGGTGTGCCGCTTAGTTGAAGACCAAACTGAACTGTGTCCCCGATTTTTGCCAGCGTAGTGGAGGCGTTTGATGAGGTTGTGGTTGCTGTTACCACGGTGAGGGCGGCGGCGGATGCATTTTGAGGAGAGAGTGCGAGCACAAACACAACAGCAACAAGTATTGTTGTAGCTATGAAAAGAAACTTTGCTGTCCCGAACCTGCCAAATGGAATAAAATTTCTTGTCATGGAAAACAAAATAGCCAGATAGTAATACATTTTTTAGTATACCACGCATTGAGCCGACCTTTTCCGTGTACCCCCCCTGTGTATAACAGCGAAGTATAAAACGTCTTTGCGCGAGAGACGGGACTTGGCTTTCGGTTAAATTGGCTCGTCAGCCAATTTGCCTGCAGCCCCGGCTCGCGGTTTTGCAAGTGCAAAACATCGCTCGAGCCGTTCAAGTCCCTCGCAGAGTGACATTGGTCACTCTGCGCTCTCGCTTACTACAAAGTCCCCTTTCGGGGACTTTTACGTTGCGCGAGAGACGGGACTTGAACCCGCAACCTCTTCCGTGACAGGGAAGCGCTCTAACCAAATTGAGCTACTCCCGCATAGCTATGCGGACACCGGCCATTCTAGCCGAAAAAACGCACTTTTTCCACTGGTGTCGGCGGAAGGACTTGCACCTTCGACCTTGGGTTTATGAGTCCCATGCTCTAACTACCTGAGCTACGCCGACATTGCTCTGCCCGTCTGGACACAGGAGTGCCCGGTCAACAAAGTAGCCCCAAAGTAGCATTTTTACGCCCTTCCTTCAATATTATGAGCGGTGGCGAGCGTGGAGTTTTTGGTATACATGCGCATACGCGATCGTGGTTACGGGGATAGTCAAGAGGAGCCCCACAAGGAAGAGAATCGCGCCTAAGAGGTTGACGAGGCAGATGATAAGCAAAAAGCCAAGGAGCTTCCACTTTACTCCCTGTGTTAGCAGAGAGCTTTTGGTGAGCGAGCCCATGACCCCCTCCCCCTCAAGCACAGCAAACCGCACCATTGAGAACCGCAGTGCAAAATAAATTCCAGGCACAATAAGGAGGATCAGTCCTCCGAGGACAATAAGGCCGGCGAGAGCACTTGCGAGCGCGTACTGCCACAGCATCTGCAGCGGCGGAACGATGTCTTTGTACTCGACATGTTTGCCCTGTGCGATGCGCAAAGTGATCAAGGTGAGGCCTACTCCAACCACAAACTCTGCTACCATAAGCGCGACTATTGCGAGGAACCCTATCGCAGAGCCCTCAAGCACGCGCGACACCATCGCATACAGAACTTGGAGCGCAAAAAGCGTGAGTAAAACCTGAAACAAAAGCCCGCTATGCTGCTTTGTTTTCTCCCACCCAAATTTGAGCGACTCTACTATAGAAAATGTCATAGTACTAAATTATACTATACTAAATAATTCCTTGTTGCGGGGGCAGGACTTGCACCTGCGACCTCAAGGTTATGAGCCTTGCGAGCTACTACTGCTCCACCCCGCTATAACACTATATACCTATATTGTACTATATAAAATCAAATTCTTCAAATACTCTTCGGTAGAGGTCGATAGTCGCGTTTGCCTCACGCTGAGAGAGATGAAAGCCCTCGCCCGCATGCGCGATATCATTGCGGACTTTGTGCGCCTGCCATGCTAGGTCAAGCGTATTGAACTGAAGCGGGTTTGCGTCCCTGAGTCTCTCACCTATCCCCTCGCCGCGATAACCCTGTTCGAGGAGTAGATCGCCCAACATGATATCACTCTCTAATATCGCAAGGCGCCAGTCGCTTTCGTTTGGCGTGTTGGCAAGTTCATGT
>VMFK01000034.1 GCA_007375995.1 Parcubacteria group bacterium Gr01-1014_56
CCTGCGCGCATCAAGGACTACATCGCATTCCCCAAGCCCAACGGGTATCAAAGCCTCCACACCACCGTGTTCGCGGGTGACGGCGGGATTGTCGAGGTACAGATCCGCACGCATGAGATGCATCAGGAGGCGCAATTTGGGATCGCCGCACACGTAATCTACAAAGAGCGAGGCGGTGTGGGGGCACCGCGCGGGCGAGGCTCAAGTTTTGAGTGGATACGCTCGCTTATCCCTGGGCTCGGGCGCAAAAAAGATGATGCAGCCTCTCCAGAAGTGCAAGGCACGGAGCGCTACGGCTCGCCCGCAGCGCCCGAGTGGCTCTCAAATCTTGAGGACAACGAGTTGGAGGACCCCGATTTTGAAACGGCGCTGCATAGCGACATCTTTTCTCACCGGGCATTTGTCTTTACCCCCAAGGGAGACGTCGTTGACCTCCCCACAAGAGCAACGCCTATCGACTTTGCGTACGCGATACACTCAGACTTAGGCGACCACGTAGCAGGGGCTAAGGTAAACGGCAAAATGGTGTCGCTTGATACTGAGCTCCACAACGGCGACATTGTCACTATCCAAACAAAAAAGAACGCTCATCCAAAACAAAAATGGCTTGATTTTGCCAAGACAACGCTTGCGCGCCGACATATCAGAAACGCGCTAGGGCAGGGAGAAAAAACTATATAGAAAACTGAGTAGGGTCGAAGGTATTTTCGTCGCGCTTTTTCTCCTCCCCGGTGCGGTCGTCCAGAGCTTGCGCAGGCGAAACATCAGATGAAGCGGGTGTTGAGTCGGCCAGACCATCTTGCCCAGGGACTTCTTGCTTTGCCGAGGCTATGCGCGACGCAAGTTGCGAGAAGATAATGCGCAGGTCGTCCTCACTTGTAAAATCGATCGAGAGCTTGCCCCCGTGCTCTTTGGGTTCTATTGCGACCCGTGTGCCAAGAGCCTCGGTCAACTCCCGTTCCATCTCTAAAATCTCTGGCGCGTAGAGATACTCCTTTTTGCGCACCCGGTCAAAGGCAATCCTACGCGCAATAGCCTCGGTGTCACGAACCGTGAGATGTCTCAGCAAAATCTCTTTAAACAACGTTGCTTGCTCCGCCGTGCGGTCAGAGAGCATGAGGAGTGGCCTTGTATGGCCCTCCGAGATCTTGCCCTCCGCTAAAGCATCTTGCATCTCCTGAGGCATCAAAAGAAGACGGATTGTGTTGGAGACATACTCACGGCTCTTCCCTATTTTTGCGGCGATCTCAGTGTGCTTAAAGTTAAATTCTTTTACCAAACGGTTAAATGCCTGCGCGCGGTCGATCGGGTTGAGGTCCTCTCTCTGGAGATTCTCGATGATTGCAAGTTCGAGCTTTGTTTTGTCGTCGTCAAATGAGTCGCGGATAAGGACCGGCACCGCAACTACCCCCGCTATTTTTGCGGCGCGCAGGCGGCGCTCCCCCGCGATAAGCTCATATTCAGCTTGGAGCCCACCGTCCTCTTTTTGAACCTCCTTGCGTGAGACAGTAAGCGGCTGTATCACACCATACTGTTTTATGGAGTTTGCCAAATCTTGCAATTTTGCTTCATCAAACTCTTTGCGCGGCTGAAACGGGTTTGGTTTTATTTTGTCGACCTCAACCCAAAAAATTGCGTTATTGTAAAACCCCGACATAAACGATATTCTAACACAGAAGACAGATGCCGGAGTGGCGTAATGGCAGCCGCGCACGACTCAAAATCGTGTCCCGCAAGGGGTGTGGGTTCAAGTCCCACCTCCGGCACAAATGAAGAGACCTCGTGTTATAGCAATTGTGGGCCCCACTGCCTCGGGTAAATCTGCCTTGGGTGTGTATCTCGCACAAAAATTAAATGGCGAAGTTATTTCTGCTGACTCGCGACAAGTATACAAAGGTCTTGATATTGCTACTGGCAAAATCACAAAAAAAGAAATGGCAGGAGTCCCACACCACTTACTTGATGTTGTCTCGCCTAAAAAACAATTTAGCGCAGATGATTTTGTAAAAAAAGCCACCATCGCTTGTTCTCATATTCTCAAGAATAATAGAATACCGATTGTTGTTGGTGGTACGGGGTTTTATATAGATGCGCTTCTTGGTCGACTGGTCCTCCCCAATGTCCCTCCTAACCCAAAGCTACGTACGCAGTTAGAAAAGAAATCTCCAGAGCAGCTCTTTGTGATGTTAAAGCAGCTTGATCCAAGGCGCACCGAGACTATCGAGCCCAAACACAAGCGCCGGATTATACGGGCGCTTGAGATTGCTCACACACTCGACAAAACCCCCTTGCCTACAAGCGAAAAGAAGTACGACGTGTTATGGCTTGGCCTCGCCCCCGCCGAAAGAAAACTCAAGCAAAATATCCGTAGTCGCCTATTCGCGCGAATAAGGGCAGGGATGATTGCCGAGGCAAAAAATCTGCATGCTCGTGGCCTTTCCTACAAACGCATGGAGGAATTAGGGCTCGAGTATCGGTATCTCGCTTGGTATTTGCAAGGGAAGATTTCGCGTGCGGAATTAGAAAAAGAAATTGAGCGTGGCAATAACAAATACGTCAAACGCCAAATGAGATGGTTTAAAAGAAACAAAGATATCCATTGGGTCAAAAACCGCTCTAAGGCTATTAGGCTAGCAAAAAAGTTCTTAGTCGAGTAAGACCCCCTTCTCGAGATACTCCACTACATACTCTTTGATTCCCTCTTCAAGGGTCTTCATTGGTGGCATATACCCAGCTTTATGGAAACGCGACATATCGGCCTCAGTAAAGTACTGATACTGCTTTTTAAACTGCTCGGGTGTCTCGATAAACTCGATCTTTGGTTTTTTGCCGAGTGCCAAAAACACCGCCTGTGCAAGGTCAATGAACGTGCGTGCGTGTCCCGTGCCAAGGTTATAGATACCTGAAAGCTCCGGGTGTTCGAGGAAAAAATTGATTACTTTTGCAGTATCGCCGACATAAATAAAGTCGCGCTTTTGCTCGCCGTCTTTATACGAGGGGTTGTGTGAGCGAAACAGCTTTATAACGCCATCTTGTTTTGCTTGTTGGTAGGAGAAAAGTATGGTCGAGGCCATGCGACCTTTGTGCGACTCGAAGGGTCCGTAGACATTAAAAAATTTGAGCCCCACCACCTGTGGCGGCCCTGCCTCCCTGTCGCGCACAAACTCGTCAAACGCGTGTTTCGACTCAGCATAGTAATTTCGTGGCTCAAGGTCGCGGCGAGCGTCGTCAAAACCCTTTGACCCGTCGCCATAGGTTGCTGCGGAGGAGGCATAGATAAAGTTACTGTTGTACTTTGTGCACAGATCAAATAGTTTTTTACTGTATTCGAAATTATTTTTAAAGACTGCCTCTTTGTTGGTGTCACCGGTATTAACAGAAGCCCCCAGATGCACGACTGCTTTAACGCGCAAGAAGAACTCCGCGGGAGCACTCAAAAGCTCCTCGGCATCCATGTACTGCTCATACTGCAGGGATGTGAGCCTGCCTTGCCTTACCTCGCGGTCGACCAGTATAAGCCGACTCTTCCCGGCCTCATTAAAAAACGAGGCAACGTTATAGCCAATAAACCCAAGGGCTCCTGTTATGACAATTAAATCTTTATTCATAGGAAAATCTTGGCGGCGGCGGGCGATGAGGGAATCGAACCCCCAATAGCGGTTTTGGAGACCGCTGTTATACCATTTAACTAATCGCCCTGTACTAAGAAGTCTATACAAGATTTATATAAAACAAAAGCGGCCATCTACTTGAAAGTAGTGGCCGCTCGCTGTTGCGGTTGCTGCGTCATGGTTTATAGACAGCCCTGTTGTTCTCCGTCGATAGTCTCATTGAGAAAACAGTAGACTCTCCCCACGGCCAGGCAAGGATATCGAATTTCGTGTCCTCCTTTGACTGGAATGACATGATGTACCTGCCCTCCTTCTGCTTGGTCACGGTAGTTCCGATCGTGCAAGGCAAATTATGCTCCGCCGCGGCCACCATGATCGCCCCAGGTTCTGTCCTGTATTTTTCAAACAGAGCCTGAAATTTAGGTATTGCATCCATTTCAGTACACAGAGCTCCATCAAACTTGTACGAGGACTCAACATCTTGTGCCAACGCGGGCACGGCGAGTGCAGCCAGGGCCACACAGATCGTCAATAAGAACTTTTTCATTTTCGGCCTCCACCTTCTATTTGCCGGATTTCTGCACTGCACTACTAGCTAAGGCGAGTGTATGCCTCAAGATAAGCCTTGTCAAATTAAGACAAGCTACTACTTTTTAGCCTCTTTGTGCACGGTTTGAGCCCGGCACCATTTGCAGTACTTTTTGAGCTCAATTTTGCGAACCACCAACTTCTTGTTCTTGCTGGACCAGTAGTTGACGCGCTTGCACTTAGAGCACTGGAGTTTGATCAATCTGTCCTGAGACATGAAGGAGAATATAACCTACAAAACCACTTTGTGCAATCAGAGCGCGACCGCGCCCTGGCAGAAACTAAAGCCGAGGTTCTGGCCTGCGTATATTGTATTAACTCTGTTTGGCACGCTCACCATGTAACTCAGGCGGCACATGTCACTCTGTGATATCCCAAGATGCTCTATCAAATACTCTTCTGCTGCAACGCGTGTATCTGCGATTGGTTCCTTGAGGAGGGAGACGTTAAAATACTGTGTTGGTTCGATAAATAAAATAAGGTAAGGAGGGTCTTCGGTCGCTGTTGGGTCCGCAATGCCCTCTATTGGAGTATGGAAGCCTATATAGTAGTAGCCTGGCGTCGGATACTCCCCCACGGCACTGTCCTTCTTTATATCTTTTATTTGAAGCACTCCCCCGTCTGTGGTTGAGAGAGGGACAGTTGTTTGTTGCGCGCTAGGAGCACCGCCAGGCACGGTGACGACAACGCCGGAGGTGCCGCTTTGTTGGCCTACAGAGGTTGCGTCTTGGGGTGTGTCGGTGGTAAAGGAGTTGGTGAGCCACACAAATATAACAACCATCCCGATGCCAATTACAATCACCACTCCTATGCTTATTGTTACTATTTTATTCATGGTTTATTCATAGCATTTTTTAAGCATATTAATTGCCATAGAGCGACACACAAGCCTGGGCCTTAGCATTACAACCAGGGCAGGTCCAGTCTGAATAAGGAGAGCGCCCGGCGGCAATTTGTGCTTGAGACAAGAGATACGCCGCTTGTGCGTTGCAATAGGGGTCCTTACAGGAGCTGGCACTGCTACATCTCCCTGTATGGATATTAGGGTTGTTCCAATTACTTTTGACTATTTGGAACGTTCCACATGCTGTAGAACCTTTGGGGGAAGGGACATATGGGTTGCCACTGCTCTCAGTCACCGCAATGCAGGACATAACCTTAGCTTGCGCCTGCGTGTATCCAGCAGCCTGCAAGACCGATACGCTGCAGGCGGTGTTGTTCTCTGTGCATAGTGCACCATTGCCGCCATAGACATTGTAAGAGACAGGGGGGGTTGTTGCACGGCCGTTAAAACAAGCGTTTCTTGATGGCTCCCAACTGTAGCCTGTGGGACAAAGAGGTGAGGACCCAACCACAGCGGGGTTGATGCTTGCCTGGCCTAGCAGGTCCCCGACTGTTTTGTTGGTGGGGCGGTTTTCTTGACTGGTACACTGGATTGAGTTCCACGTGCTCCAATACTCTTGTTTAAGCACCGCATGGAGCAAGGTCTCCACAATGACATACGCCAAGAGCGCTATGATAAAACCCACGAGCGCGGTTTGGAAAATCTTTTTTGCCTGCTCGATGCCAGAGGGTTTTGCCGCGGAAATAAAGTAGAGCACCCCGGCATAGGCAAAGAGTCCTATTGCGATTGGGACCGAGAGCCCGAGCGCAAAGTTAATGACGTTTTGGAAGAGGTCGATGAGGTAGCAGGCTTGGCAGTCGATGCCGCTGCAGGGCACCAACCCCTGAGCGGCTGCAAAAAATGGCAGGAGCATCATTGCTACTCCCACAAAAAGAACTACTCCAGCACGCCTGTTGCGCATGCATATATAATACCTCATTTTTTTATACCCCTGACAAGTAAAAATAAACAGTGTAAAGTATGAGTTGTTCTCAAAGGTCTAGAAAATATGCGTCGGTGACAGAGTGGTCAATTGTACTTGGCTGTAAACCAAGCGGCTTCGGCCTACGGAGGTTCGAATCCTCCCCGGCGCACCCAAAAGTAAGGAGGTTTTGCGACTATAGTTTTGGTGTGTACTGGGAGTTTCGTATAGAAACGAGACAGTGCACCCCAAGGGTACTTGGATTTTCTACAGCGTAGACGCTAAGAAAATCTTGGCGTATAGTCTTGATTAGGTACAAAAAAGAAAGGTCATTGCCATGACAACCAAGAGTAAAAGTACTCTGACTCCGGATCCGAAGCAACAACAGGAGCAGAAGGAGTTTGCTATGCGCGCGCTCCTCGAAGCACCCGTCAAAAATCAAAACAAAGGTACGTCCGACGGGTTCTACTCAAAAGACAACAGGGTTTATTATAAGTCGAGGTATTTCCTCTCTGCTGATAGGCCTGGTTCTGACACACCGGAAGAACTGCTCCTAAATGCACAAGAAGTATCGGGGAGTTATGGCGAGCTGCTGTCAGCCTCTGACGTGGCCACCCTTATCGCCGACGTATTGAACGAAAAACGCGCCGAGTTCTTTAAAAACCGCGGCATTAAAAGGACAGCAGCATAAGCAGCACTGCCGTCATCACAAGTTTATGGCCGCCACAGCGATGTGACGGCCATGTTTTTTTATTTTATTTACGCACACCCCAAGGGTACTTGGATTTTCTACAGCGTAGACGCTAAGAAAATCTAGGCGCCGACTTTTTCCTCAGCTAGGGGCGCTGCTACTTTTGCTGCCCTGCCTCTCCCTGTTTTTTTAACGTCAAAGCTAAACTCATTGTTTTTGATCCCAACCGAGACGCTCCCGCCGGAGAGTACACCGCGAGAGACCATGAGGGAGGCCACCTTGGTGAGGATTTTATCCTGTATCAACCGGCGCAGTGGGCGCGCACCGTAGTGTGGGTTATAGCCCTCCTTAGCAAGAAACTCGTAGACCTCGGGCGAAATGTTTAGCGTGATGTCTTTGGCAGCGAGGCGCTCAACCACCTCTTTGACCTGGATCTCGACGATATCTTTAACCGCTTCGGGTGAGAGGATGTTAAAGATAATTGTCTCGTCGATACGGTTGAGGAACTCCGGGCGGAAGTAGTCTTTAAGCGAAGCCTGCACTTTTTCTTTAGCGAGGCGATAGTTTGCTGCGTCTGAGCTGTCGCCTCCTCTAAAGCCGATCTGCTCCATCTTGTCGATATATTGTGCGCCGATGTTGCTCGTCATGATGATGATAGCGTTCCGAAAGTTGACCTTACGCCCCTTAGCATCGGTTAAGTAGCCATTGTCCAACACTTGGAGCAAGATGTTAAATACTTCTGGATGTGCCTTCTCTATTTCGTCGAAGAGCACCACTGCGTAGGGGCGATGCCGGACAAGCTCGGTTAAGCCTCCGCCTTCGTCGTAGCCAACATAACCCGGAGGAGAGCCAATGAGTTTGGAGACAGCATGCTTCTCCATGTACTCGGACATGTCGACACGTATAAGCGCCTTTTCATCGTCGAACATAAACTCGGCCAACGCTTTGGTGAGCTCGGTCTTCCCTACTCCTGTGGGGCCGAGGAACATAAACGAGGCAATAGGTCGGTTGGGGTCTGCAATACCTGCGCGTGATCTCTTAACCGCGTCGGCAACTTTTTGCACCGCTTCCTCTTGGCCGACCACGCGCCGCTTCAGGTCTGCCTCAATGCGCGAGAGCCTCTCTGCCTCCTCCTCAAGCATGCGAGAGACAGGAATACCGGTCCATTTGGCAACAATTGACGCAATATCGCTCTCGGCGATTTCTTCTTTAAGCAAACGGCGGGAGCTTTGGAGTTTTTTAAGGCGCTTCTGTTTTTGCTCAAGCT
Organism: Parcubacteria group bacterium Gr01-1014_56; assembly: GCA_007375995.1. GTDB lineage: Bacteria > Patescibacteriota > Minisyncoccia > Phycocordibacterales > SBAW01 > GWA1-54-10. The sequence continues at coordinate 7,963 of VMFK01000034.1, forward strand.
CGCGCTCGAGCGAAGGTATCTCTCCGTAGCGGATCTCAGCTGCACGCGAGAGGTCAACGCTTGCCTCAGCGCCGTCGGCCTCCATGCGCAAGCTCTCCAACTCTTTTTTGATCGATTTTATGTCACTTAGAATTTGCTTCTCGTTCTTCCAACGTATTTCAAGCTCACTCGTCTCCTCTTTGAGCTCAGCGACCTCACGCTCGATCACTTTAACGCGAGCTTTAGCGGAGCGCTCGCCGTCCTCGCTCTCAGCGTCTTTACGGAGCGCCTCCTTCTCCACCTCAAGGCGCATAATCT
>VMFK01000035.1 GCA_007375995.1 Parcubacteria group bacterium Gr01-1014_56
TATGCTTTTTACTTAGCGAAAGGGTTTTTGGCACCACGGACTTCAAAGTGGAGATGGTAGCCTGTTGCTTGGCCGGTGCGGCCGATAAGCGCGATGGTCTGACCCTGCGCCACTTGGTCGCCAGGCGAAACCAAGAGTTGTGCGGCGTGCGAGTAAAGCGTCTGTGTACCGTTTTGGTGCTGGACCACGACGTAGTTGCCGTAACCACCGTTCCAACCGCCGCCGCCTTTGGAGATAATGACTACTCCTTCAGCAGCAGCTAAGATCGCGGTGTTTTTAGGTGCGCCGATATCTATCCCGTTAAATCCGTGGAGGCCTTGCGTAACAATGCCGCCGTTAACTGGCCATAGGTAGTACCCGCCGTAATCGGGGCCATTGGCACCCTGAAGACGAGATGCGGCGCCGGAGTTTGAACGCGTCGTTGCTGGTGGGGCAGTAACCTCGCCTCCAGGAATAATAATGACCGTACCCAGAGCCAACTTGCTATCCGAGGAAATTTCGTTATAGCTTGCGATCTCGGCAGTGTCGCCTTTATATTTTTTAGCGATGGATTGGAGGGTCTCTCCCTTAGCAACCGTGTGTCGGATGCCGGTGATAGGGAGAATAATAAGCATGTCGCCAGGGCGAATAATGCGACCCTTGATGTCGTTTGCCCAGATGATTGTATTCACCGTCACATCGAACATCTCTGCAATGCCAGAGAGCGTGTCACCAGAACGCACCGTATATACACTAATTTGAGATGACTGCGACTGCTCCTCGATGTCAGCCAAGGTTCCAGAGGGTCCGTCGGTAGGCACAAGCGCTGTACCATCTACCACTGCTATGTCTCCGCCACCCTTTGCGGGGTTAGGGTCTATATTAACTGCCGGCTGGAGTAAGGGGATCGTTTGAGAATTAAAATTTGAGGATTGAGCTTGGGTTTGAGTAGCATATTTTCCAAAAAATACGTTGAGGATCGAAAACACACTTGCCTGTGCAAAGAGAGGGCTTATCAGCATTACGAAAGAGACAAACCCAGTAAAGAGCTTGAAAAATAAGAGTTTTTTTGCCTTCTTCGCAATATATGGCTCAACCGTCGAAGAAGGGTCTGTTTCGTGAGAGTCTATAAGCCTTTTTCAAAGGCATTTTTTCGTCGCTCGCTCGGAAAAATGAAGTAAAACTTCACTTTTCTCTCGTTTCGCTAGAAAATAAGCCTAAATTAGCGCATTTTCACCCTGTTCCGTCAATAAATGGCCTAATAGAGCCATTTAATCAATCCTTCACCCTGTACTCACCCACTATACCCCTGGGAGGGGGAGGGTCAATATTGCTAAAAAGCACATGTGGATAACCGAAAAGCGTCAAGTCAGCCTAAAAATACTTAAGGAATGGGTTATAGTGCTTGAGTGAGTAGTCTTAGTGGCCTTAATGATGCCCAAAAGGAGGCAGTGATGCACACCGAGGGGCCGCTCTTGGTCTTGGCCGGTGCCGGGGCGGGGAAGACCCGCGTGATCACACATCGCATACTTCAGATCGTGCATCGTGGGGTCGCGCCCGAAAGAATTTTGGCTATTACCTTTACTAATAAGGCCGCTTCTGAGATGCGTGAGCGAACGCGCAAGCTGTTATGGGAAGACCAAGCACTTGCGCGACCTGCATTTGAAGCCAAAAAATCACCTTTTATATCGACCTTTCATTCGCTTGGGCTCACTATTATTAAAGAAAATGCAAAAATTTTGGGTTACAAACGCACACCCGCGATATATGACCGTGCCGACTCACTGAGAGCGATGAAAGGGGCGCTTAAATCGGTTGGGGCAGAGGATATCGAGCCGCGAGCGGCGCTTTCAATTGTTTCTCGCAGCAAGGGAGAGGACACCCCGGTATCCGCATTTCTGGAGAGTGCTGAGACACCTCGTGAGCGAGTGCTCGCCCTGGCCTGGCTCGCATACGAAAAAGTGCTGCGTGAAGACGGCGCACTCGATTTTGACGACCTCCTTTTACGCGCCGTTACTTTTTTGCGTGCAAATACAGAGGCTCGTTTGAGATACCAAGCACGTTGGCCGTACATACATATAGACGAGTACCAGGATACTAATCGGATACAGGCTAGTATGGCCGAACTTTTGGTGAATGATAAAAAAAATATTTGCGCAGTGGGCGACATCGACCAAACTATCTACGGCTGGCGAGGCGCCCAAATTACAAACATTCTTTCGTTCGATAAAACATTCCCTGGGGGCAAGGTCGTCGTCCTTGAAGAAAACTACCGCTCGACCAAAAATATTCTTGCGGCGGCGAACGAAGTAATCTCAAAAAATCAGTATCGCCGCGAAAAAAATCTCTATACAAAAAACAAAGAGGGAGCGTTACTCTCGCTGTATCAAGCGTTCGATGAAACCGATGAGGCGGGGTTCATTGCAAGAAAAATCCGCGAACTCGTAGCAGAGGGCAAAGCGCCGAAAGATTTTTGTGTGTTATATCGCGCAAACTTCCAGTCGCGCGCTATTGAGGAGGCGCTCCTTGCCTCAGATATTCCGTACCAAGTAGTTGGTACAAAATTTTTTGAACGCAAAGAGGTCAAAGATGTGCTCTCCTACATCCGTGCCGCGACATATACGACCGCCCCCGATGTTGCGCGTATCGCTAACACTCCTTCGCGCGGCATTGGGAAAGTTACCTTGCTTAAAATGCTTAACGGGAGCGAGAGCGCTATTGGAGGAGCAGTGGGAGAAAAGGTACGCGCGTTTCGAGTGCTGCTTGTGCGCATCGCAGAGGCCTCGAAGAAACTACCGCCATCAAAACTGGTGCAGTATGTAATGCAAGAGAGTGGTATGGAGCGCATGTATAAAGAGGACAAGGTTGAGGGGATGGAGCGACTCGAAAATATCCGAGAACTTGCCGCACTTGCAACTCGATATGATCGAGTTGCCCTGAGTCCCCTCGAAGGGCTGGAACAATTTTTAGAATCCGCAGCACTTGCAAGCGACCAAGACGAGCTCAAAGACGAGGCAAACACGGTCCGGCTTATGACCGTCCATGCCGCAAAAGGCCTTGAGTTCCCTTATGTTTTTATCACCGGCCTTGAGGAAGGCCTCTTCCCCTATGAGCGGGAAGACGGAGACGCTGCAGACAAAGAAGAGGAGCGACGGCTTATGTACGTGGCGCTCACGCGCGCAAAAGAAAAAGTGTACCTTAGCCACGCAGCGTACCGAACCGTGTTTGGTTCAAAAAACGCAACCATACCCTCGCAATTTTTATCCGACATACAAGAAGAGCTGCTTGAGTATGAGTCCCCCGAGCGTATAGGTCGTACTATTTATTTAGACTAGATATGTTTAAGAAAAAATCTCTTGGTCAGCATTTTCTTACTTCAACACACTATCTTTCTCTTATTACAGACACAGCACATATCACGCCGGGGGAGCGCGTGCTTGAGATCGGCCCCGGAGAAGGCGCGCTCACTCACGAGCTTCTCTCGCGCGGAGCAATTGTCGTTGCGATAGAAAAAGATCATCGCCTTATCCCTGTACTTGAGGAAAAATTCCAGCATGAAATTGCAGAAGGGAAGTTGCAGCTTATCGAAAATGACGTGTTGCGGTTTGATATATCAAGCCACTTGCAAGGCACCTATAAACTTGTTGCAAATATTCCGTACTACATTACCGGTGCGATTTTAGAAAAGTTTTTGTCAGCATCTCTTCAACCGACTAGTATGACACTCCTAGTACAAAAAGAAGTTGCCGAACGTATTGCTCGCGAGAAAAAGGAAAGTATTCTTTCGCTCTCGGTTAAAGCATACGGCACTCCGCGCTATATAAAAACAGTCCCTAGGGGTGCATTCTCGCCGCCGCCCGAGGTTGACTCGGCTATACTTGCCATTGAAAACATCTCAAGAAACAATTTCAAAAGCGCCGCGCACGAGAAGAAATTTTTTGACCTACTGCACGCAGGGTTTGCCCACAAGAGAAAATTATTGAAGCGCAATCTTGAGAGTGCAGTAGGAAGAGAGTATTCTGATATTCTCAAGAATACGAGAATACGAGAAAACGCGCGGGCGGAAGATGTCTCGCTTGAGCAGTGGCTGGTACTTGTAGAGTCCTCGCTTTAGATCTTGAATATCGGAATATTCCCGCCGGGAGGGCTTGTCCCAACCACATACATCCTCAGGCCAAACAGAGGAACGGGAGAAGAGAAGAACCCGCCTCCACCTACAAAACAAACGAATGGGACGTCGGCAATACCGTATACCTGTCCGCCGGGCACAGGAGGCCCAACCGATTTTGTAATGGTGAATGGCGTCCAAATATATGAAATGGGGAAGCGCCCGGCAGGGAGGATAGTTATCTGGCGCATCCCGCCAGAACAGGGGACAACAAAAAGTACTCGCCCACCAAATGAAATACCGTATGCCGAAGCAGAAAGAGGGGCAACAAGCAGGCCGACTAATAAAATAGATAGGCTGAGGCGAGTAATACGGTGCATACACAGAAGTATAGCGCGAAAATCTGATACAATTTGGGCAATGGCTCTTCGCTCGTATCTCCCTAGCACTCAGTTTATCGTTATTGTAAGCTCCATAGCGCTATCAGGAGGCCTCGTTGCCCTTGCACAACAATTTACTAACCAATCTGGCCCGCAATTTAACTCTCTAAGCGCAACCTTGCCGACAAACGCGCCTCCAACCGGGGACTGGTTACAAGCGCTCCACGCAATTGAGGGCGACAAAATCAGCTTGGTGTCTGGGGCAAGCCAGTCCTCAACAACACAGACGCTTCTTGGCGCCGCACAAAGCTCAAACGTAACCGATACGGTCGCTCGGACACTTCTTATAGCCTTAAGCCAGGCTAAGTCGCAAGGGTTGGGGAGCGACATACCAACTCAGGAGAAATTGATAGCGGAGGCCGCGGCGCGCATTGGGCGCGAGCGAGGAGCCCCGCCATACTCGCAAAATGACATCATCATCAAAGAAAACTCTTCCCAGGCGATGAAGTCGTACGGCAACGAGGTGGTCCGAGTTATCACACGACACTCTGAGGCAAATTTCTCCAACACTATACTTGTCATTGGGCTCTCGCTTGAAACTGCCGACCCCGCAAAGTTAAAAGACTTGGAGGATTTACAAAAAGAGCACCGAGCGCTCGCGAAAGATCTTCTTGCCGTACCCACCCCCTCTTCGCTCTGGCCGCTGCACCTTAAGATCGTCAACAATTTTAGTCTTATGGCAGACACGTACGACGGCCTGGGGCTCCTATTTACGGACCCGCTCTTGGGGTTGGCAAGTTTTGAACTCTACCAAGGCCTCAACGACGAGACCGCCCGCGTGTTTACAAGCGTCGCGCAACAATTTGACTTGAACGGTATACTTTTCAATAAAGACGAGCCAGGGATTGCCTGGAGCTTGTTTCTTTCTTCTTCAAAACAATAGACCAGATATACATGAGAAAAAGGATTATCTATATCGTCATCATCTCGCTCGTCATTTTGGCGCTGATCTTAGGCTTGTGGTTCTGGTTTTTTGGAGGTGGTGGGGCAGCTACCCAAACCCAGAACCTCTTTGGTACAGGTAGCACTACAAATAACGGCGGCGGAACGGGCGGAGATAACGGCGGCAATGCTCAGGCACCTATCGGCTCAACAGTAGGGGGAGGGGTGAGCGGCACTGGTGGAGGAGTCAATACACAAATACCGATAGGCCAAGGGGGCTTTGATGACACTGCTTATGTCGACCTTATCGATATTTCGGTAGAGCCCGCTCAGGGCATCATCTGGAATAACAGCGCATTTAGTGGCGGCAGTGGTTGGATAGTATTTAACCCTACTCCTATAAATTCTTTAAATAATAGTGTCGTAGTAGGTGACGCGTATATTACAAACCCTGCGATAGGAGCTGACGGTAAACCTATTAACCTCCTTACTGGTCTTGCTTCGGTCGTTGGTGGATGTATTGCGCAGTATGGTCTCTCGCACATGGCGGTGAGGGCATCGCCCTCAGTGACTATAGACACAATATCTGCTTTTTTTGACGTACGTGCATTTGACAAAGCGAGCGATACCGCCACACAAGGTGAGACTATTGTGCAGTGTTTGGTACGCACGCTCGGCAAGGTTGCGGTGCAACAGATAACCGACAGCACAGTTAACTGGATCAACTCAGGGTTTGATGGCAAGCCCGCGTTCGTGCAAGACTATAACCAATTTTTTACGGGCGTTGCCGACCAAGCGGCGGGGGAGTTTCTCCAGAGTTCAAATTTTGCCTTCCTTTGCAGCCCCTTTAAACTCCAGGTGCGCATCGCAGTTGCTCAGGCATACGCCCGCCGCAATGTTGCCCCCTCGTGCACACTTACACAAGCTGTAGGCAATGTACAAAACTTTCTTGACGGCAACTTTAGAGAAGGGGGGTGGGGAGGGCTTATCGCATTTACTACTGAGCCATCTAACAACCCGTTTGGCGCATATATGGCGCTCACCGAGAGTCTCGACAACGCTGTCGCAAACGCCAAAGCAACCGGCGCGCTTGAGCTCGACTTGGGCCAAGGCTTCATGTCGGTTAAAAAGTGCGACCCGCCCGGTTCAAGCAACTGCAAGATAGTAACCCCGGGTATAGCGATCAGTGAGTCGCTCTCAGGCAGTATCAAAGCAAACTTCGACTCGCTCCAGATCGGCGACAGCATCAACCAGATATTGGCCGCTCTCCAAAACGCCCTTATCACAAAAATCCTCTACGGAGGCCTCAGTAACGTAAATAAAAAATCGACGAGCACCACAAACGTACAAGGGCAGACACAAGCCGAGACGCTCATGGACGAGCTACAGGCCGCAGTTGCGACTGCGCAGCAATACGCAAGCGTCGAGCAAAGAATTATTGTTGACACCCAAACCGCGCAACAAAACCTCACCAACCTCCAAAACTGCTGGGTCAATGCAACGTCCTCCTCAGCGCTCACTCCGGCACAACTCTCGACAGCACAGGCAGGTGCAAGCGCTGCGGCGCTCAAGGTCGCAGAGCTTGAGGGAATAGTCGCGCTCCATAACAGCAATATTACTAATGCGAACAGCTCTATAGCGGCGATCCAGGAAATCCAGACCGACCTTTTGTTTGCAACGGTAGCCGCAGACGTGACCGCTATACAAACAAGGTGGAATGCGTTTAAGACTGCGAACAACCCTCGTGTTTACACTGCGCTTGATGTTATCTCGGTGCAGCAAGACCGCGCCTCGCTGCAAAGCAGCCTCGCGAACCTTAATATAGACACAAGCGCCAAGCTCCAACAATGCCATGCACTGGGACTATAAAATTTTTCAAACATCTATAAAAATAGTGGCGCTTGTTGCGCTTGTTGTTGTAGTATTTGCCCCTTCACAAAAAATCTTTACTGTTTTTACTGCTCACGCTGCGGGAGTACCATTTGATAGATATGAAAGTATACGCAGAGTTGCTATTCAAGAGTGCGAACGCGGGAAGGCTGTAACGGGATCAAATGTTGATTGTACAAAAGCTGGCGATGCTGCTGCTACTACTGCAGCAAAAGAAGCCGGAAGCGCCCCAATCGGGAACACTCTTGCTGAGTGGATATCAAATATCGTATATGTGTTTACCGTGGGGCTGGGCGGCCTCATTGCTTATGTCGCATCATACTTCTTTAACTTTGCGGTGTATCTCTCGCTCTCTAGCACCGCCTACGCGATGAACTTTGTCACCTCAGGGTGGGAGATGACGCGCGACTTAGCCAACATGGCGTTCATTTTTATACTCATCTACATCGCGGTCAACATCATGCTCTTGGCTGAGACGAGCGACACAATGAAAACTCTTGTGCGGGTGATAGCGATCGCGCTTGTTATCAACTTCAGCTTCTTTTTTGTACGCGTGGTGATAGACGGAGGCAATATACTTGCCATACAGTTCTACAACGGCATTGGTGGCCCTAATGCGCCACTCCTTAAGGATTCACTCCAAAACCGAGGGCCTATTGTTAACACTGCCGGCAATGCGGTTGCCTCACTAACTCGTGCATCCACTGAGGCACAGGACCTTACGGTGGGTATTATGGGTGCCTTATATCCCGCATCGTGGTATTGTGGTTAGTTATTATTGCGGCGCCGCTTGCACTCGTGCTCTATGCCATACCAAACAAAACCGCTGAAAGTTATTTTAAACAATGGCTAAATGCGCTTATAACCTACTCACTGTACCCGGCGATATTTCTCTTTTTGTTCATTATTATTGCAGACTTTGCCTCTGCGCTTGCGGTATGCTCCGATGCCGCACGTGCGGCTGGCTGTACACCCTCGGTGGTAGGGGCAATATTCAGTGACATAAACAATAACGGAGATGCGACCGGGATTACTTACCTTGCAAGTATCGCAGCTAACGTCGGCATCCGGCTTGGGTTCATCATGCTCCTGCTCTACTTGGCTCTCCAAGCATCGAGCACTGTCTCAAAATGGGGCGGGGATTTGGCCCAAACAATTACCGCTCGCCCCGACAAATGGGCCGCAAGCTTGAGCGGGTTCTCTCGCCGCTTCTCTACAGCTGGTGCAAATTTTGGGTATCGTAATACAGCTGGGCGAGCAGCAACGCGCCTAGACAAGAGTCTGCGCACTGGGCTACTTTCTGGAATTGCTAATTCTAAATGGCTAAACAACCCTGTGCTTGGGCATCCTGCTGCTGCCCTCAGCACGGGAGTACTGCAACCTGTGGCGGGGGTCTCTATTGGCGGCGGCTTGTCGCGTGTCGCATATGACAAACAGTATGCTGAACGTGAAAAAGAGCGCGCAACCAACAGGCGCACTGCAGAAAACGTGCCTGCCATGAAAGAACTAAAGGGCCTTATCGACAAAGGAACTCTGTCACCAGCAGAAGAGGCACGAAAATCTATGTTGCAGAAACGTGTCGATAACTTCTCCAAACAAGAGCTCGAGGCAATGAAAGTAGACGACTTGATAGGGCATGCCTCAGTGTTTAAAGAAGCGGGGGCAAAGAAAATTGCAGAAATTGAGAAGTTCAGTGAACAAAAGAAGCAGGACTTCCGCGAAGCTTATGAAAAGGATGGTTTGGATACTGTAGGCAAAAAAATAGATAAAGAAGTAAAACTTCTGAAAGAAATTCGCGATAGACTAAAATTCGGCGGAGGTTTCAGTTCAGATGTTCTTGATGCACACACCAAAACAGGCTCCACTGTTGATTTAAAAACCATTAAAGACATGCGAGATGATATTATGTGGGGTGTTGCAGTGTCTCGGGACCAGTCTCGTGACCGAAACAGTCTTCCTATAGATCGGCGTTTGGCAGAGAAGAATGCCTTGCAACTGCAGCAGGCACTGAAACATCTTGACACAATAGAAGATGGATTAAGCAAGTTACCAGAGAAAAAAATTACAATATAACTTATTAGTAACAACAAACCACTATGGGCCAAACACCATACTCAAAAGAAGATATGCAGAAACGACTTGATTCTTTGCCATCAGAAATAAAGAACCTTCTTTATAGTTCTGAGGTAGATGTCATCGTCCAGCAAATTGGAGCAAAGAATAAACTACACCTCGACCAAACAGGGTTCCTTCTTGCAGAAATTAACGAGGTAATGACAGGATTTACGGAATCAAAAGACTTTCCTAACAGTTTGGTTACTACGTTGCAAATAGACCAACAAAAAGCCGAGGCAATTGCAAAAGACGTGGACGACATGTTGTTTACAAAAATTCGCGATGCGATGAAAAAAGTATACGAGGCAGGAAAAATGCCTGCTGTGGTGACGTCACCCCCTGTCATGCCCGCAGTATCTGCCCCACCACCGCTTGCCGCGCCTAAGCCATCACTCGCCTCTGTGATCCCAACCGCACCACCCTCACCGCCAGCAATTCCTCCTAAACCACCGATGCCTGCTCCTGATATGCACAAAGCAGATCTCATGCTAAACGAAAAAACAGTTCAAGTCCCTACTCCGCCGAAGGCTACGCAGGGCACAGTGCAACCACCCGCACCAGGCATATATAAAAAAGACCCGTATCGCGAGCCCGTTGAGTGAAACACCCTAAGGGTACTTGGATTTTCTAAGGCGTAGACGCTCAAGAAAATCTCGGCGCAATGCACGGTCTCGTTTCTAAACGAAACTCCCCGCACACACCAAAAATATAGTCGCGAAAACTCCTTATTTTTGGATGCTATAATAGATAGTAATGCGCTACCAAGTTCCTCAATTCATTGAAATTGAAGATAAGATATTCGGGCCACTCACGCTCAAGCAGTTTATCTATGTCGCGGGCGGAGGAGGAGTGTGCTTGATCTTCTTTTCGCTTCTGCCGTTTTATCTCACGGTTATTCTTTCGATCCCGGTGATGGTTCTCTCTTTAGGGCTTGCATTCTACCAAGTGAACGGACGTCCTATGATATTGGCCATGGAGCACGCGTTCGGTTACTTTTTCGGCCACAAGCTGTATCTATGGAAGCAACATGGGGCCAGAGTGAGCCCCCAGCCAGGAGCCCCTGCACTCACACAGAGTAGCCGCGCGCTCCCAGTGCCTGCGCTCTCCGAGAGCAAGCTCAAAGACCTTGCATGGTCGCTCAACATCAAAGACCGCTCAAACATGGGGGTTACAAACACACAAGCGCGTACCGGGTTTGAAATATGATTCGACACGCTCATCACAAGTAGATTATATGGCTGACCAAAAAGTTAAGTCGCAGGCGACACAAGAGTTCGTACCTATCAAAGAGGTCCGCGACGGCATTGTGATACTTAAAGACGGCTCTTTGCGCTCACTCCTCATGGCTTCTTCGATCAACCTGGCATTGAAGTCTGCCGACGAGCAGCAGGCGATCATCGGACAGTTTCAAAATTTTCTTAACTCACTTGAGTTCCCGGTGCAATTTTTTATCGAGTCGCGCGACCTCGACATCAGGCCCTACGTAGCGCTCCTTGAGGAGCGCTACGTACTTGAGCTCGACGACCTGATGAAGATCCAGATTCGCGAATACATTGTCTTTATCAAAGACTTTACTGAGCGAGCGAATATCATGACAAAAAATTTCTTTATTGTGGTCCCCTATGACCCAGCACTCATCTCCCGCGGGGGCGGTCTCGCTGCACTGAGCTCTCTTGTATCAAGCAACAAGGGGGGCACGACAACACTAACCGATGAGCAGTTCGAGCAATACCGCACACAACTTGAGCAAAGGATCTCAACGGTTGAGCAGGGGCTTATACGCACGGGGGTTCGTGTCGTTAAGCTCGGTACCGAGGAGGTGATAGAGCTCTTCTACAAACTATTTAACCCCGGTGAGCTCGAAAAACCCCTTCAAATCAACCAGCTTGCAGCCGCATAAGAATAATATAGTATGGCAATCCTCGATTTTCTAAAATCTAAACCGTCTTCGCCCTCTCCGGTGGCGCCGATTTTACCCGAAGCGATCTACAAAGAGGGGGTCCTTGAGCTTCAAGACGTTATCGCGCCCTCAGCGCTCAAGATTACGCCGCGCGAGATAAACCTCGGAGACAAAATTGCGCGTACGTTTTTTGTGATGTCGTACCCGCGCGTGTTAACCGACTCGTGGTTCTCGCCGATCATCAACCTCGACCGCGTGCTCGACATCTCGATCTTTGTCCACCCGATAGACTCAGCGGAAATCCTAAAAAAATTCCAAAAAAAGGTAGCCGAGGTGCAAAGCCAGATCATGTCGAGGGAGGAGAAGGGCCTCGTGCGCGACCCGATACTCGACACTGCCTACAGCGACCTTGAGGACCTGCGCGACCAGCTCCAGCAAGCACAGGAACGCATCTTTGACGTTGGTGTCTACATCACCATCTACGGCGCCACGGTTGAGGAGCTCAACAAGGTAGAGAGCGAGATCAAATCGATGCTTGAGTCGCGTCTCATATATGTAAAACCGGCGCTGTTTCAACAAGAGCAGGGGTTTAAGTCGGTCTTACCGCTCGGGCACGACGAGTTAAGCGTAAATTCGAAATTAAATTCCTCCCCGCTCTCCTCAATTTTCCCATTTGTTTCGTTTGACTTAACTTCGGACCGCGGCATTCTCTATGGCGTCAACCGACACAATGCCTCACTCGTGCTGTTTGACAGCTTCTCACTTGAGAACTACAACTCGGTCATTTTTGCGAAGTCAGGTTCGGGCAAATCGTATGCCACCAAACTTGAGATACTCCGCACCCTCATGTTTGATACTGAGGTTATTGTGATAGACCCAGAGCGCGAGTATGAGTTTCTCGCACAGGCGGTAGGAGGGCGCTATTTCAACATCTCTCTCAACTCCGAGCACCACATTAACCCGTTTGAACTAGCCCCTCCGCGCGAAGATGAAAGCCCGGCGGACATTTTGCGCTCCAACATTGTGGCGCTCGTGGGGATGTTCCGCATTATGATGGGGGGGCTTAGCCCTGAGGAGGATGCCATTATGGACAAAGCGATTACAGAAACCTACGCACTTAAAGACATCACCGTTGACTCTGATTTCTCCCAAGTGGAGCCGCCGCTTCTCTCGGACTTTGAACTCGTCTTGGCCGGTATGGAGGGCTCAGAGTCCTTGGTGCAGCGTTTGTCCAAATATACCAAGGGCACCTGGTCGGGCTTTATAAACCAGCCGACCAACGTCGACCTCAACAAAAAGTTTGTCGTATTTTCAGTGCGCGACATGGAAGACGACCTTAAGCCAGTGGCGATGTACCTTATTACCCACTTTATCTGGAACGCAGTTCGTAAAAACTTAAAGAAGCGCTTATTGGTGATCGACGAGGCGTGGTGGATGATGAAGACGGAGGACACGGCGAGCTTCCTCTACGGTATGGCAAAGCGTGGACGCAAATATTATCTTGGGCTTGCAACTATCACTCAAGACGTCGACGACTTTTTGAAATCCCCCTATGGTTTGCCAATGATCACCAACTCTTCGATCCAAATCCTGCTCAAGCAGTCGCCCACCACTATCGACAGCTTGCAGAAAACATTTAACCTCTCTGATGAAGAAAAATATCTCTTGCTTGAGTCGGACGTCGGCGAAGGGATCTTTTTTGCGGGGCTTAAACATGTCGCGATTAAAATCATTGCCTCATATACCGAGGACCAAATAATCACCTCGGACCCCTCCCAGGTGCTTGCGCTCCGTAAACAACGACAAGACGAAGCTGGACAAAAATAAACTTATGAATCTCGTAAAAGTAACGCCATTACTCCTGTTTGCACTCTGTATAGACGGTTTTCAATTCTTGATCTCGCTCGCGCTCTCTGTTGTTGCCTTAATCCCCGGCACCACTGGAGGATGCGCAGTTGGTGCATACTTTGCAGGGGAAATTGGTTGTGCAGTCTTAGGAGTATTAGGGAGCTTTCCTGTTATCAACGGGGTTCTTGCAACGGTTACTGAACCTATTGGTATTGCACTTGGTTTTGCCATAAGTATTTGTATTAGTTTCACCTTGGGCTCTATGTTGGTGTTGTTTCTCCAAATGTTTGGGATGCTCGACAAAAAAGCAGCTGTGCTGGTCTACATGGGGGAAGTCCTGCCGGGGTTCTCTATGCTCCCCGCGTGGACAGCGCTTGTGGTCTACAGTGCAATAAAGAAAAACAAAACTATGCGAGAATATAACGAAATGCGAGACATTCGTACCCCTAAACCCAATGTCAAAACTACCTAATATTATTTTTATTTTTGCAATTCTCTTTTGCGGTGCTGTGTATGTGCACGCCCAGAGTATTGATACGCTGAGCACGGTACAGTTTTCGGTCTCACCTGAGGCCCCAGTGCCTTTTGAGCGGGTTACTATCGAGGCACAGGCTGTCGGAGGACTTTTAGGAGATGCGACTATTACTTGGCGACAGGATGGTAAAGAGGTCCTCTCTGGAGTAGGGGCGCGGTCGTTTTCATTTACTACCGGAGCAGTCGGGAAACAAACTCTCATACAGGCCAGCGTATACTCAGTATCAAAAGGCACTTTTACCAAAGACTTCGTCTTTATCCCAGCGACCGTTAACCTTTTGTGGGAGGCAGACACCTCAGCACCCCCACTGTACCGGAGTAAAACACTTTATAGCCCCGGGTCTCTTATAAAGGTCGTTGCTTTGCCACAAATTATACGCAACGGCACTTTTGTCTCCTCAAACAGTCTTTCTTTTGAGTGGCGAGTGGGGAATGAGCCGAGAGTTGCGAGCTCAGGGCTTGGCCGCTCAACACTTGTCTACAGCGGTAACCAACTCAACCAAAATGAGAATATTAGTGTTGCTGTTTTTTTGGCCGTTTCAAACGTAGCGCAGTCTAATTT
>VMFK01000036.1 GCA_007375995.1 Parcubacteria group bacterium Gr01-1014_56
AGTTACCTGCGGGAGCGAGATGTTGAGGCGCTCTATCTCTTCTTTTTTAACAACAATTTGGATCTCACGGTTACGCACACCAGAGACGTTGACGCGCGAGACACCCTTGATCGACTGGAGCTCACTCTTAAGTTCCTCACCGAGCTCGGCTAACTGTGCAAACGGACGGTCTGCAGTGATAGAAATAATTTGGATAGGCTGGTCGACAAAATTCACGTCGGTAACGCTCGGGTCGGTCGCGTCCTCGGGCAAGTCGCCCTTTACTTTATCTACCTCGTCCTTGAGTTTTTGTATCGACTCGTCGAGGTCGGCGGAGGCGAGAAACTGTGCAGTGATGATAGAGACCCCGTCCTGCGAGCTTGAAGTAAGGGTATCGAGGTTTTGGAGGTTGGCGAGACGCTCCTCGAGCTTGTTGGTGACCAGCCGCTCGACGTCCTCGCTTGAAGCGCCAGGGAGTGCTACAGAGACGATGCCGATAGGGATAGAAACCTCGGGCGCAGACTCCTTGGTGATAGCAATGACCGCGGCCGTGCCCCAAATAACAAGCCCCGCGATCAAGAGCGCGGTAAACTGCCGCTTACTGATGAAAAAATTCCAGAGAGGAAGCATGGATGGACTAGTTTTTAACTACTACTTTTTCGCCTGGTTGGAGACCGCGTGCGTCGGTGACAATCTGCATATCAGGCGTTACACCGGATTTGATCTCTACGCGGTCGCCTAAGAGTGTGCCGAGCACTACCTCGTGTGCAACAAGCGTACCCTCAGCACTGACAGTAAACACCACCACGTTTTCAGAGCCGATCTTGAGGGTCGCAATCGGTATAGTGATAGGGCCTTTTACTGGTTTACTTATCGTGGCTGCGGCTTTTTCAAAATTAACAACAACTGACTGGCCGTTAACCAGCGTTGTGACGCCGGAGGAGAGCCCGATGCGCACCTCGATCTTTTTTGTCAGCGGGTCGACCGCCGGAGCGATGCGTGTAATGGTGCCAGAAACGTCTCCCTCAAATGTCGCTTTGCCGCCAACACTGACACGCGGCGAATCTTGCGCGGTGATATAGGCAATTACTTCGAGCGCGTGGTTGTTAGCAACAGTTAAGACCGGTGCGGTCGCTTGGATAAAGTCGCCGCGCTCAAGTGCGAGCGAGTTGATAGTGCCTGAGATCGGCGCGCGGATAATACTCTTCTCTAAGTTAGCACGTGCAGCGGCGAGGGTGCCCTGGGCAGAAGTAATAGCTGCTTGCGTTGCGGAGATAGTATCGCTCCCTTGCGCTGAGGTCTTGAGCGCTGTCTCAAGAGCGAGCCTAGTGGTGATTAGGGTCGAGAGGGTTGTTGTTATAGTGGAGCGCGCCGTCGTTGCAGTTGCTTTATAAGTTGCGATCGTTGTTTCACTGACTCCATTACTTGCAATACCGGCGTTGAGTGTGCGGATGACCGTATCAAGATAATCGCGCACTGCTTTTACCTCGCTCTCAGTCTTTATAAATTCGGCAACTAGGTCGTCTCCCGATGAGAGGCTTTGTGTACGTGCACGCTCTCTCTCAAGGATAAGAGAGAGGGTCAAGCGCGCACTCTCTACATTTGTTTTTGCTTGAGAGTCGGCACTCTGGACATTAAAAAATGGCTGGTTGCCGCCCGGATTTGAAAACATAGGGTCAATATCGGTGTGTATCACCTTTTCTACTGTGCCGTAGGTAGAGAGAAGGGTGGCCACCGAGCTGTCTTTGGTGCTTGCGAGTGTGCCTTGGGAGACATTTGCCGAAGCAGTTGCCGCTTGGAGCGCCCCTTGTGCTTGGAGGACACTCGCGCGCTCAGAAGCATTCTCCATTTCCGCAACAATAGTGCCTGCAGAGACCGAGTCTCCCAGTGCACGATATACCGCTTTCACCTCGCCGGATCTTTCTGCACGGACAGTTGCCTCAGTTTGAGATTTAACGATGCCAGCGACAGAAAGGGAGGAACCCCCTTGCGAGAGCGAAGAAACTGATTCTACCGTGACACTTTTTATACTGTCCTCCGGCGCTGCCTCAGTAGCGCCACCTTTCAGATATGAGACACCTACCGAAAGTACCAGTATAGTGGCAATAACGAGAGCGGAGCCCTTAAGCCAGCCTAATTGTATAAAAAATTGTCGAACAGTGCGCCAAAGATTCATAATCATTGCGCTGGCTTCCTGTAAAATCTTTTGTATCATGTGATTATAATATAACGATTTATATAGCTTTTGTCAATACCCTACAGGAAAGAGACTGCCCGACGCACCATAGCACTAAAGTTAGACCCAATACGGAAGAACATCTGATTACTCCGGTGCTCCTTTTCAAGCATGTCAGCTTTCTCAAGAACTGAGAGATGTTTGGAAGTAGCCTTAAAGGAGAGATTAATCTCTTCAGCAATAGTGCCGACAGAACCCTCTTTGTGTTTTTTAAGAAAACTAAGGATACAAAGACGGCGCTCGTTTGCCAAGGCCTTCAGTATCCGTTCGCACTCTTTTTCTTTATGCATACTTTCTTTATTGGACTATTCGAGCGAATAGGCCGATGTGAGGATCGTACAACGGCTGATTGGATAACGCAAGATTTTTGAGTTAGGATGTTTTTATGCAACTTTCAGTTGGTATCGTAGGGCTCCCGAACGTGGGGAAGTCCACTCTCTTTCAAGCGCTTACTAAAAAAAGTGTGTTGATTGCAAATTACCCGTTTGCAACTATCGACCCTTCGGTCGGGGTGGTTGCGGTACCAGACACTCGGCGCGAGAAGCTCGCTGCATTTTCACAATCAAAAAAAGATATTCCTGCAGCGATTGAGTTTGTTGATATCGCTGGGTTAGTTAGGGGGGCTTCAGAGGGTGAGGGGTTGGGCAACCAATTTCTCTCACATATTAGAGAAGTAAGCGCTATCGCGCATGTGGTGCGGATTTTTGAGAACACCAACATCGCGCAAGTGAACGACACCATCGACCCTCTGCGTGATATCGAACTTATAAACACAGAGCTTCAACTCGCAGACATCGAAACCAAGGACAAAACTCGTTTACTTGCAGGAAAGCCAGTACTCTACGTGCTAAACAAGGAGTCTGGCGGGCATAACTTAGACGAAACACCAAGCGACGAACGCTGGGTGAGACTCGTGGAGTATTTTAAACAGCATAACGCCACCTATGTGGTGGTGGACGCCAATGTCGAAAATGATTTGAGAGATTTGCATACAGAGGACAAGGTCGCGTTTCGCCAAGAGCTCGGGGTGGACGACGGTATCAACGGTTTAATCCGCGCAAGCTATGCACTCCTCGGCCTTATGAGCTTTTTTACGACTGGTAAAGACGAGACAAGGGCATGGACAATTGAGAGAGGTTCAACTGCGCCTCAAGCTGGCGCCGCGATTCATACTGATTTTAAAGATAAATTTATCCGTGCTGAGGTGATCATGTGGGACAAGCTACTTGAGGCGGGGAGCTGGGCAAAAGCGCGTGAGTTAGGGCTCATCAGAACCGAGGGGAAGGAATATATAGTCAAAGACGGCGACACTATTGAATTTCTCCACGGTTAAAACCGTGGTTGTGAGTTTTTACACGGGTAAAAAACGAGGCCGACCCAAGAGGGTCGGCCTGAAATATTACTTTCTGGGGCAAAAGACGATCGCAACCGGTCGCCCGGCTATGCATGTTGATCTTATTTCCCACTCACGGACATATCCAGCTTCAGAGGTATATTTCCAAATTGCCGTCGCCATCTCCCCGGCATTCAGTGGATAGGGAAGTTTGACTCCCTTCTCAACCACCTCGGTGAATAATAAGCGACCGGAAAAAGGAGCGCCATCGATAATGTCATACGAATGGAAGAGGCGCGGAAGATTTCCCGGTTCCGAGTCACCAAGTATCTTACTGAGCGCTGAAGCTAATTCACTCACTACACGGGTTATTTTCAACTGCGTTGAGGCAGGAATAGATTCGAGTTGCATGAGCTTTCTCCCTATTATTAGTTGTGTATCGATGTTCGTCTGTAATGAGTTATATAGTGGTGCGTGGTATACTGCAAGCCATAGTAAATAGGTAACCTTTATATATATATGGACAAACCTAAAACAACGCCGAAGGACTTCTTTTTGTGGGCGGGGGCGATGGTCACGCTTTACGGCAGCATCATCTCGTTCATCAACCTTTTGTTTGGATACATAAACTACGTTTTTCCTGACGTGCTTTATGGTTATTACGGCAACCCGTACGACAATGGACTCAGCTATTGGATGGCGGCCTTTATTATCCTGAGTGTCGCAGCGGTTGGGCTCTTGCGCTACATACACACCACCATCGCGCACGACCCGTCACGCGCAGATATCTGGGTGCGTCGCTGGGCGCTCTACCTTACGCTTTTTATCGCGGGCTTAACTATCTTGGGCGACCTGATCACGCTCCTAAATGCATTTTTGGCAGGGGAGGATCTGACCACACGGTTTTTGCTCAAGGTTTTGGTTGTGCTCTTGGTTGCCGGCGGAGTGTTCATGCACTTCTTAGCTGACTTGCGCGGTTACTGGGCGGCTAAGCCTGCGCGCGCCAATGCAGTGACTGTTGCGGTGGGGCTCGTTGGGATTATTGCGATCGTCTCAGGCTTCTTTATTATCGGCACACCATGGGACGCGCGGGTTGCGCGGCTCGACAACCAGCGGGTGAGCGACCTAGAGTCGCTCCAAGGGCAGATACTCTCGTTCTACCAAAACAAACAAGCACTCCCAAACACGCTTACACAACTTGAGGACCCAACGCTCTACTACAATATCCCGGTCGACCCGGAGACAGGTGCCGCGTACGAGTACACAAAAACCGCAGATTTAGGGTTTGAGTTGTGCGCCACGTTTAAAGCTGAGGGTCGTAGCATGAATTACGGACGCTCAATTTCAACACCAGTGCCGGTTGGGTATGGCGTGAAGGGCACTGCTGACAATTGGCAGCACGGTATAGGCCGCACCTGCTTTGTCCGCTCCGTTGACCCAGACTTCTTCCCCCCGTTCAACAAAACCGCGCCGGTAAGATAGGTATGGACGAATCTCATGTCCAGGTAGGTGTCGGTCTTCTTGTATTTAAAGACGGAAAAGTTCTGATGGGCAAGAGAATTGCTAAGCATGGCGGCGGCAGATACTGCGGCCCGGGCGGACATCTTGAATTTGGCGAATCGATAGAAGAATGCGCTATACGCGAGACACTCGAGGAGGCAGGTATAGAAATTCAGAATGTTCGTGTTATATGCGTACACAATCTTCTCGTATGGGAAGGAAAACACTACATAGATTTTGGTGTAGCAGCGGATTGGAAGAGCGGTGAACTTCAAAATCTTGAGCCAACAAAACGAGAGAATTGGGATTGGTATGATGTGAACAATCTTCCCCAACCTCTTATGGAAGCAGAGGACGATTATTTTGAAGCAATGAAGACCGGACAGATTTGGCAAGGCACAAAAAGAATGTAAGGTAGATTTGCTATACTTGTGTCATACCAAGTCTGGCTCTGCGGACTGTCGAAAACTTTCGGCAGCCGAAGAAACCGCCCCTTAACCGGGGCGATTTCTTTTTATACGTTGTGTGTTATTTTGTAGAGTAATGTCTGCGAAGTACGACCACAAAGCGATTGAGAAAAAGTGGCAGAAGCGATGGGAAGAGTCGCAGCTCTATAGGATTGCCGAAAACTCGAAGAAGGAAAAAACATACGTGCTCGACATGTTTCCGTATCCGTCAGGAGAGGGTTTGCATGTCGGCCACCCAAAGGGATACATCGCCACGGACGTCTATTCGCGTCACATGCGAATGAAGGGCCACGAGGTGCTTCACCCAATGGGCTGGGATGCCTTCGGCCTGCCGGCAGAAAACTACGCTATTAAAAACAAAGTGCATCCAAGTAAAGCGGTAGAGAAAAATATCGCGACCTTTAAGTCGCAGCTTTCGCATATTGGGTTCGACTACGACTGGAGTAGAGAGATAAATACGACCGATCCCACGTACTACAAATGGACGCAATGGATATTCTTGCAGCTATTTAAGAAAGGTCTTGCATATCAGTCTGACGAACCAATCAACTGGTGCCCCTCGTGCATGACTGGCCTCGCTAATGAGGACTTAGACGGCAACGTGTGCGAGCGCTGCGGGACTGTCGTTGAAAAGCGCCGCTTGCCGCAGTGGGTGCTCAAGATTACCGCCTATGCGGACAGAATGCTCCACGACCTCGATATGCTCGACTGGCCAGAGCACATCAAAGAAGCGCAACGGAATTGGATAGGGAGGAGCGAGGGGGCTGAAATCGATTTTGTTGTTGATGGACATCCGATGTCAATCAAGGTTTTTACCACACGACCGGACACTTTGTTTGGTGCTACTTATATGGTATTGGCACCTGAACATCCGCTCATACCGCAGGTTAAACCTGCGGTACAAAATTGGGATGAAATACTTCGATATATCGAAGTGTCGGAAAGAAAGACAGAAATAGACCGTACTAAGGCAGAAAGAGAAAAGACCGGTGTTGAGTTAAAAGGCGTGAAGGCGATTAACCCTGCGACCAAAGAGGAGATACCAATATTTGTTGCCGATTATGTGCTTGGCGGCTACGGCACGGGCGCTATCATGGCAGTGCCAGCGCACGACGAACGCGACTATGAATTTGCAAAGAAATTTCAGCTGCCGATCCGCCAAGTCATCGAGCCTACCTATACGCAAACCACCGAGCCGGGCATCGTAAAAGCGGGTGAGCCCTATGATCATCGCGAGGCAATTATCGCGATAGTAAAGCACTGGATCGAGGACAAATACATTGCCCTTAAATGGAAGAAAGTCGCCTGGGGCACGTTCATTACTGGTGGTATTGAAGAAGGGCAGACGCCAGAGGAAGCCGGCCGGATGGAAATTAAAGAAGAAACAGGCTATCTCCATCCAAAATTTATTAAGGATTTTGGAGTTGTGCACGGCAAATTTTACCATGTGCCTAAAAAAACGAACCGGAACGCCCATGCCCATGTTCTCTACTATGAACTTGAAGACGATGCGCGAGATGGTATCTCAGACGAAGAGAACGAGATTCACGAGATATTGTGGCTCACCGCCGATGAATTGAAGAAATTTCTGACACCGCCGACCCATCATCATGGACTCAGGTGGTTGTTAGGTGACACGACTCCGTATACTGGCGAAGGCACGCTTAGTAATTCAGGAGAGTTTACTCGACTTGAGAGTGAAGAGGCGAAGAAAAAAATAACCGAGGCAGTGGGCGGCAGGATGACCGCCACCTACAAAATCCGCGATTGGGTCTTTAGCAGACAGCGCTACTGGGGGGAGCCGATACCGATCGTGCACTGCCTTAAAGACGGCGCGGTAGCAGTCCCCGAAAAAGATTTGCCCGTGTTGCTCCCAGAAGTTGAGAGCTATGAGCCCTCTGGTACCGGAGAATCGCCGCTCGCCACTATTTCTGACTGGGTGAACACGACGTGCCCTACCTGTGGAGGCCCCGCTAAACGCGAAACAAACACCATGCCACAGTGGGCCGGCTCCTCCTGGTATTACCTGCGTTTTATGGACCCGCACAATGACGCTGCACTTGTCGCCCC
>VMFK01000037.1 GCA_007375995.1 Parcubacteria group bacterium Gr01-1014_56
TAAAACTTTTTCTAACTTCATCATCAAATGGAATAACTCCATACAATGGAAGTTCTAACATTTTCATAATATCATCTTGTGGAATTTCTCCTTTTTCTCCTCTAACAAAATTTAGAATTATTCCAAGAGGAGCCACGCCAATTCTTTGCGCAGTGATTTTTGTTTTCAAAACATCTGCCACACTAGGAGAATCTGGTGAAGAAATCAACAGCACTTGATCTGATGCAGCAAGACAAGAAGTAACATTTTTCTCTATTCCTGCTGGAGCATCCATTAAAATAAAATCAAACTACACACCTGCGGGGGACCAACCCAAGGCAATTGAAGCTCTTGTTTCTGGGCTTAAAAAGGGGGAGCGACATCAGACACTCCTTGGCGTTACTGGCTCAGGTAAGACTTTTACAGTCGCAAATGTGATTGAGGCGGTACAAAAACCGACCCTCGTTATCGCACACAACAAAACGCTTGCAGCGCAGTTGGCACAGGAGTATCGAGAGTTTTTCCCCAACAATGCGGTGCACTATTTTGTTTCTTACTACGACTACTACCAGCCGGAGGCGTATATCCCCACCAGTGATACTTTTATCGAAAAAGAAGCGCAGATAAACGAAGAGATAGATCGTTTACGCCATGCCTCTACCCAAGCACTCCTCACGCGTAGTGACGTAATTATTGTTGCCTCGGTTTCTTGCATCTACGGCCTTGGTTCTCCGAGCGAGTATCGCAAAGTGCATCTTGAACTTGCTCCTGGGTTAAAGAAAAACCGTGCAGAACTTATCCGCGAGCTTATCGGTGTGTACTTCACTCGCACGACTGCAGACGTTACTCCAGGCACGTTTCGTGCACTTGGAAATAGTATTGAGATAATGCCCACGGGCGAGCGCGTGCTCTATCGTATTGAGTTCGCCCACTCGACAAGCTCGGGACAAGAGGGAGAAACTATAGGCAAAGTGCGTGTGATAGATGCGATCACCCGCGCTGAGCTTGAGCCAAAGAAGTCGCTTTTTCTTTTTCCTGCAAAGCATTATGTGACTCCTGAAGATGAACGCACTCGTGCCGTCGAAGATATTAAACAAGAACTTAAAGAACAGCTCGCCAGGTTTGAGCGCTCAGGAAAACTGCTTGAGGCAGAACGCATTAAACGCCGCACGAGCTACGATTTGGCGATGATACGTGAGATCGGCTACTGCAATGGTATCGAGAACTACTCGCGTCACTTCGACGGCCGCAAGCAAGGTGAGCCTCCGTATACTTTGCTCGACTACTTCCCGCACAAAACCGACGGCACAGCGGACTTTCTAACGGTGATCGACGAGTCGCATGTGAGTGTCCCACAAATTGGCGGCATGTATGCGGGTGATAGGGCTCGTAAAGAAAATTTAGTTGAGTTTGGCTTCCGCTTACCCTCTGCTATCGACAACCGCCCGCTCAAGTTTGAGGAGTTTGAAAAAGAGGTAGGGCAAGTTATTTATACTTCAGCCACACCGGGTAAATACGAAATTGAGCATTCTGGTAAACCAATAGAGCAAATAATTCGCCCGACCGGCCTTGTCGACCCAGAGATCGATATACGGCCGGTAACTGGCAATAGAGATCATGACCAACGAGGCCAAGTGGAGGACTTTTTAGAAGAAGCCGAAAAGGTGATAGAGAACGGCGGGCGAGTGATGGTGACGACACTCACCAAAAAAATGGCGGAGGATTTGGCAGAGTTTTTAAAGGACCGCAAGATCAAAGCAGCCTACTTGCACTCAGACGTTGAGACGCTCGACCGGATCACAACGCTCACCGACCTACGCAAAGGTATGTACGACGTGCTTGTCGGTGTGAACCTGCTTCGCGAAGGGTTAGATTTGCCCGAGGTGCAGCTCGTCGCGATTTTGGATGCCGACAAGGAAGGGTTTTTACGCTCTGAGACCTCACTGATCCAGACCATTGGTAGAGCTGCGCGCAACATCGAGGGGAGGGTGATACTCTATGCCGACCAGGAGACGCCCTCGCTTAAAAGAGCGGTCGACGAGACCAACCGCCGTCGCGCTGTGCAAGTAGCTCATAATAAAAAGCACGGCATTACTCCGCAGTCGATTAAAAAAGCGATAAAAGACATTACCGAGGAGCTCAGGAGCGAACACGGCAAAGCGGTGCAAGAAATGATCGTCATCGAAAAAGAAGAATATAAAAAGAACCCACGTAAATTTATAGCAAGCAAACGCGCCGAAATGGCTGAGGCAGTCAAAAACCTCGACTTTGAAACCGCGGCGCTTATAAGAGACGAAATCTTCACTCTGAGTGGCCAAGCAAGCGAAGGTAAACCCAAAAAATCCAAGAAAAAATAAAACACATTAATTCTATGCTATAGCGTATAGTTAATGTGTCCAGATATAGAGAAGAAAACCCAAAAAGCCTAAGAAATAAGGGTGTTTTGGCAAGCACTTGTAGTCGCTTGACAGAAGAGGTGGGGGGGTGTATACTATTAAAACCCTAAGGAACTACGGTTTCCATGGGGTTTGATAGTACTTCCATTTTCAGTATTGATGCGAGCGCTAGCTCGTCCCCAGTTGGGTCGCCACAGAGGAGTGGCACGAACACGACCCTTCGGAGGTACCTCACCTCCATTGCAGTTAGCAGGAGTCCCAAACATGGGAGTTTCTGCTCAAAGTATTGCGAGCCGCCGTTGTCGAACGGCATGCGCCCCCTCCACAAGGGCGCTTTTCTTTTTATAAAACCAAAAAAGTGCTATACTAAATTTGTGTATGTGTACCCCTCGGAGGAATCCGGGGGCAAAAGTCGTGTTTATAGATTTGTGTATCGAAAAAAATGGAGGATCATATCAATATAAAAGGGGCGAAAACCCACAATTTAAAAAACGTTTCGCTGTCTATTCCTAGGAATAAGATGGTGATGTTTACAGGGCTCTCCGGCTCGGGAAAGTCCTCTTTGGCATTTGATACTATTTTTGCTGAGGGCCAACGGCGCTATGTAGAGTCGCTCTCGGCCTACGCCCGCCAGTTCTTGCGCCAGATGCAAAAGCCCGACGTTGAGGAGATCACCGGCCTCTCGCCTGCAATTTCGATCGACCAAAAATCACGCTCCAATAACCCACGCTCAACGGTGGCTACTATCACCGAGATCTACGACTACATGCGCATCCTGTTTGCGCGCGTAGGGAAGCCACATTGTTTAATTTGCGGCCGCGAGATCAAAAAACTCTCAAACGAGGAGATCATCCAGAGCATAGTTGAGAGCGTCTCTAAACACACCCCTAAAAAGACGCGCAAAGTGATGGGCGTCGATATCCACGAAGACACAGTGCGAATTTTCTCCCCCGTAGTGGTCGGCCGCAAGGGCGAGTACTACCAGCTTCTTTACGACCTCCTTGGTAAAGGATATGAAAAGGCAAAAATAGATGGCAAACTCTTATCACTACGCGAGCAGGTGATCCTCTCAAAATATAAAAAGCACAGTATCGATGTGCTTGTTGACGAAATCTTAGTAACAGATTTTACCCGAACTAAATCTGCAGCGCTCGAGCGTTTAAGCGAGGCGGTTGAAAAGGCTCTGGAGGAGTCTGATGGGCTGGTTAAGATCGAAGACATGGTTGAGGAGCGTTTGATCTCGGCAAAATTTATGTGTCCGTACGACGGGTTCTCATTCCCTGAGGTTGAACCTCGCTTATTTTCATTTAACTCTCCCTATGGTGCCTGCCCAGCGTGCAATGGGCTTGGCACCAAACACTTTATGGGCGAGGAGCCGTGCCCGGTGTGTAAGGGCGCGAGGCTCCGCCCTGAAGCCCTACATGTATTTCTTCAAGGTTCGACCTTGAAGCCGGGCTCTAAAAGGTCGAACCTTAGTATTGTCGACTCAACCAATTTCTCAATCAAAGATGCGTTTGATTTTTTTGAAGGCCTCGCGTTGTCAAAGAAGGACCACGAAATTTCAAAAACAATCATCAAAGAGATTTCAGCGCGTCTTAAATTTATGCTCGACGTCGGGCTCGACTACTTAACGCTCGACCGCCGCGCCAACACGCTCTCCGGCGGCGAGGCCCAGCGGATCAGGCTTGCTTCGCAGTTAGGCAGCGGGCTTGTGGGGGCGCTCTATGTGCTCGACGAACCGACGATTGGGCTCCACCAGCGCGACAACGAGCGGCTTATTAAAACACTGCTTAATTTACGTGATCTAGGCAACACTATTTTAGTTGTTGAGCACGATGAGGATACAATCTACTCGGGCGATTACTTGGTTGATATCGGCCCCGGTGCCGGAGTGCACGGCGGCAAGATCGTTGTAGACGGTTATTTAGATAAACTTTTAACTGCAAAGAAAAACGATAGCGGCTCTGTCACGCTCGCATACCTGCGCGGAGAAAAAGCGATCGAAATTCCAGACGCAAGACGCGAAAAAGACAAAGGTTGGTTGAAAATAAAAGGGGGTAAAGCCTTTAACATCCAGAATTTGTCTGCAGAGGTTCCACTTGGGCGGCTCACGGCTATTACGGGTGTCTCGGGCTCGGGTAAGTCAACCTTTCTCTACGAAATAATGTACGAAAACCTACGCGCGCGGTTCGACAAAAAATATCGCACAAACAAAATCTATAACGCCGCTTCGTTTGAGGGTACCGAGCATCTCTCTCGTGCGATTTTGATAGACCAGTCGCCGATAGGGAGAACTCCGCGCAGCAACCCAGCAACTTACACCGGCGCGTTTGTCTTTATCCGCGAACTTTTTGCCGAGACTACTGAGGCTCGTGCGCGCGGATGGACGGCGTCGCGCTTTTCGTTCAACGTGCCACAAGCCCGTAATGGAGGCCGCTGCGAGGCGTGTGAGGGCAACGGGGTTATTGCGGTTGAGATGTCGTTTTTGCCCACCGTGTATGTCACCTGCGACGTCTGCAACAGTAAACGGTTTATGAAAGAGACGCTCGAAGTTAAATATAAAAAGAAGAGCATTTATGACGTGCTTGAGATGTCGGTTGAGGAAGCGATTACATTTTTTGAAGATATCCCGGCGATCTACGACCGCTTAAAAACTCTGGAGGAGGTAGGGCTCGGCTATTTAAAACTAGGGCAGTCGGCAACAACGCTCTCTGGCGGTGAAGCACAGCGTGTCAAAATTTCTTCAGAACTGTATCGGCCACATCTCCAGAAAACAATCTATCTGCTCGACGAGCCGACTGTGGGTTTGCACTATGAGGACGTGCGCAAGTTGATCGATATTTTGAACCGGCTTGTTGCAGCGGGGAACACAGTGGTCCTGATCGAGCACAATATGGATATTATAAAAAATGCCGACTGGCTACTCGACTTTGGCCCTGAAGGCGGAGTTGGTGGCGGCAAACTCATTGCGAAGGGCACACCGGAGGATGTTATTAAGAGCAAAGTGTCGCATACCGGCAAATACTTGCACAAAGTACTGAAGGGTCGCTAGAAAAAATATAAAGGCCGGAGATTTCTCTCCGGCCTGTGGCGTCTATTTTCCCAGCGCTTTTTTTAAACGTCTGAGCGTTTCGGCGTCGTCGATCGCTCCGAGTTCCTCTTCGAGGTGCTCCCGATCTTCCTCGGTGTGCACGCAGTGCTCGCTATCGATGATAGCTTGAGCAACTTCTTTTACAAGCTGCTCGATTTCCTTTGCCTCTTCTCTGGTGTTTATGTCTATCAAGTTTCCGCTCCTTTTGGTTGGGTGCCGCTCAATTGATAATGTAGCATTGTTGTTGTATCCTGTCAACTATGACCCGCGAATCCTTTAACAAAAGAGCTAAAAAGATGCCCGACACACCGGGGGTGTACTACTTTCTAGACTCTAAGCGCAAGGTGCTCTATATAGGCAAGGCGACCAGTTTGCGCAGTCGCGTGCGCAGTTATTTCTCGCAAGACCTAGACACAACCCGCGGGCCGCTTATAACCGCGATGGTAGAAAAGGCCCGCTTTATAGACTGGCAGGAAACCGACTCAGTTTTGGAGGCGTTAATTTTGGAGGCGAACCTTATACATAGTCTCAAGCCCAAACACAACACTGACCTCAAAGACGACAAGAGTTGGAACTATGTAGTGATCACCAAAGAAGACTTTCCTCGCGTACTTCTCACACGAGGGAAAGAGTTGGCGAACGAATCGTTTGCGAGCGGCGCTCCGGGCCGCTCGGCCAAGTCTTACCATTCGCAAACTATTCGTTCGCCCTACCTGTATACATTTGGGCCCTTTCCGCACGGGATGCAACTAAAAGAAGCGATGAAATTGATTCGTAGAATATTTCCATACCGAGATACCTGCAAAGTAAACCAGGGCCGACGTTGTTTTAACGCCCAGCTCGGGCTGTGCCCCGGGGTATGTTCGGGTGAGATATCGAAACAAGAGTATCGCCGTATTGTCCGCCACATCGTGCTCTTATTTCAGGGCAAGAAGAAACAGCTCATAAAAGTACTTGAGCGCGAGATGAAGGCCGCCGCAAAAGAAGAAAATTTTGAAGCCGCCCAACTTTTGCGTGGCCAAGTATTTGCGCTCAACCATATACAAGATGTGTCTTTGATTAAAGACGAGTATCGGAGTCCCTCGACCTTACCTGGGACAATCCGCTCCGAGCGGATTGAGGCGTACGACATGGCACACCTACGCGGCTCGGCAAATGTTGGCGTCATGACCGTTGTCGAGGACGGCGAGGCACAGAAAAATGAGTATCGAAAATTCCGCATCAAGACAGCAAAACCGGGCGACGATGTGGGGGCCCTCAGGGAAGTGCTCACCAGGCGCTTAGCGCATAACGAGTGGCCGTGGCCCACGCTTATTGTAGTAGACGGCTCCGTAGCACAGATCAATGCAGCAGAAAAAGTAGTTAAGGAGTACAGCATGGCTATCCCAGTTGTTGGTGTAGTAAAGGACGAAAAGCATCGCCCGCGCGATATCCGTGGCGACCGAGCACTTATAAAAGGCCGCGAGCGAGGCATCCTCCTCGCTAACGCTGAGGCGCATCGTTTTGCTATCGGCTATCACCGTAAAATTTCGCGTATAGTATAATGCGTACATGCGTACGGTAGTTGGAGTACTACGTGGGGGCCCGAGTAGTGAGTATGAGGTGTCGCTGAGGAGCGGCGCTAACATGCTTGGTGCGCTCGACAAAGAAAAATATGAGCCGCGCGATCTGTTTATCGACCGCCAGGGGCAGTGGCATCATTTTGGCGTGCCGGTTACACCCGAGAAAGCGCTTCGGGGTGTGGATGTTGCTATCAACGTGGTCCACGGCGAGTATGGCGAGGACGGCCGCCTACATGAAATCCTCGACTCCCTCGCGGTCCCTTATACTGGCTCGGACAAAACGGCATCGATTTTGGCATTTAATAAAGCTCGCAGTAAACAGGCAGTCAAGAAAATTAATATAAAGACGCCGCGCGCAATTGTAGTGAGCAGCGAGGACGCTCGTGGCGACATAGAGGGCCTTGCGTACGAGATCTTCCCATTCTTTGATTATGATGCAAAATATAGCGGCAAAACGCTCGAGCGTGTACCGGGCAACTTTACCGCGGAGCAAAAAGAGGAGCTGATGAGTGCTGCGTGCAAGATACACGAGACTCTTGGCCTCTCACACTACTCACGCTCTGACTTTATCGTGGGGAGAAGGGGCGTCTACTTTCTTGAGATCAACAACGCAAGCGGGGTAGGGATGAGCGACCAATCACTGTTCCCCAAGGCGCTCGACGCGGTAGGGGCCCGGATGCCTGATTTTATTGAGCATATCATTGAGCTTGCCCAAAAGGGAAAAAAGATTAAGATACGAACCTCCTAGCTATGTCACCCATCGATAAAACTCAGGGCAAACAACTTGCAAACAAAAGATGTATCCCTTGCGAGAAGGGGGCTAAAGCAATGAATCGAGAAGAAGCCGAGAAGCTCCTTGTGGAACTAAACGACTGGGCGCTGATAGACGACGCACATTTGCTCGCAAAGAGTTTTCATTTTAAAAATTTTGTTGCAGCTATACACTTTGTAAACAAGGTCGCCGCGATAGCTGAGGAGGAAAAGCACCACCCCGACATTACGATCTCCTACAACGATGTCGGGTTAGAGCTCAGCACACACGCGATACACGGGCTTTCAGAAAACGATTTTATTTTGGCAGCTAAGATAGACGAGATAAAAATCTAACTATTTTTCTTTTTGGTCGATCGGGGTAGGGTGGATGTGTTTTGCGCGGATATCATCTTGCCCCCAGATCTCTACATGTTCGGCGGGGTCCGCCTCCTTTAGATTTTCAATAATAATAGTTGCTACCTCCTCTGGCTCCATCGAGGAGTCGTAGTCGGCGTGTTTGTTTTCTCCAAAGAGTCCGGTCTTCATGCGGTAGGGATAGATGCCAATGACGCTGACTCCTGAGCCTGCAACCTCCGCACGCACTGCCTGGGTAAAACCTTCGGCGGCAAATTTGCTCGCCGAGTAGCCAGCTGCAAGCCCTTTGCCCTCAAGCCCGCGTACAGAAATCATGTTTACGATTACACCTTGGCCTTTTTTGCGCATGTGTTTGAGCGCCTCAACGGTGCCGTGCGCTAAGCCAAAATAATTCACCTCCATGAGTGCTCGCGCACGTTTAAAGTCGAGCTCCTCAACCGGCCCGTAGGGCATCCAGATACCTGCGTTGTTGATCCATATATCAATGCGGCCGTAGTGCTTGATCGCCTCTTGTGCAAGCGCCTCAACATGAGCTCGCTCGGTTACATCGCAATGAAGCCCGGGCGCCTCAAGCTCAGCTAGAGTCGTACGCAGGTCCTCGCTCTCAAGGTCGCCCACCACCACCTTGGCTCCCTGTGCCTTTAGTTCGTTTGCAAGGCATTTGCCTAAACCTCTAGATGCTCCTGTTATGACAACGACCGCCCCACTTAATTTCATAAATTATATTTTGTCAGATTTGTAGTCACAAGTCGAATTCTGCCGTCGCAGAATTCGCTCGCGACCCCGGCTCGCCGTCCCGCAATTGCGGGACATGGCTGCGCCTTCCACAAAAGCACAAAATCTGCCGCAGGGCAGATCGTTGTGTCTTTTGTGGACCCAACCGGGATCGAACCGGTCACCTCCTCATTGCAAATGAGGCGCTCTACCAAATGAGCTATGGGCCCAAAACACTACACACTCTACCTTTTTTTGAACCAAAAAAAAAGAGCACCAAACCTGGTGGGTCGTGCGCTCTAATAGCGAAGTCTGAGAGAGGCACCTTAGGTGTTCTTGCCCTTTAGGTATCGTCCTAACTCGACGATCCCCATTATTCCACCGCTGACGATCATGAACACACCTTGTATCGGCGCAATGAGAAATAGGAACACTCCATGAGCCCAATGCTTTGTTCGGCTGATATAGGCCTGGCGGGCAATTGCTTCCTGTTTTTCAGCGTTGTCACAGTCTGTCGCTGTGATAAATCCGAGGGTGTCATGATGTTTACCATCCGCGCCTAGATACGTGCGCATATCTGCAAGACGATGTCTTTTTGCTACTTCCCAACTCCATGGGCAGAAAACCCCGAAGTAGTCATGAATCAGTAGCCGGAACCCCTCGCTGAAGAAATTCTTGGAGGACTTCCAGAAGCCATCATCGTAGTTAACGGACTTCAATCTGAAATTGAGGTCCGCACCGTTGATGTATGCAAGCAAAAAACAAGGAACGGCGGCAATCAGCCACCAAAAGACGTATCCCATGAGATTCTCCCTAAAAAGATCAGTCCTTCGTGGACCAAAAGCTAATATACCAGAATAATAAATAAAGTCAAATTTGGTGGACCTGGCGAGAATCGAACTCGCGCCTCTGCAATGCGAATGCAGCGTTTTACCACTTAACTACAGGCCCGTTTTATTACATTTTTGCACAAGTGCCCTGTCGGGGTGCCGAGAATTGAACTCGGATTTTACGAACCCGAATCGTACGTAATGCCGTTATACCACACCCCGGCAGGACACTCGTTTTTGCATCACACCAAATATATAGTCGCACAGCTTCCTTATATTTGGGTGCACCCTGAGAGGCTCGAACTCCCGGCCTCGCCCGTGTGAAGGGCGCGCTCTAACCAACTGAGCTAAGGGTGCGATAGCATCCAAATTAGCACAAAAAACATCTTATTGGCCAGAAGGTGTTATACTTTATGTATATGTTGTATGCGTCTTTGCTTGCTGCTCATGTGTCTGCGGCGATTATTACGGGAGCAGTTATTCTTTATACACTCTATGCGGTGGCAAAAGGACTGCAAACACAGTATTTTTTTCTGGCACTATTCCTTGGATCTATCGCGGCCATTATGGTTTCAACAGGCTCACTACTCGCGTATGTTTCACCAACGGTCACGATGCTCTCGCTTTCGCTGCATATGACCGCATATCTTAGCGTTTGTCTCGGGGTAGAGGTGCTTTTGTATGTGGCTTCCCGATATCGCTCTGCTTAACCCCAAAGGTGCAGTGGGTCTTTCTGAGCTAGGGCTCATGATCCATGCAGTCGAGTTTATGCTCATCGTCGCGTTGCCGGTGTACTTTTTAGTTTTTTTCTTTGCATGGAGATATCGAGCGGGGAACACCAAGGCCGCCTACAGCCCCAACTGGGAGCACGCCAAGGTAGACGAGCTTATCTGGTGGGCGATCCCCTTTGAGATCGTGCTTATTTTAGGCGCACTCACTTGGAGTAGCACCCATGAGCTAGACCCGCGAGCCCCGCTTGAGGGAGGAGCGCCGCTCGTGGTTGAGGTGGTTGCACTCGACTGGAAGTGGCTTTTTATTTATCCTGAACAAAATATTGCGACGGTTAATTATATTGCCGTACCGGTGGACCGCCCCGTGCGTTTTGACGTTACCGCCGACGCACCGATGAATTCTTTTTGGATCCCAAGGCTCGGCGGCCAGATATACGCAATGACCGGCATGGTTAACTCACTCAACCTTGTTGCCAACGAGCCCGGTACTTATGAGGGAGTCTCTGCCAACTATAGCGGCATAGGCTTTGCAAAGATGAAATTTGTAGTTAAAGCGCTGCCCCAAGAGGAGTTCGACTCATGGGTTATAAGCGTTAAGGCATCTTCTAAAATCCTTACACATGAGGAGTATGCGCTACTCGCTCTGCCTAGTATCGCGAACGAGCCTGCACACTATGCAGAGGTTGAGCAAAACCTCTACAATATGATTGTGGCGCAATTTACGGAGCGCGCTCTTCACTCAGCTCACGAGTAAAGATATATGTTTGGCAAACTAACACTCGACGCGATTTTTCACGGCCCGGTTGAAACCGGCGGGCAATTGGTTGTGGTCTTGGGTGTACTCGCAGTCATCGGCTTATTGTTCTACTTCAAACGGTGGAAGTGGCTATGGAAAGAGTGGATCACATCCGTTGACCATAAAAAGATAGGCATCATGTACATCGTGCTCTCCTTTGTGATGCTTGCCCGCGGTGCCATGGACGCCTTCATGATGCGCGCTCAGCAGGCGATCGCGGTTGGAGAGAATGCTGGCTACTTGCCGCCCGACCACTATGCACAAATTTTTACCGCGCACGGGATCATTATGATCTTTTTTGTGGCGATGCCGTTTATGTTTGGCCTCCTTAACCTCATCGTGCCGCTCCAGATAGGCTCGCGCGACGTCGCGTACCCGTTTTTAAATTCTATGAGCTTTTGGCTCACCGTGGTTGGGGCCACGCTTATCAACGCTTCATTAGTAGTAGGAGAGTTTGCTGCAACTGGCTGGCTGGCATACCCGCCGCTCTCGGAGCTTCAATACAGCCCTGGCGTTGGTGTCGACTATTATATCTGGGCGCTCCAGATAGCTGGCATAGGCACACTAATCTCTGGCATCAATTTCCTTGTTACGATCATTAAAATGCGTGCGCCGGGGATGACACTCATGCGTATGCCGATATTTATCTGGACTAGCTTAGGTTCCATGATGCTTGTTATCTTTGCCTTCCCTATACTCACAGCAACCTTGGGGCTACTAGCGCTTGACCGCACCTTAGGGATGCACTTTTTTACTAGCGACTTAGGTGGGAGCGCGATGATGTACGTCAACCTTATCTGGGCGTGGGGACACCCGGAGGTCTACATACTTATCCTGCCCGCGTTCGGGATATTCTCTGAAATTGTTCCGGTGTTCTCGCAGAAAAAACTTTTTGGCTACACCTCGATGGTGGTTGCGACACTGCTTATAGTCATATTGTCCTTTGTGGTGTGGGTACACCACTTCTTTACTATGGGGGCAGGAGCAAATGTCAACGCGTTCTTTGGGATCATGACAATGGCGATCGCGATCCCCACTGGCGTTAAAGTTTTTAACTGGCTCTTCACTATGTTTCGAGGGCGCATCATCTTTGCCACGCCGATGCTATGGTTCATGGGCTTTTTAACCACTTTTGTTTTAGGTGGGATGACAGGAGTCCTCATGGCGATACCGGGCGCGGACTTTCAACTCCACAACAGTCTCTTTTTGGTCGCGCACTTTCATAACATGATCATCGGTGGCGTGTTATTTGGTTTTTTTGCAGGCTTTGTTTATTGGTTTCCTAAAATATTTGGCTTTACTCTCAACGAGCGTCTTGGCAAGTACGCTTTTTGGTACTGGATAGTAGGCTTTATACTCGCATTTATACCACTCTATATATTAGGGCTCATGGGGGCGACACGCCGCTTAGCCCAAGTAGACCCGAGCTGGCAGACACTTTTTATAATAGCCGCAATTGGTGCGTGTGTGATCGGGCTCGGGATGTTTTTCCAAGCGCTACAACTTATCGTGAGTATCAAACAGCGTAAGCAAAACATCGCAGGGGATGACCCGTGGAATGGTCGTACGCTTGAATGGGCGACAAGTTCACCGCCGCCGCACTACAACTTTGCTACAATCCCGCACGTACACGGTCGCGACGTATTTTGGGCGGAGAAGCAGAGCGGAGCGAGCGACCC
The DNA here is from genome assembly GCA_007375995.1 of Parcubacteria group bacterium Gr01-1014_56. Taxonomy (GTDB): domain Bacteria; phylum Patescibacteriota; class Minisyncoccia; order Phycocordibacterales; family SBAW01; genus GWA1-54-10. The sequence continues at coordinate 12,907 of VMFK01000037.1, forward strand.
AGTGCAAGAGGGTAAGACTAGGCCTAGCGGCCCGGAGCGCGCTCTGGCACTGGGTCGCTCGCTGGAGATTGAAGTCCCTAAAAATACTCCCATGGGATTCATTATCGCGGGATGCAGCTTCCTCTTTGGGTTCGGGATTGTCTGGCATATCTGGTGGCTCGCTCTAGTTGGTGCCGCAGCAATCGTCGTCTGCATAATCGCCCGCTCATTTGAGAAAGAGATCGAGCACACCATAAAAGTATGAACACCCATTCGACAAACTCAGGGCAAGCTGACAAAGTGACATTTGGTTTTTGGGTCTACCTCATGAG
>VMFK01000038.1 GCA_007375995.1 Parcubacteria group bacterium Gr01-1014_56
AAAGAATGGGTTTTGGGATTTTGTTTTCTGTCTCGCAGCAGAAGATGGCGAGATCGTGAAATCCGAACAAATCTATGAGGATGGCTACGTTAGGGAAACTTCCGGCTATGAGATCTTTAATGCCATGAAAGTGCGGCAACAAGTCGCAGCATTGCTTGATATCGAGCCCGGAAGTGTTGGGTTAAGCGATGGATATGAGGAGTATGTAGAGGACGGATATCGTCGTAGTGTGCGGTGGAAATTCCTGTACCTCACAATCGCTGAGTTCGAACGTTTCAGAAAATCAAAGAAGATTTCTGTGATCGCAGAAAACAGTGTTGAGTATCCGTCACAACGATGGATAGCTCCTCACCCTCTGCGTATTCGTAACGCGACGTATGCTTTCGACATTAAAACTGCGAAAGTAAAATTTGTGCGGAAACACTACAATTGTATCGAGTACGTTTCACCGGAAGGCATCAGGGTCTTCGACAACCGTCGACGTCACTCTGGAACTCGTCGTAACTATAAAACTGGCGAGATGGAACCCGTGCCTACTCGCGAGGCCTGTTTGCGCGAGTTGTTGTACGCAATCGGGAGTGGCAGCAAAGCAAAGCCTCTTGCTAACGAGGAAGCTGAACGCTTGAGAAACTATGCTGCCAATTTGCTTGTGACTCTCGGCGTTTACTCAGACGATGTTACGTATTCAACCGGTTGGCACATTGCCAAAGGCATTGAACTTCTCTACGGAGATGCCTATGTTCCGGCCATGGACATGTTCTATAACCAAGCAGTGCATGACCGCGATCAACAATCTTGGCAGAAGCGGATAGTTCTGCGCGATTCGGAGTGTAGGGATATGAACCCTTCGAACTGGGACGAGCAGAAAAGAACAATGCAGACGTGTCACGTTGTGCTTATGGACAACGACAGCCCATGACTGACACCCACGCTTTGCATTAAGCTCTCGTGCACAACAAACTAAGTCCCGTTAACACGGGACTTTTATTATTAAATGCCTCCCCGCCTCACCACTAAAAACCCCGCCCGAAGCATCCCAGAACGCCCTATCCGATACACTTCGAAGGGTGGGGAGGAGTTCATTCTATGAAAATTATTACGAGGAGGTTGCTTCAAATATCTTTTTGTTGTACTATATATGTATTGCTCGGGACCAGCCCGGCTTTTTTATTCTAGAGATATGGAAATTAGAAATATAGCTATTATCGCGCACGTCGACCACGGTAAGACCACACTGACCGATGCACTTTTGCGTCAAACAGGCGCTGCGGAGGAGGGGGTGTCGATGGACTCAAACACGCTTGAACTTGAGCGCGGCATCACTATTTATGCCAAAAACGCCGCGGTCATATACAAAGACACAAAAATAAATATCGTTGACACCCCGGGGCACGCGGACTTCGGCTCCGAGGTTGAGCGCGTCTTGCGCTCGATCGACTCAGTGCTCTTGGTGGTTGACGCACAAGAGGGCCCCATGCCGCAAACGCGTTTTGTATTAAAGAAGTCGCTGGAGCTTGGCTTGAGGCCCATTGTCGTTATAAATAAAATAGACAAACCAGCCGCCGACCCAGCCCTTGCTGAGGAGGCCGTGCTCGAACTTTTTTTGGAGTTGGGTGCTAACGACGAGCAGTCAAATTTCCCCGTGGTGTACGCGATCGGCAGGGAAGGCATTGCTAAACGCAAATTAACCGACGACTCCAAGGACCTCACTCCGCTCCTTGACGTGATCCTCGAGCATGTGACCCCAGCTAACGCAAACGTTGCCCCGGGGGCACTCCTCATGCAGCCGTTTAACTTGGCGTACGACAATTTTCTTGGTCGGCTCGCATTTGTGCGTATATACCAAGGCAGTGTTTCAACTGGCGACACCGTATTTGTAAAAAAACCTGACGGGCAGACCCGCCCCGGCAAGATCACTAAACTGTTTTCGTTTAAGGGGCTGCAGCGAGTTGAGACCACGAGTGCCGAAGCAGGGGACATCGTGCTTGCAGCAGGACTCCCGGACATTTATATCGGAGAGACAGTCACAAACGATGAAAAAGCAGAGCCGCTCCCCGCAATTGCGATTGACGAGCCGACGATCACACTCGACTTTTTAGTTAACAACTCTCCGTTCGCGGGGCGCGAAGGCAAGTTTGTCACCTCGCGCCAGATCCGCGAGCGTCTTGAGCGTGAGCTTGAGGTCAACGTAGGGCTCCGGGTGGACTTTGATTCGTCTGAAACATTTCATGTCTCTGGCCGCGGCGAGCTCCATGTCGCCATACTGCTTGAAAACATGCGTCGTGAGGGCTACGAGATGCAAGTGTCCCAGCCGCACGTGATTTTAGAAGAGCGTAATGGTGAAGTACTCGAACCATATGAAGAAATAGTAATCGACACTCCCTCTGTCTTCCAAGGTGCAATCATCGAGCGCTTGGGCCTGCGTAAATGCATACTCAAAGACATGCGTCCGCACAGCGAGAGCGTGCGCATGCTGTTTGAAGGCCCGACGCGCGGCCTCCTTGGCTACCGCTCACAATTTGTGCTCGACACGAAGGGCGAGGGGATACTTTCCAGCCGCTTTATTGAGTTTCGCCCCTACGCTGGTGAGATACAAAAGCGCGTCGTTGGCTCTATGATCTCGATGACAGCGGGGAAGACCCTCGGCTTCTCACTGTGGAATTTACAGGACCGCGGCGTGCTTTATATTTCTCCTGCAATGGAGGTGTACGAGGGCATGGTGATTGGCAACACCTCTAAAGGTGAAGAGATGGAGGTAAACCCCACCAAGGGCAAACAACTCACCAACATGCGCGCCTCAGGCACCGACGAGGCGATGAAACTCGTACCGCCGTATCTCCTTACTATAGAGCGCGGGCTTGAGGTGATGGCAGAGGACGAATACCTTGAAATTACGCCACATAATGTTCGTTTACGTAAAAAGCCGAAGGAGAAACGCCGATAGTGTATACTTACAGTATATGCCCGAAGAACAAAAAAATACCTCTATGGGCAAGGGGCACAGCTTCTCAATCGGCATTATACTGCTTGTTGTTGTAGCACTGGTCTCTTGGTTTGGATATAACTCTATACGTTCTCAATCACTAGTCGACCAGACACTTCGCGAGCAATTTCAGTGGAGCTTGATTCCCGCGCAGCCAGACCCAGTTACTCCTGGGCCCCGCACCAGCGTTAACCTCACCATTACCGAGGTGAGTATGCCGCTCGGTACCTACGCGGGTAGTTGCGAAATTATCGACGGCAAAACACAGGCGCTGCTTGAAGGCGAGATCTCGGGAGTCGTGTGCCGTTCAAGCGAGTCGGGGGTTGAAATCGGTATCTTTAGAGAGAACGAGCAACTTATACTCAAAAAGGGCATTATTGAAAGCGGCTCAACTCGTGGCAGCAACTTCGAGCCAATCGTGAAGCAGTCTTAATTTTTTCTCGGGGCCGCGTAACAAAAGAGTCTTTTGTTCGTCTTGTATACTAAGACTATGAAATCCTGGCTCTTTTTTGTATTTGTATGCGCTTTCACTGTCCCTTCGCTCGCTTCTGCCGCGCCGCTTAAATCAACACTAGAGATCTCCGGCTGGATGCCATACTGGAGGACAGCCACTAGCACACAAGATGTGCTCCCACACCTGGACTCGCTCACCACGGTGCACCCATTTGGTTACACGCTCACCGAGGAAGGGATTTTATTTGATGCGCTTGTTATCCACGACGAGCCGTGGCCGAGTTTTATCGCAGCCGCCCGCGCAAAGAGGGTGCGCGTGATCCCCACCGTAATGTCGGGGAACGGGGAGCTCCTCCACAAGCTCTTAAGTAACTATGAGTCGCGGATCAAACTCGAGGACGACATCACCGCACTTGTGATGGAAAATAATTTTGACGGTATCGATATCGACTTCGAGGCAAAACTAGTCGAGACAAAACCATACTTCTCTTTATTTCTCAAAGGTCTGTATCAGCGCATGGGGAAGAAATGGGTTTACTGTACTATCGAGTCTCGCACACCGATATCGTCCCGTTATCCTAACGGCAATGCGCCCGCGGATGCAGGTGTGTACTCCAACGACTACGTTGCGATCAACAAATACTGCGACCGCGTGCAGCTCATGGTCTACGACCAAGGCCAGGTCGACCGCAAATTAAGCGCGGCGGCTACGGGCCCCTATGCCCCGGTTGCAGACCCTCTGTGGGCAAAGAAGGTGGTCACGCTCGCCGCGCAAACAATCTCAAAAAGGAAGCTCGTGCTCGGGGTCCCAACCTACGGGTACGAGTGGGCGGTGACGCCACTTCTTGAAAAAGGATATGAGTACGACCTCTTGTGGTCATTCAACCCGCGCTACGCGCTTGAGTTTGCGGCCTCGCATGGGCTCGTGCCTGAGCGCAACATTGCAGGCGAGCTTTCTTTTACCTATAGCCCAAGTATGCCGACCAGCACTCCAATGACGCTTGGCGTGCCCACGGCCGCAACAGCGGTCGGCCCTGCACTAGCCGAGCGACAGCCATTTAATATTATGTGGTGGAGCGACTCGATCTCGGTCGCGCAAAAAATCGGGATCGCAAAGGAGCTCGGGATACGAGGGGTTGCTATTTTTAAGTTCGATGGCGGGGAAGATCAGCGTATCTGGGATGTATTGAAATAGTGCCCCAGGGTAGAGCGTAATAGCTATATGGTATAGTGTAAAAACATTACTTAGTAACCTAAAAGTCTATGAAAAATTCAGCCATAGTCGTTATTATTCTCGCAGTCTTGGTGGTGTTTGGTGGTTGGTACGCTTACACAAACTATTACACCGCAAGCCCAACCCCTTCAACCGACACTACGCAAAACACAACCCCAAGCGGCACCGACAACACGCAAGTCGATAACAACACCGACGGCATCAGCGCTGACATAAATGCAGGTGTTACAGTAGGCACTGCTATGAGCGCCTCGGTTGTGTTGACTGCAAGCGGCTTCTCTCCAAAGTCAGTAACAATTAAAAAGGGCGGCACGGTCACGTTTAAAAACGAGAGTACAGGAGCAATGTGGGTAGCTACAGCAAGCCACCCAACACACACCGTGTATGACGGCACGACACTTGGGGTACACTGTACGGCAGGCGCGGCCGCCTCGTTTGACCAATGCAGCAGTGGCACTACCTATAGCTTTACCTTCAGCAAAGCTGGTTCGTTCAATTATCACAACCATGTGGTCACGGGACAGTTCGGTACTGTTGTAGTCGTTGAGTAGTTCGACTATGCTCACCATAAATAATATGGGAGGCGAGCGCATCGCACACATACTACTGCGCGTGGGAGCGGCATTTGCATTTCTCTACCCGCCATTTAACGCGGCTTACGATCCCAACTCTTGGATAGGGTACTTCCCAGCCTTTGTGCATCAAGCTGCGGCGGGTGTCGGCATCTCCGACTTGGTATTGCTCAATGGGTTTGGTGTTGTTGAGGTCGTGATCGCGCTGTGGCTACTCTCCGGATGGAAAATATTTTGGCCCTCGCTTGCAGCAACGGCTATGCTCGTCGGTATAGTCGCGTTCAATATGCCACAACTGCAAGTGCTCTTCCGCGACCTCTCGATCGCGGCAATGACGCTCGCACTTGCGCTCATGTCTATCCCCAAGCGCACTCAAAGTAGTGAATAAGACATCAAAATTTATTTTGATAAATCAAAAAGTATGAAAACAACTACGGCAGTCGGCGTACTATGCTTGTTTGCGTTTGTACTCCTAGCAGGGTGGTGGGTCTACGGCAATAAAATTACGACAACCCCAGCACCGGCAGACGACACTGTGGGCTCAATCGGGCGCGCTGCCTTTGCTTGCAACTTGGGCAAGTCTGTCGGCACGGTCTTCTACAACGGGAGTGTTGCGCTCACCTTAAGCGACGGCCGTACCCAGACGCTCCCGCAAGTTGAGGCGGCCTCTGGTATCCGCTATGCCAATGCAGACCAGTCGCTTATTTTTTGGGGCAAGGGCAACACTGCCTTTATAACCGAGGGGGCTGAGCAAACTCAAACATACACTGGCTGCATCGTGGTTGCGCCAGACCCCACAGGCACGCTCACCCAGATACTGGCAACATCGTCTGAGCTTGCGCTTACAATCCGCTTCCCACAAAACTACACGGTCGACCAAGCATATAAGTACGAGGGGCTTGGCCCCGGTAAATTAATCAAAGGGGTCAAGATGACTGTTCCCGCTGCCGCAACGGCCGGCACTAATCTCTCAAAAGATACGTATATAAGCGTTGAGATTTTGCCTAAAGCGACCACGTGTAGCGCGAGCCTGTTTCTTGATACTAAGAAGACTATAACCTTTAGCGACAACGGGATCGACTACTCTGTTGCGACAGGGACAGACGCCGGCGCGGGGAATATCTACGACGAAGCAGTCTTTGCTATCCCAGACTCAAGCTCTTGCACTGCGGTTAGGTACTTTATCCACTCGACTAATGTCGGCAATTACCCGGCGGGCACAGTTAAAGAGTTCGACAAAGCAGGTGTTATAGCCGAGTTCGACAATATCCGCCGCTCGCTCGTGCTGGGTAGATAGAATCTTAAAACCCGAGGAGTATCCACTGGAGTAGTGCATAAATCGCCGCCGCACCCAGGTTTGACGGAGAGAAGGAAGAGGGAGGTGAGGGTGGGGGCGGTGGTGGGAGAGAGTCTGTGCCACTGGGCGGCATCGTAGCTGGCATTGGGCCCCCCGGTATCATGTGTGGGTAATCGAATCCCTCGCCTTGATAATTTTGTGGGTAGTTTGTGGGATTGTTTTGGTACTCTTGATATTGTTCGCGGTATTGCTGCTGGTATTCTTGATACTGCTTATATTGCTCTGCGTTTTGCGGCATCCCCGGTTCAGTCGAGTTTGGTCTTGGGTCTCCCATCATCGGTCGCCCTTGAAAGGACGACATGTCTCTTTCTTGCTCATTAAATGGTTTGTAGTCGGGCCGCTCACCTTGCTCTCCCGGTTGATCAGTATATGCGCCGGGCTCTTGCGGGCCGAAGTTATGTTGGAGAGCAAATGCCCTGCAGGTCTCCCCGTTCGCGGGGTCGGAGCAAAATGCTTTGCCTT
>VMFK01000039.1 GCA_007375995.1 Parcubacteria group bacterium Gr01-1014_56
TTCGCCAGGGGCAACCTACAATAGGGGCGAGACGCGCTTTACTATCCCTGGGTTTAAGGGGGACCCACGGTACGATACCTTTTACGTGCAAGGCGCTTCGATCTCCGGAGGTTTTATAGGTTCAGAGCCAGCAGTTGCACCAAGCGACCTTGCTCAAGCGACCGACCTTATCAAGCAGGGCTTAAGCCAAGCGGCGCAGTCCTCGCTTGCCTCACAAGTCCCGCCGGGCTTTATCGCGGTGCCAGGAAGTTTGCAAGTAACTTTTGGTACGCTTTCGCAAACTCCGGGGCAGGGGAATACCGCGATACTCGCGCAAACAGCCAACATGAGCGGCGTCATTGTTAAGGTCTCAAGCCTAGCGATTTCAGTTGCAAAAGAAACGGTCCAAAACTATAAGGGCGAAGACGTTGCGTTTGAGGATATTGCCGCAGTCTCCGTTGCCACAGCAACCAGCACCAAACAAGGCGACACTATCACCTTGATGCTTAGCGGCACACCAACTTTGGTGTGGCAGTACGACCCTGCAACGCTGAAAGCGGCACTCGTCGGTAAGAAAAAAGCGACCTTCCAGAGTATCGTGGAGTCGTTTGCTCCAGCTATATCGCGTGCCGAGGCAAAGGTCCGGCCGTTTTGGGAGTCGAGTTTCCCCAGCAATCCTGACAAAATCAACGTTGTAACCGGGGAGTAGAGATTTTTGATTAAGCAAAAGAAAAAACCGCACTAAAATTGTGCGGTTTGAGTTTCTCTGTATTCTTAATTTTTATTGCGGCCCAATAACTGGACCAATCTTCAGAAACGCCATCCAAAAAAGAAGAAAAAATATCTGCTCGCCGAAGTGATCGCCGTCCATAGTAAGTACCATAAACCACGCGGTTGCGAGAAGTACCGTGCACATAAGTAAGCCGACAACAAGGTTCTTGAGAAGACTCATACTGTGGAACCTTATGGTGGCACCGGCCAAACTCTTTCTGTTTCTGTATATTGAAGAGAGTGGCGTCAGTTCAAACAAGCCATAGAGGAAACAGAGTACTGGGATGTAAAGGTAGAACCAGTACACGAAGTTAAAGTAACTATCAGGCAACTTTCCCTGAAATGCTGACCTTACTGCTGACAACCAGTCACCTCCTATGTAGTCGTGATAGACAATCAAGAATGCGAACCCAAGGTGCAAAGTAAGCACCCATAGGAACAACCGAACAAGAACTTTTGTTTCAATTCCTGCTGGTACCTTCCGGTTACCAGTTGGCCGTATCGTGGTCGTCTTAATGTTCTGACGCATCGTGCTCTCCTCTCGAAATAGGCTTAAATTAAAGTTGGATATCCTATATCCGGCATTTGCTTAGCACTGTGTTAAAGAACTAACCTTACGTTAAGTATACACCTAAATAACATACTTGTCAAATTTACTTGCTGCTTATTCGTGGAAATGCGTGTATTATTGACAGATAAGGGCACTATTGTTACTATAGAAAACGCTGTTAGGTAATGCATTCCCAAGAAAAAGAAGTACAGGGGGTCGTCGATGAGGCGCTCCCAAACACGCTCTTCAGGGTCACCCTTGAGGGTGACGAGAAAGTGCTGGCATATCTTGCGGGCAAAATGCGACTCCATAGGATCAAGGTCCTGGTAGGGGACAAAGTTTTGATGCAGCTTGACCCGTACGGCGGCAAAGCAAGAATCACGCGACGTTTGTAGTATGAAGATCAAAGCATCTATCCATAAGCGCTGTGCAAACTGCACGCTTGTCCGACGCAAAGGACGCGTGTATGTTACCTGCACCAACCCGCGCCATAAGCAGCGACAAGGATAAACAAAAGTAATTGTATGCGTATTTCTGGTATTAACATTCCTAATAAACGTCTCCCGTACGCTCTTGCGATACTCTACGGTATCGGTGTCCCGCTTGGAAAAACATTGTGTAGAGACGCAAAAATTGACCCTACCAAAAAGGCAGACGAGCTCACTCCTACTGAGGAGGCGGCACTGCGTCGCGCCCTCGAGGTGCTCACACTTGAGGGCGACCTCAAGCGCGAGGTCGCACAAAATATAAAACGACTCAAAGATATCGGTGCATACCGCGGCGTGCGCCACCAACGCCACTTACCGACCCGCGGCCAGCGCACCAAGACCAACTCTCGCACGGTCCGTGGCAATGTACGCAAGACCATGGGCTCCGGTCGTCGTAAGGTTGAGAAAACTTAAAATATATTGTATAACTGTGGACTACACCTATGGGTAAGAAACGAATAGTCAAAAAGGGGGGCGAGACAGGGGGGGCCGGGACTGCGGCCTCATCTCGCGCGCCTAAGCGTAAGCTCGAAAACGGCATCCTCTATGTTGAGGCGACCTACAATAATACGAAGGTCTCTTTTGCTGACCCGCAAGGTAATACGCTTTTGTGGTCCTCAAGCGGCTCTTTGGGTTTTGCGGGGGCTAAAAAGGGCACTCCTTTTGCAGCGGCTAAGGTTGGCGAACTCCTCGGCGACAAGGCTTCCCAGATGGGGGTCAAAGAGGTGTCAGTAGTGGTTAAGGGTGTAGGCGCAGGGCGAGAGTCCTCGATCCGCGCGTTTACTACCAAAGGCATCCATATCACCTCTATTAAGGACGCAACGCCAGTGCCGCACAATGGCCCGCGACCGCCTAAGCCGAGACGAGTATAAAAATTTCTATGATTATTGGACCAAAATACAAAATTTGTAAACGTCTTGGTGCTTCTGTCTTTGAGAAGTGTCAGACACAGAAGTTCCAGCTCGCGGAGGCGCGCGCGCCTCGCAAAACACGCCCCAAGCGCGGTGGCAGAAGCGACTACGGCGCGCAGCTTCTTGAGAAGCAAAAGGCGCGCTTTACCTACGGCCTCTCTGAGAGCCAGTTTTCTCGCTATGCGGCAGAAGCAATGGAGCAAAAGGGTGACTCCGCTTTGGCACTTGTCTCGCGCCTCGAGTCGCGCTTGGACAATGTGGTCTACCGCGCTGGGTTGGTTAAAACCCGCCGTGCCGCTCGCCAGCTTGTCTCTCACGGCCACGTCGTGGTTAACGGCCGCCGTATGAACATCCCTTCTTACATGGTTAAAGCTGGCGAGTCGGTTGGCATCAGACAAGAGAGCCGTCAAAGCCCACTCTTTGGCAACCGTGCAGAGGCAATGCTTGAGGTGAAGGCTCCGAGCTGGCTTGAGATGAGCGCCGACGGTTTTTCGGTCACGCAGAAATCAGCTCCTCAATTGGGTGCGACTGAAACGCCTTTTAACGCGGCGGTTATCATTCAGTTTTACAGCCGTTAAATTATTTTGATTAGTTATTAATTGGGAATTTATAATTTTATGATGGAGTATTCAATTACATTGCCTTCGAAGCCACGTGTGGTCTCGGAGAGTGAGCAGGAGGGCGTCTACGAAATAGATGGTCTTTACCCCGGCTATGGCCACACGCTTGGCAACTCACTCCGTCGTATCATCCTCTCGAGCTTACCAGGCGCCGCTATCACGAGTGTTAAAATCGAGGGCGTTGAGCATGAATTTTCTACACTCGACGGCGTTAAAGAAGACGTCATCACACTCCTCCTCAACCTCAAGAAGTTGCGCTTTGAGATAATCGGCGGCGAAGGCCAGACCGTATCGCTCACCGCAAAAGGACCTAAAAAGCTCACGGGCGCCGACCTCCAGATCCCTGGCCAGGTTCGCTTGCTTAACCCAGGCTCCTACATCGGTGAACTCACCGACAAAAACACCGAGCTCAGAGCGGAGTTTAAGATTGAACGCGGGCTTGGGTATGTGCCGCGCGAAGCGCTTAAGAAGGAGCGCGTTGATATCGGCGAGATTTCAGTTGATGCGATCTTCTCTCCTGTTCGTCGTGTTAACTACGAGGTAGAAAACATGCGCATCGGCGACCGCACCGACTTTAACCGCCTGCGTATCTCAATTGAAACCGACAGCACTATTACTCCTCGGGCGGCGCTTGAGCAGTCTATCGAGATCATGATCACCCAGCTTAAGGCGGTGGTCGGCTTCCGCGAGGAGGAGATTCCTGTTGAGCAGGCTCCAGCGAGCGCAGCGTCTGAAAATGGTATGGCTCCCGAAACCTCAACCGAGGTTATGAAGACCCGCATCGAGGACCTCGAGCTTTCGAGCCGCACAATCTCAGCGCTTGAGAAGGCAAACATCCGCACGGTGGGGGGCCTTGCTCGCAAGCGCGAGGAAGACCTGGTTGAGATCGAAGGGCTTGGGCCTAAGTCGATCCAGGAGGTTAAGCGCGCGCTCGCAAACTTCGGTATCTTATTTAAATAGCCAGTTGGATATTTAAATATAAATAAAAAAGACAAATAAAAAATGAGACACGGTAACCACAACAGAAAATTTGGCAGGGAGACAGACCAGCGCGCGGCGCTGCTTAAGTCTCTTGCCCGCTCCTTGGTACTTAAAGGGCATATAAAGACTACCGAAGCGCGTGCTAAGGAGATCCGCCCAATGGTGGAGAAGCTCCTTACCCGTAGCAAAGTAGCTACGATCGCAACCCGTCGCGCACTTATCTCTCAACTTGGAGATGTAAAAACTGCAAATAAACTCATCAAAACGGCTGAGGCGTACAAAGACCGCGCGGGCGGATATATTCGGATTGTAAAGATGATACAGCGTAAAGGCGACGCCTCACCGATGGCTCTCATAGAGTTTGTATAATATTTTGTATGATAACAATAGATGCAACAAAAAAGAGTCTAGGTCGCGTCGCCAGCGAGGCGGCAAAAGTGATCCTTGGTAAACACAAGGCAACTTTTGTTAGAAATGCGGTCATAGGGGAGGAGGTTAAGATCGTTAACGCTTCTAAGATCAGTATCTCCGGGGCTAAAAAAGAGGACAAAAAGTATGTCCGCTACTCTGGCTACCCAGGCGGACAAAAGTTTGAGAATTATGCTATGCTCACGGCGCGCCGCGGCCACGCAGAGGCTATCCGCCGCGCGGTTTTGGGAATGCTCCCTAAGAACAAGCTTCAAGCAAAGCGCATAAAACTGCTTTTCATCGAGAAATAGTGAGTTTACGAACGACAATAAAAAAGTATGGTAACTAAAACAAAAGAAGAAAAATATATTGAGTCGGTCGGGCGTCGCAAGACCGCTATTGCACGTGTGCGCCTGACCCCAAGCACCCGGACAATCGTTTCAGTAAATAACAAAGAGGCGGGTAAATATTTCTTTACTGAGGCGCTTCATGCAGCTGCACTCGAGCCGTTTCTTAAAGTTTCGCTCCCTACAGCTTTTGCAATAACAGTGGTTGTTAGTGGTGGTGGTATCGCAGGGCAGGCAATCGCTGTACGCCACGCTATCTCTCGAGCACTCGTTGAGTATGACCACAGCTTGCGCGGCGATCTTAAGAAAGAAGGCTTCCTCAAGCGTGACCCTAGAGCAAAAGAGCGCCGCAAATTCGGCTTCAAAAAAGCTCGCAAACGAGCACAGTGGTCAAAACGCTAAATATATTTCGAAAGATCCCGCCCCAGGCGGGGTTTTTCTTTTCTAAAAATTTGACTCGGGCGGTTTTTTGTGTATAATGCTGTGCATGTTGGGCGAAATTGAAGACGAAGAATTTGTCCCTGAGGAGGAGGCAGAGAACCCTGGTATCGCAATCAAGCGTTTACGAGAAAAATTGGCAAAAGCCGAAGCAGAGCGGGCAGAGTATCTCGACGGATGGCAACGCTCAAAGGCAGATTTCGTCAACTTTAAGCGAGACGAGGAGGCACGGCGAGGATATACGCAGGAGCGCATGGCAGCATCTCTTGCTGAAGAAATTATCCCCGTTCTTGACTCGTTTGAGATGGCGGCAAAGCACAATAAAAATAAAGAACTCGAAATCATCCAGAAACAACTCTTAGACGCAATCAAAAAGATGGGTATCGAGAGCTTTGGCAAAGAGGGGGAGGCATTTAACCCCGAAATGCATGAAGCAGTGCGCGAAGTGTCGGTTGATACACCAGAGAAGGACCACACAGTTGTATCAGTCGAGCGCTCCGGATATGCTATTAAATCAACCGGGCAAAGCGGTAGCAGTCACATTATCAGACCCGCTCAAGTGAGTGTGGGCACCTTCGCGGAAGCGAAGAAAATATAAGCAGAATAAAAAATAAAAATTATATGTCGAAAATACTTGGTATAGATTTGGGCACCACAAACTCCGCAATGGCAGTCATGCGCGGGGGTGAGCCGCAGATACTCGAGAACGCTGAGGGCGCACGCACGACCCCCTCTGTTGTTGCCATTTCTAAAACCGGCGAGCGTTTGGCCGGGCTCATAGCGCGCCGCCAAGCCGTTACTAACCCTAAAAATACGGTCTATCAAATCAAGCGCTTTATTGGACACACGTTCGACGAGGCCAATGTGCAAAAAGATGTCGCTGCAGTACCGTTTGAGGTTCGTAAAGCAACCAATGGAGGGCTCGAAGTAAAGCTGGGTGAGAACTGGCTGCGCCCGGAGGAGATCTCTGCAATGATCCTCCAAAAATTAAAGGCCGATGCCGAAAAACGCTTGGGCGAGCCTATCACCGAAGCGGTCATTACCGTACCGGCCTACTTTAACGACGCACAGCGTGCCGCGACTCGCGACGCTGGCAAAATCGCTGGGCTTGATGTTAAGCGCATCATCAACGAGCCGACCGCAGCCGCGCTCGCATACGGATTTAACAAAAAGAAGGACGAAAAAGTAGTTGTGTTTGATTTCGGTGGCGGCACCTTCGACATCTCAGTCCTTGAGGTGGTCATGGCCGAGGGGAACGAGGGCTCAATTGAAGTACGCTCAACCGACGGCGACGCACACTTGGGTGGTAAAGACATCGACCAAAAAATAATTGACTGGCTTGCGGTGGAGTTTCAAAAAGAGAGCGGCATTGATGTACGCAACGACCCGCTCGCGAGGCAGCGCCTCGACGAAGCCGCAGAAAAGGCAAAGATCGAACTCTCTACCGCAACCGATACCGAGGTAAACATCCCGTTTATTACCTCAGACGCCTCTGG
>VMFK01000040.1 GCA_007375995.1 Parcubacteria group bacterium Gr01-1014_56
GCCTTTTGTGTTCGGCTGATATTTTTTATTGATGCACAGGCCAACGAAACTCTACTGAGTCATATAGGTGAGACGGCGCAAGTTGCGGGGGTGGTGGTCAACGACCCCAGTCGTCGCGCAACCTCGCTCCATATCAATATAAAGGTTTCTTCTGTAGGAGTAGATAAAGCGACAGGCAGGTTGCTAGCAATTTTGCCGCGCACAACTGAACTCGAGTTTGGCGACCACGTAGTCGTGAGCGGGACGGTCACACGTCCAGAGTCGTTTGAAACAGATACCGGCAGAGTTTTTGATTACGCAGGGTACTTGAGCGCCCAGGGTGTCTCAGCGATGATCGGGCGCGCAACGCTTGAAAGCTCGAGAGAAGGCGGTTGGTCAGTGCAAAGATCTCTCTTTGCTATCAAGCACAAGTTTGAAAAATCTCTCGAGTCGCTCTTTCCCGAGCCGGACTCCTCGCTCCTTGAGGGGATTTTGCTCGGCGAGCGGCGTGGGCTCCCAAAAGAGCTCAACGACGCATTTATTATCTCAGGGTTAATACATGTTGTCGTGCTCTCCGGCTACAATATCTCGATCGTCTCCGAGAGCATACTAAGAGCGACAAGTTTTTTGCCCAAGACACTAAACTATTCGTTAGGCGGCGTGCTCATGATCCTCTTTGCACTCATGAGCGGAGGGGGAGCCACCACAGTGCGTGCACTCGTGATGGGGCTTATCGCGGTTTTGGCGCGCTACCTTAAGCGGCCCGCAGACGCACTCAGAGCACTTGTCGTTGCGGCAGCTGGTAGGGCACTGCTCAACCCTTCGATTTTGCTCCACGACCCGTCATTTATCTTAAGTGTTCTCGCAACATTCGGCCTCATTACTATCTCACCCTCGGTTGAGAAATATCTGCAATTTATTACGGAGCGATTTGGCTTACGCTCGATCGCGGCCTCTACAATTGCGGTTCAAATTTTTGTTTTGCCTGCACTTCTCTACCTAACAGGTATGCTCTCGTTTCTCGCGCTCCCGGTCGTGCCCTTTGCGATGCTCTTTGGGTTTCTTGCAGGACTCATAGGGCTTATACACCCTGCGCTCGCTTTCCCGTTCACAGTACTTTCCGACCTGCTTCTGCGTTGGATTATTTTTATTGCAAATACAGCGCACGCGCTCCCGTTTTCATTCGCCACTCTGCCCGCGTTTCCGGTGTGGGTCGCAGTGCTCTGCTACGTGCCGCTCACTTGGTTTGCTA
Source organism: Parcubacteria group bacterium Gr01-1014_56 (assembly GCA_007375995.1). Classification (GTDB taxonomy): domain Bacteria; phylum Patescibacteriota; class Minisyncoccia; order Phycocordibacterales; family SBAW01; genus GWA1-54-10. Next base: position 1,232 of record VMFK01000040.1, read on the forward strand.
TTTCACTATATCGGCGAAACGTTTCTCAATCAGACTCCAATTAAGGTTCTTAAAAAATGCGTCAATGTATTTTGCTTTGCCTAAGGCACCGTAGTCGAGCAAAAATGCATGCTCCCATACGTCGAGTGCCAAGATAATCGGCAGCGTTACAAAGTGCCCCTGATGCTGCTCGCCCGCAAAACCTGTTTGAAGTTCTTTACCTACGGGGTCATAGTAAAGCATAGCCCAACCCGGGCCCCGCATGTTGCCAATGGCTTTGAAATATTCCTCAAAATAGCCGTGATACTCTTTTTCAAACACTTCCGCGAGTGAAGAGTCTTTGTGTAACTCTTTTGCCCCTCCTTCGAACTGCTCAAAATAATATTCATGCAGGCGCATCCCGTCGAACTCAAAAGATTTGCGGCGAATGAGCTCAGAAAGTGCATGGGCGTTTTTCTCTGTGTCTGCAGCATATTCAACAAGTTTAGAAGAAATAGCATTAAAATTTTTAACATATCCTGCGTAGAGGGCGAGATGCTGCTCGAGAGATTCCCTAGAAATACCTTCAAGTTCGGGGATAGTAAACTTTTTTTCCTGGTATGCCATATATACAGACAAGTATAGCAAATAAGCGCCTTTTTAAGCCTATTTCGAGCTATCCCCAAGGGGGTTGCAAAATAATTTGATCTATGGTATAATAGACCTAGATGCACCATCCGGTTCATCGTTTCAATTTAGGGAGGGAGCTATGCGCCTTCATACTAACGCTATTGCCACTTTTTGTTCATTCGTTGTGTGGATGGCCCTTCCTGGGATCGCCTTTTCACTGATGCCATTGCCTCAAGTGCAAGCGGGTCAGGAGAAACCATTTGACGACAACCAGTTGCCAATTGATTTGTCCTCTTCTAACTCAAATGAGCCAGCAGAGGTGATCAACTACCGTATGCTCGACATCCATGCCGGGGCGCCGTTTTTGCAAATACACAAAGTGGCATACTCACCGTTGCTTTCATGGATGTCGGCCAAGGCGACGCTATTTTTATCGAGTCGCCCACCGGAGTACAAATTATTATCGACGGCGGGCCGGACAACTCTATCCTCAGAGAGCTCCCTAAACTCATGTCACTCTCTGACCGTCAACTCGATGCGGCTATTGCCACGCACCCAGACGCAGACCACATCGCTGGTTTTGTAGATCTACTTAGGCGCTACTCGGTCGGTGTGTTTATCGAGCCGGGCATACCAAAACCAACAGTGGTAGCTCGCGCACTTGAAAAAGAAATTGATACAGAAAAAATCCCGCGCTATGTAGCGCGCCGCGGAGCATGGCTCGAGCTTGGCCACGGAGCGCGGCTCGATATTTTGTTCCCCGATTTCGACGTCTCACATCTCTCAAGCGACAAAACAAACGAGGGATGCATCGTCTCGCACTTGGTATACGGCAACACGTCGATGATTTTTATGTGCGACGCGCCGGGCAGCGTTGAAGATTATTTGATGCAGATAAGTAGCTCGACTGAACTCAAGAGCGATATTTTAAAAGTCGGCCATCACGGCTCGCGCTCCTCAACCGGAAATGTATTTCTTGATGAGGTAGATCCAGCACTCGCCATTATCTCAGTCGGTGCGCGCAACACCTACGGCCATCCAACAGGAGAAGTACTGGGGAGACTAGAGAGCTACAATATAGAGACTCTCCGCACTGACCAAGAGGGCACGATTGTATTTGTTTCAAATGGAAAAGAGTTTGTCCGGACAAAATAAAAGTACCTGCAAAAGAGAGTTAGACTTGGCCGAGCGGCCCGGAGCGCTCTCTTTTGTGGGTACTTTTATTTAGTTACTTAAATTACTCCTGCTGCTTTGAGGGTTTTGTAGGCGCCGTTCTTGGTAACGGTGCGCATGCCCTTGGTCGAGAGGACCACGGTCACCGTGCGGTTAAGCTCCGGGACGAAAATGCGCTTCTTTTGCATGTTGGGTTGTTTGCGGACAGCTCCGGTAGGGTTGAACTTAGTAGCACGCACGCGGTTAGAGTAGCCGCCTGCGACCTTAGAGCCCTTTTTGGTGACGGGACAAATTTTTGCCATATATCTTAAGATCAAAATATGATAGCATAATTTTCACGACACGCAAGCGTGTCGTAAATACAAAAAGAGATGCAAGATATTATTTTTACCGTCCTCGTGCTGGCCTTCTCTGTTATTTTGCATGAGGTAGCCCACGGCTACATGGCCAACTGGCTTGGCGACCCAACCGCTAGGCTCGCTGGCCGCCTCACCTTAAACCCGCTGAAGCATATCGACCCTATGGGCTCGATTATTCTCCCTGCACTGCTTGCCATTACCCACTCGCCGATCCTAATCGGCTACGCCAAGCCGGTGCCCTACAACCCGTATAACTTGCCAGGGAAGTATGACGAGACACTGGTTGCGGGCGCGGGGCCTGCGACTAATATTTTTTTAGTGATTTTATTTGGGTTGGCCATTAGATTTTTAGGAGCGGACGTTAGCCAAACCATGCTAGAGGCTTTCGCAGTGATCACGTATATCAACATGCTGCTCGCGCTGTTTAACCTGATACCTATCCCGCCCCTGGACGGCTCAAAAATCCTCTCCGGTTTATTGCCAGCGCCGCTCAAAGATGGGTACGACTCGTTTCGCATGTTGTTTGAGCGTTTGGGCGTACTCCAAGGCACGCTGCTGCTTTTAGTCATTTTTTATTTCCTCTCGCCGTATTTTACGGTCGTGCTCCGGAGCCTCTTCGTCCTTTTGACAGGGGTGAATATATAAAGTAGATTATAGCTAACGCGCGTGGCGCGTTTTTCTATAGCGTATATGGCCCGTATCTCACAACTTGTCCGCAAAGGACGCAAAACCCGCACAAACAAATCAAAGTCGCCGGCACTTGGGCGCGGCTTTAACGTGCTGCAAAACCGCCCGGTCTTCTACCCGTCACCATTTAAACGCGGTGTCTGCACCAAGGTGACCACTACCACTCCTCGCAAACCAAACTCCGCTATCCGCAAGATCGCTCGCGTGCGCCTCACCAACGGCATGGAGGTGACGGCCTACATCCCCGGAGAGGGCCACAACCTGCAAGAGCACTCGGTCGTTATCTTGCGCGCCGGCCGCGTGAAGGACATCAATGTTCGCTACACGATTGTGCGTGGCAAACTCGACGCCGCAGGGTTGGAGAAGCGCCGCGTCAGCCGCTCACGCTACGGAGCTAAGAAGCCCAAAAATTAAAATATTTTACTATTTTCAATATATAAAGTATATGCGTCGCCCAGTAAAAAATCGTAATATCGCCGGTCCGGACATGAAGTACAACTCTGTCCGCGTGGAGAAGTTTATCAACTCGGTCATGTGGGACGGCAAGAAGTCGACCGCACGCAAAGTTGTCTACGACGCGTTTGATATCATCAAAGAAAAAACAAAAACGGAGAATCCGGTAGAGCTTTTTGAAACCGCGATTCGTAATGTAGGCCCTGCGATGGAGATCCGCTCGCGCCGTGTGGGTGGTGCTAACTACCAGGTGCCGCGCGAGGTTCGCCCCGAGCGCAAGATGGCTTTAGCCTTTCGCTGGATACTCCTCGCAGCACGCAGCGGTAAAGGCAAACCGATGGCAGAGAAACTCGCCGCTGAACTTATCTCAGCCGCTAACAACGAAGGCTCTGCAATAAAAAAGAAGGACGACACGCTGCGCATGGCAGAGGCAAACAAAGCCTTCGCGCATTTTGCTTGGTAATTTTTTGAATGTTTGACACACGAAGCTGCCGGGCTTATTCTTTTTACAAAACCTGGTAGATGTACATTCTGTTTTATAGAGAGGAAGGAGATCGCATGGCCGAAGAAAATGAAGGGGTAAACTCTTACCCTAATTCTCATCGCTATGTTAATGGCGACGGGACACCAATGTCGCCTGAACAGATCGCGAAGATCGAGCAGATGTGGAAGAAGCAGGGCTTCGACCCAATGAATCTGCAGGTATCTCCAGAACATTTGGACGGTCCTCCTAAGAAAGGGGGACTTTCATTCTAAAATCAGGGCGGCGCTACACCAAGCGCCGCCCGACTCTTTTGCATTTTTGTAGATTTCAGGTATTCTAGTACTCACGCGCAAGTGCGCCTATTTTTTTAGATCGCTATGCCAACCCGGGACTATCCACTCGAAAAAGTTCGTAACTTCGGTATTATCGCGCACATCGATGCGGGCAAGACAACCACGTCTGAACGCGTGCTTTTTTATACTGGCTCGCAGCACAAAATAGGCGAGGTGCACGAAGGGGAGACAACCACCGACTGGATGGAGCAAGAACGCGAACGCGGCATCACTATTACCGCCGCCGCTATCACCTGTTTTTGGAGCAAGACAAACGTCACTGACAAAAAAGACCTTTCTCAAAAATACCGCTTTAATATCATCGACACTCCTGGCCATATCGACTTTACAGTTGAGGTAAAACGCTCGATGCGGGTTTTGGACGGCGCAGTTGTCGTGTTTGACGGTGTTGCCGGCGTGGAGCCGCAGTCTGAAACTAACTGGCGCTACGCCGACGAGGCCCAGGTGCCGCGCGTCTGTTTTATCAACAAGATGGACCGCACCGGCGCCTCTTTTGAAAAATCGTACGCGTCTATTCTTGACCGTTTGACCAAGCACGCGGTGCGCATGCAGCTCCCGATAGGTGCAGAGAGCAACTTTGAGGGCGTGATCGACCTCCTCACCATGAAGGCCTACAAGTTTGAGGGCGAGATGGGCTCGGTTGTCGTTGAGTACGAGATCCCCCTGAACCTCAAAGCAGATGCTGACAAATATCACTCACAGCTCGTTGAAAAAATTGTTGAGAACGACGAGGCGCTCATGAGCAGCTACCTCGACGGCAAGGAGCCCTCTATGGAGGAGCTTAAAGCTACGCTGCGCAAAGCAGTGATCACTAATAAAATCTTCCCTGTCTACACGGGCTCAGCCCTCAAGAACAAAGGCGTGCAGCTTGTGCTTGACGCAGTCGTGGACCTCTTGCCCTCGCCGCTCGACATGCCTCCGGTAACTGGCATTAACCCGAAAACAGGGGAGCCAATCCAGCGCCACGCGGACGATAGCGAGCCGTTCTGTGCGCTCGCTTTTAAACTCCAAGCAGACCCGTTTGTGGGGCAGCTCACCTTTTTCCGCGTGTACTCAGGCACGGTTGAGGCAGGTTCTTATATGTACAACTCAACTACTGGCTCCAAGGAGCGTGTCGGCCGTATCGTGCGCCTTCAAGCAAATGAACGCGAGGAGGTGAAGAAGGTCTACGCCGGCGAAATAGCCGCTGCGGTGGGCCTCAAAGAGACTCGCACCTCGCATACTTTGTGCGACGAAAATAATCCGATTATCTTAGAGCAAATTAAATTCCCTGAGCCGGTTATCTCTTTGCGCATTGAACCTAAAACAAAAGCAGACCAGGAGAAAATGGGCATGGCGATGAAAAAACTCGCGGACGAGGACCCAACGTTTAAAGTGACGACTGACTCCGAGACTATGGAGACCCTAATCTCGGGCATGGGTGAGCTCCACCTCGAGATCCTTGTTGACCGCATGAAGCGCGAGTTCGGCGTTGAGGCAAACGTCGGTAAACCGCAGGTTGCGTACCGCGAGACTATTCAGCAAGAGGCTGAAGCAGAGGGCAAATATATCAAACAAACAGGAGGCAAGGGTCAGTATGGCCACGTGCGCTTGAGGATCAAGCCTATGGAGCCTCTCGAAGAAGGTGGAAAGATCAAAAAGAATGTTACTCGTGAAGACCATTTTGAATTCATCAATAATATAAAGGGAGGTGTCGTGCCGAACGAATTTATTGGCCCTGTTGAGGACGGCGTGCGCGAGGCACTCGACCGCGGTATCGTCGCGGGCTTTAAGATGGTTGATGTTTCTGTTGAGCTCTACGACGGCTCTTACCACGACGTCGACTCATCCGAAATTGCCTTTAAAATCGCGGCATCGATGGGCTTTAAAGAGGCGGCAAAATCTGCGCGCCCGGTTTTGCTTGAGCCTATTATGAAAGTCGAGGTGGTGACCCCGGAGAAGTTCATGGGTGATATCACCGGCTCGCTGAACTCCAAGCGCGGACAGATCGAGGGTATGGAGGAGCGCGGGCTTGCCCGCGCGGTTAAGGCAAAAGTGCCTCTCTCAGAGATGTTTGGCTACACCACTAGCCTGCGCTCTATGACCGAAGGCCGGGCCTCCTTTACTATGGAGTTTGACCACTACGAGGTTGTCCCCCCCAACGTCGCCGCAACTATCATTGCAGGGAGAAAGTAAATGAGGAAGTAAATTGGTCTGTTGACAACTTACCTACACAGTATGCTACACGCTGTATACTGTAGGCATGTTCTTTAAGGCGAAAGCCGCGGTCTATGTTGCTGTTGGAGTTATAGTTGCTCTGACAGTAATTGTCTTTTTTATATTTGGCGTTTTTACTCTGACTCAAAAAGGAGCACAAGGTACAGACACTACCTCTCCCACCCCCAAAGATCTCTCCCCAGAAGAAAAACAAGCAATACTCGCTCAACTAGAAAGCGCGAGCTCTGTTTCTGTGCCAGAAAAACAAGAAATACTTAAAAAAATAAACCCCAGTGGCGACAGTACCCTCACTGCAGAGGAAAAAGCTGCGATACTGCAGAGCCTTGAGGCACACTAACCATGAAGCACATTTCTAAACCAAGTAGTATCCTCGCCGCACTGCTTTTATTGGTAGCATTTGCTGGAGTAACTATTTGGTCTACGGGGCCTGACAAAACCTCTGCCGCGAGCGGGTCTATAAGCGGCTGGGTGTGGAGTGAAACGATTGGTTGGATCTCACTCAACTGCTCTAACCTCGGCGTCTGCGGTACCTCCAACTACGGCCTCACCTTAAACGCTGACGAAACTATCACTGGCTACGCCTGGAGCGAGAACATTGGTTGGATCAAGTTCGGGGGGCTCTCCGGCTTCCCCTCAGGCCTCGGTACCCAAGCGGTAAATGCACAACGCTCAGGAAACTCTATGATCGGCTGGGCGCGTGCATGTGCAGGGACTCTAAACGGCAACTGTTCAAG
>VMFK01000041.1 GCA_007375995.1 Parcubacteria group bacterium Gr01-1014_56
TTCTATCTACAGCGAGAGAAAGCCGAGCTCGATATTTTGGCATGCGGCAAAGACTCTACTATTAATATGATCGAGGTGGGCGCAAGCGAGGCGTCTGAGGAGGATGTTGCCCTGGGGTTTCAGCGTGCTATTGAAGAACATGACAAAATTTTGGCGTGGCAGAAAAAAATAATCAAAGAGATAGGGAAGGGAAAGTCTGACGCAAGCAAGCCTGAGGTACCCGAAGCATTGAGCGCGCTCTATGAGTCGCAGTTTGCTACAAAAGTTCGCGATGCTGTTTTTTGTGGCATCGCGGGTAAAGACGCTATCCATGCTGTAGAGAAGGAATGGAAGGATGCGGTCGCGCTAGACCCGAGCTTGGCCGACCTTAAACCTGGCCTTATAAAAAGATTTCTTGAAGACAAGGTAGACGAAGAGATCCATCGCGGCGCAGTCGAGGGAGGCAAGCGCGCCGACAACCGCCGCTTCGACGAGGTTCGCTCTCTGTTTGCAAAAGCGGGCGGTGTCTCGGGTATCCTCCACGGCTCGGGTATTTTCTATCGCGGAGGCACCCACGTGTTTACTGCACTCACCTTAGGCGGCCCAGGCGACTCGCAACTAGTCGACACAATAGAGGACCAAGACAAAAAACAGCGGTTCATGCACCACTACAACTTTCCGCCGTTCTCAGCTGGGGAGACCGGCCGCATGGGCGGGATCAACCGCCGCGCGGTGGGCCATGGTGCACTCGCACAAAAAGCGCTTGAGGCAATACTCCCTCCGGCCGAGCAATTTCCATACACGATCCGATTAGTTTCGGAATGTTTTGCGTCAAACGGCTCGACCTCGATGGGTTCAGTGTGTGCCTCTACCTTAGCCCTCATGGACGGTGGAGTGCCTATCAAAGCCCCTGTTGCGGGCATCGCCATGGGTCTGATGTCCCACAACAGTGAGCACCGTGTGCTAACCGATATTCAAGGACCAGAAGACGAGTATGGCGGTATGGATTTTAAAGTCGCTGGCACGCGCGCGGGTATCACTGCGATACAAATGGACATCAAACTCGACGGCGTACCGCTCAGCATTTTGGTTGAAGCACTCGAGGGAGCAAAAGCTGCGCGCCTTCAAATATTAGACGTGATAGAAAAAGAAATCGCTACACCGCGCAGCACAATAAGTGCACGCGCGCCGGAAATTATCACGATGAAAGTGAAGCCCGAGCAGATCGGTCTAGTTATCGGCGGCGGTGGCAAAACTATCAACGGTATTAAAGACGTTACAAAAGTCGACGACATCACGATTGAGGATGACGGGTCCGTGTTTATTACCGGCAAAAACGGCACTGCACAAATGGCTAAAGTGATGATCGAGGCAGTTGTTAAAGAGTACAAACCAGGCGAGGTATACGAGGGCGAAGTGACTCGTATGATGGACTTCGGCGCCTTTGTGCGTATCGGCCCCGGCAAAGACGCGGAAGGGCTTGTGCATGTTTCAGAAGTGGCGCCATTTAGGATCGACAAGATAGCGGGCGCGGTGTCGGTGGGAGAAAAAGTGCGGGTTATGATAAAGGAGATAGACGAAAAGGGCCGCATCAACCTCTCGATAAAAATGGCTGATCCGGAGTTCGCGTCGCGCAAAGGCCTAGTGCCTGCAACAAACTCAAATGGACCCCACACCAATAATTCCTCAAGAGCCGGAAGGAGAGATTCCTAAAAAACCAGGCATCGACCTGGGAGAGATCCTATTACCTAAAAAAGAGGCCCCATTGAGTACCGAGCGTATAAACGCCGGGGCACTACTAGAGCAAGAACAAAGTGCCGTGTTAACGGTACAAAAAGCAACACTCCCTAAGCCAGAACCTTCAGCAACACCTCAGCCGCCTCCACCTAAAAAAGATGAACCCGTAGTAAGGCCGATCGAAACCTACCAAGGCGACATTGAGCGGCTTGTCCAAACAAAAAATGTCTCCGTAGTTTCGATTGCTGCGGAGGAGGCCGCACGCCGCGGCAAGGAGCCGCTGCCAAGTAGACAAGAGGGAGTTGAGTACAAGCCTCTGCTTATGAATATCCTAATGGTGGGTGCTGGCGTCCTGATGCTCGCGGCAGCCATCGGAGTACTTGTTTTTATATTTAGGCCTGCCGCTTCGGTGAGTATCGCAAACGATATACCTGCTCCATTTATAAATGTCGACCAAACACTTGTGTTTACTGTCCCACAAGGGACATTCAAGCGCGCAGTAGCGATGAGTGCGCTTGAGGAGCAGCGTAAAAAAGTATTACTCTCGCTCGGGCTTGTTTCTCGGCTACTATTGGCACGCCCTGTAGCATCCGCAGATCAAAAAATTACACCGCTGAGCACAGAGCAAATACTAGCCATACTGGGGCCAAATGTTCCTGACTCGCTTTTGCGCGCGCTTGATCCACAGGAATACCTGCTCGGTATACACTCCTATGACGGCAACCAACCGTTTCTGGTCATGAAAACTGCTTCCTACGAGCAGGCGTTCTCGGGGATGCTGGAGTGGGAGCATTATATGCGGCAGGATCTCTCCCCGCTTTTTGTCCGCACGCCGCGCGTGCACCTCATGCAAGGAGACACCGCCTCAAGCAGCCAGCCACCGACACCCACTTTTGTGCAGACTGGTTTTATCGACCGCATTGTTGAGAACCATGACGCGCGGGTGGTCGAAAACAGCGTGAAGGATATTCTACTCCTCTGGACATTCCTTAACCGCAATACTCTGGTTATCACCACGAACGGAGCGACACTGAGGGAGATTATCAGCCGTCTTAAAAATGCTCCTATCTTACCGACCCCGTAGCTGTTTGCGTCACATACTAAAGGCTTGCTACTATAGCCATACACTTATATGAACACTGAATATTTTAAGAAGAAGCTTGAGGCAGAGTTGGAGACCGTTGAGGAGGAGCTGGGTACTGTCGGAGTTCAAAACCCTAAAAACCCAAGCGACTGGGAGGCTAAAGAGACTGAGATGGACGTCACTAACAACGAGTCAGACGAGCTTGCCGACAAGATGGAGGAGTACGGCGAGAACCGCGCTATCAACGACACGCTTGAGTTGCGCTACAACGACATAAAACGTGCGCTTGATAAAATCCGCGCTGGCGGGTATGGTATCTGCGAAATAGGAGGGGAACCTATTGAGGAAAAACGTCTTGAGGCGGACCCAAGTGCCCGCACTTGTATCGCTCATAAAGACGAAAAGATTTAAAGAGGAAGGGAAACCAGCAGCTTTATTACTTCTTTATCGCCTTTGGCTGCTTATCATGCACTACGCTCGGGTGTACGGCGCACAGACGTCGCTGCTTTCGCCATTTATAGTCTCAATTGAAACAGATATCTCGCGCGGCCTCCACGCGTTTACTGTTGTCGGGCTCCCCGACAAGGCGGTTGAGGAGTCGCGCGACCGCGTTGCTTCTGCAATAAAACACAGCGGGTTCGACTCGCCTAAAAGTCGCAACCAAAAAATTGTCATCTCTCTTGCACCTGCCGATTTAAAAAAGGAAGGCCCGATGTTTGACCTACCTATTGCGCTGTCATACCTGCTCGCATCAGAGGATATAAAATTTAATCCCGAGCCATATCTCTTTGTGGGAGAGCTCAGCCTTGACGGGAAACTCCGCGGGGTGAAGGGAGTGCTGCCGCTTATTGCACAAGCCAAAAAAGACGGTAAGAAGGCGGTATTTGTACCGAAAGAAAACGTTGAGGAGGCTGCACTGGTGCCCGGGATAGAAATTTATGGTGTGGAGTCACTCGCCGAAGTGATCGAGCATTTAAATACAAAAAAAGTCAGCCCTCAAGGTTCGACCTTGAAGAGCCCCGAATTAAGATCGAATCTTAAGAAGCTCACTCCGGCTCCACAAACTACGATGGTGCCTGACTTTGGTGACTCATCGTTTTCGTTTGAAGACATCCGTGGACAAGAGTCTGCAAAACGCGCAGCAATTATCGCCGCAGCAGGTGGCCACAACCTCGGGCTCTCCGGCCCGCCTGGGACAGGGAAGACAATGCTCGCCCGCGCACTTGCCTCGATACTCCCACCACTTTCGTTTGAGGAGATGCTTGAGGTCAACGGCATCCACTCAGTTGCGGGGATATTGCATGGCAAACTCATGACGGTGCCACCGATGCGCGCGCCGCACCACACCTCCTCCTATGTCTCTATAGTTGGCGGCGGCTCAAACCCGCGCCCGGGTGAGGCAACTTTGGCTCACCGCGGCGTACTTTTTCTCGATGAGTTTCCTGAATTTGATAGGCGGGTGATCGAGGCACTGCGCCAGCCTATGGAGGACCGAGTAATATCTATTGCGCGTGCTAAAGGCACGGCACTATTCCCTGCGCGTTTTACTTTAGTTGCTGCAATGAACCCATGCCCATGCGGCAACTGGGGCCACCCAGAAGTTGCCTGCACCTGTAGCCCGGGCAACCTTGAGCGTTATCGCCGCAAAATCTCCGGGCCTATCGCTGACCGTATCGACCTGTGGCTCACCATGGGCCCCATTGATCTGGGTGAGTTAGGGAAGAGAAATAAAGAGGGGACTGAGACAAAAGCTGCAAGAGAAAAAGTATTGAAGGCAAGAGAAGCACAGACAAAACGCTATGGAGCAGGTAAAACGAACAGTGATCTCTCGCCCAGAGAACTCGACGAGCTCGTGCCGATTGATCCAAAAGTTCGCACTATTTTAGAGAGAGCAGGCGAGCGCCTCGCGCTCTCGCCCAGAGCATTTCATAGAGTTATAAAAGTAGCGCGCACAATAGCCGACCTCGACGGCTCAGCTGACGTAAAAGAATCTCACATCCTCGAAGCACTCCAGTACCGCGAACGAAAATCATAAATTGAGGTTTATGACTAGTTTTTTCCTTATTTTTAGGGCTTCTATAGTTATTCACACTTCTATTGCTAATTCTATTATATAGTGTATTATTAGAATTAGCTATAATTTAATTATAGTCCAGTGGAGTTAGAAATCTGCTAATTCCAGTCCAGTGGAGTTAGAAATCTGCTAATTCCAGTCTACATAATTTAAGAAATTTAATTTCAAATTACATGCCAAAAATGAAACCGAAAGGGCCTTTTGATCTTCCGAAGCTCCCCACAAACATTAATTATGGTGACCTGGTGGAACATATCGCTCAAGCTCATACCGCCCTCACTCGCCTAGATGAAATGTTGAAACAGATGGAAGGAAATCTGCCACATTTAGAAAGAACATTTTTTACTCGTGAAGCTGTCCTGAGTTCGAAAATAGAGGGAACTCAGGTGACCCTTGAGGATGTGTTAAAAGAAGACGCCGAAAAAGGAAAAAAAGTAGCCGAAAGCACCGAGAGAGCGCGCGACATGATGGAGGTTATCAATTATCGAAAAGCTCTCCACCGTGGTCTCAAGATGGTAGAGGAACACGAGCCGCTTGCTGAAAATAATGTGAAAGAACTTCACAAGATCCTTCTTCAGTCAGAGAGAGGAAAAACAAGAACGCCTGGCCAATTTCGAAGAGAACAGGTTTATATTGCTCCCGAAGGTACTCCCATGGAAGAGGCACGGTATATCCCTCCATCCGCTCTAAACATTCCCGAGCTGTATAGTAATTTTGATCACTATATAAATGCAGAAGATTCAGAACGAGATCCTCTAGTACAAATTGCTGTTGCACATTATCAATTTGAAGCAATTCATCCTTTTAAGGATGGTAATGGGCGTATTGGAAGATTGCTAATCCCCTTGTTTCTTTACAAAAGAAAAATTATTGCCCATCCCTTTATATACATAAGCAAATATTTCGAAGAACATAGGCGCGATTATTATGATTTGTTGGCAGACGTAAGCTATAAAGAAGCTTGGACACCTTGGATAAGGTTCTTTCTTCATGGACTGTGTGAGCAGGCTAACGAAGCGACTGAACTAGGTAGGGCGATAATAAAATTACGCGATGAGTATAGAAGTCATTTGGCTGAGTTTCATTCTAGTTATGCATTTAATTTGCTTGATGCTATTTTTGAGCATCCTTATTTTACTCCTGTGCTTATAAAAGAAAAATCAAAAATAAAAAATACCCAAACAGTATTAACTCTTATTAATAAATTCCTTGACGCCGGGATACTCAGAGACTTGACCCCCGAAAAGAAGAGAAATAAACTTTACGAATTTCACCCACTCACAAAACTATTGGAAGTAAAAAGGGCCCAAAGCTCAAAAAAATAATACGCGTTGTTTAAGCAAGGTAACTTTCCCAATGCCGCGCGAAGGAGTGTTAGCGATACGCGCAACATCGGGGGCGGTCGTATATATCGCGG
>VMFK01000002.1 GCA_007375995.1 Parcubacteria group bacterium Gr01-1014_56
GAGTTCAGATACCGCTGGAGGCACTGCACATCGCTACCCGTTGATCCCATTGAAAGATCGCGGGTAAACGTACACTGAACGCCGCCGGTCGGACCCGCGCCCGGACCTTGCTGGGCAATCATTGCATTCAACTGCGATTGGAGCGCCGCGATCTGTTGTAGAAGCTGAGACTACTGAGATCTCAGAGAAGCGTGAAGTCGAGGAGGCGAAGAGACCTGCGGTTGCGAAGAGCGGGGTTGAAGTAGCTGAGGTGTTGACGCCGAAGTTCTGGGTAGGGGTGAAGGGCCAGGCGAAGTTCGCGTAGTCAGTCCCTGCAACGGCAGCAATTACAGAGCCCGCAGTTGTTGTCTTGAGCAAGTTGCCTGTTGCAATTGAAGAGATGGTGAAGTTGGTTGTTGAGGCGGTACCAAAGTACCCGGTGCCAGAGACGGTGAGGGCGGTTGTGGAGGCGTAGGGGAAGGTCGAAGCAGCAGAAGAGGTTGAGGTAATCGCTCCACCTACAAAGAGGCTTGAGGATATGTAGCCATTGCCGTGTACCGAGAACAGTTGTGCAGGTGCGGTGGTGCCGATGCCAACGTTACCGGTGCCCAGGACAGTCAGTTTCTCATCGGACGAACTGGTCTGAAGAGTGATGACAGAACCCCTGGCGAGCGCTTGGATACCGAAGCGTCCTGTTTCATCAAAGGTGAAGGCAGCAGCACCGCTCCCTGCTGCCAGTGCTGCTGCCTTGCCGGTTGTGTGCACAGCGGCAAAGCCTACGCTGCTGGTGTTTTCTGCGATGACGTTGCCACCCTGAATCGACAGTTTTGAAAATGGAGAGGTTGTCCCTATGCCAACGTTGCCGGCAACGTATACATTCCCTGTCGTCGTCGCTCCTCCTGAGACAGTGAGTCCTCCTGTCTGGGTGCCGTCTCCTACGGTGGAGGAAGCGCTTGAGATCAACCCGCCTGTGAAGTAGGAAAGTCCTGTTGAGGTTGCTGAGTTGAAATCAAGATTCACCAAGTGTGAAGTTGAGGAAGCAAAGAGACCTGCTTGAGCCCAGATTGGTGAGGAGGTGGCTGCAGTCAGGACTCCGTAATTATTACTCCAGGTGAAGGGGTTGGCTTGTCCAGTCGCGGTTTGGTCAGTGCCACAAACAATGATCCCGGCAGCATTGGTCTCAAGCGCTTCGCTGCAGTTGATGATTCCTGTTTGTATAGAACCCGCAACCGCAATGTTACCCATAAAGGTCGAGGTGGCAATCGTCGAGGTCGCAGTAATGTAACTAACCGCGGGGCTGGATGTTGCGCCGAGCGTGTCTCCGTCAACCCAGTACGCAAAAAGTTTTGCGACACCGCTGCCGTCAATAGTTCCACCGCCAATGGAGCTCGAGCCATTAAAGGTCGAGCCGGTGATGGTCGCGTTCGTGATCGTAACGCCGTCGAGTTTGTCGATGATTTGTGTGAGCGCAATGTTGTTGGTTACACCTCCAGAAGAATACGACGGTGCTGTGACGCCATTCACTGCCGAGAAAATTTCTTGGCGAAGCGTTTGCGCAAGCTCCGTGATTTTGCTGGTGAGCAGTTCCTCTGAGACACCGGAGACTACGCGTTCGAGAGTGCGCTCGACTACCGGGTACGTGTTGTTCTGGACGATCGGGTTTTGAGGAGCGCGAGGTATCGACGGTACTGTGGCGACACTCGGGAGCACTTTTGGCGAAGAAGTGGCGATAACAACCGGAGCGGTTGGAGTTTGCGCGAGCTGCGTTTCGTTCTTTGGTGCAAAGAAAAATGAAAAAAGATTTGAAAGTAGTCCCGAGGCAAACGAGCCTGATGAACTCGAAGGAATCGAGATAGAAATCGGGTGTGCGCCAAAAAACGGCGAGTCAACTTGTGCGAGAGCAGCAGTGATCTGGTTTTGGCGTTCAGAGTATCCCGCGCCACCCGCAAACGCCACCGCTCCAAAAAGAAGCATAATACCGAGTGCAAGCGCAACCTTTCTGTTGAGAGTCGTTGTAAGAAAAGAAAAAACTCTTTTAACGGATGCCTCGGGAGCAAGAGGTGTGGCCTCCGGAATACCGTTCTCTTTGCGATATTGTTTACTTTCTTCCTTGCGCAAACGGGCAAGTTCCTCACTACGCTCTTTACGTGCTACAAGGCGAGTAAGCTCAAATTCTTTAATCGAAGTCTCCTCAACAAACCAAGCACCCTGTATCTGGGTGCCACGGAGTTTACCCTCACGACACAATTTGCTGACATAGTCTTGCGCGCATGAAAGACGCTTTGCTGCATTTCTTGCAGAAAGCATCGGCTGACCGGTCGGCGAAATTAATTTATTAGGTTGGGACATGCGAACGAAAAAACTATATTCTGCAAAACGAGTTCGATGCCCTGTAGGTATTATTTTAAGTCAAAATCGCACTATATATGCAAAGAAAAAAAGAAAATGCTGTGGATAAAGATCAAAAATTAAAAAAATACCGACCAAAGAATATATATACCTGGGAAGCTAAAATTAGCTTTAAGGCAAAAAATACCGATCAAAAAATCGAAAAGATTTGATAAAATATAACTATAATTTTTAAGAGAAATTTACGCTCTCGTATTGTCGAGACGAGATATGTTACAAAATAAAGCAATATCGTCTGTCCTATCCGAGATCTCGGATAGATAAACCCGAGCTTTTATAGTAAGCATTTTTCACTGTAGTAAGCTTCTTATAAGTATTTGAGCATGAATATCAAAAAACCTCTCCAAAACTCTTTAGAGAGGTCTTATTTGACTGATTTTATAAATGATTTCAAATGCTCCTATTCTAAGGAGTATCCCGCGCTGGCAGCCTTCCCTGCCTCAATTACCAGGTGCGAACTTACAAAAATTGAACTCCCTATAATTACAATAAGTACAGCCACACCGAGCGCCGCAATGCCTAATGCGGGGATAAATATTCTACTGCGCTTGTGCGGTCGAGAAGTAATCCCTCGCTCATTTGTTTTTTTTACTGTCTGCTCTACTTCTTCAGCACTGCGAGGCATAACAACTGTCGACGCGAGTGAAGACCTTTGTATCGTTGGTATATAAGGCTCATCATCACTTATATACGTAAGCTTTGTGTTTATTTTTTTATATTCATTTTCAAACGACGGACGATGCACCCGAACTGGTATATGGAATGAGTCACGAGTTTGCGTTTCTATTTCTTTTTTTTCTTCCGGCACTACTACTTGTGCAGTCGCAACCGATACACTTGGTGTCTCCTCTTTTACTACTACTGTTTCAACTTCTGTAACTTCTAGATTGGCCTCCACTGGTAGTGCCCTGGCAACAAGCTCACTGGGAGTGAGCATACTTCCCTCTTTACCAAAATAACCGATAAGTGACTCAAACTCTACATACCAAGACCGGCCCACCTTGCGTCCAATTAATTTTTTCCCACGGATCAGCTGCCCGATATAGTCTGAGTGATATCTATATTGTTTCGCGGCACGACGAGTCGAGATATACCGCTTCCCCGAGATTTCTAGCTCATCCATGCTAGAGAGTATAACTCCGAGATTCTCGTATGCAAGCCTGCCTACCCTATCACCTTTTTTATTTGCTCTCTAAGTTCGAGTGGGTTTGCCGAACCGCGACTTTCTTTCATACCCTGCCCCACCAAAAACTGGAGCGCTGCTTCTTTGCCCGTCCTATAGTCCGCTGCCACCTGTGGATTAGCGCTTATGACTTTTTGTGCTATCTCGCTCAAGAGACCTGTGTCGCTTTGTTGTACCAGACCTTTCTCTTTGGCGATTACTTCGGGGTCGTCACTCTGCGAAAGCATGATTGCGAGTACATCCTTTGCACCGCGCGATGAGAGCGCCCCTCTTTGAATCAACTCGATAAGTTTGCGCAAGCGCAGAGCATTTGCCGGGTCAAGGAGCCAGGTATCTTTAACCTCCCCCACTTCCCTCTTACCAGCAATGTCGCTCCCGATATAGTTAGCGATAAGTAGTGCCGTCTCACCTCGGACATCAAGTGCTGCTTTGTCGAAAAAGTTTCCTAGGAGTTGCTCCCTAGCAAACATCTCAGCGTCGTCCTTTTTGAGTCCGAGTTTCAAATACCGATCCCTTTTCTGCCAGGGCAATTCGGGTAATTCTTTTTCTAATATATCTCGTTTAAACTCTGCGATCTCAGATAAAAAGAGTTTTGGGAGGTCGGGGTCAGGGAAATAGCGGTAGTCGTGGCTGCTCTCCTTTTTGCGCTGCGAAAAGGTAGTTTGCTTGTTCTCATCCCAACCGCGTGTCTCCTGTTCTATCTTTTCCCCATTGTTAAGCAGCTTTGTCTGCCGCTCTATTTCGTAGGCAATAGCCCGCTCCACCGAGCGGAAGGAGTTGAGGTTTTTTACCTCTACTTTTGTACCTAAAATAGGGTTCATCTCTTTTTTATTTATCTCAATCGCACTCCTGACGGGCGCGATTGAGATGTTTGCCTCCACACGCATTTCGCCCTTCTCCATATTTGCCTCACCTGCCCCAAGCGCTCTGAGGAGTAGCTGCAGTTCGCGGGCAAAGTCCCCCGCCACTTTTGCATCGTGTATAACCGGCTCGGTGACAAGCTCCATGAGCGGCACGCCTGCTCGGTTGTAGTCAACTAAACTCCTACCCCCATTCGGGGACAAATCATTCACGTGCTGCGAACGCGCAGTATCTTCTTCAAGATGAACCCTCGTCAGCGCAACACCGTTTAACTCCCCACCTGAGACGAGCGGATGCGCGTATTGGCTGATCTGGTAGCCCTTGGGAATGTCTGGATAAAAATAGTTCTTGCGGTCAAACTCAGTGTAGTTGGCAAGCGTTGCTTTAAGCGCTGTCCCCATGAGTAGCACGAGGCGCACCGCCTCGCGGTTTATGACAGGGAGCGTGCCCGGATGTGCCATGCACACCGGACAGATATTTTTATTAGGCGTTTCCTCGTCTGGGTTATTAAGACACGCACAAAACATTTTTGTGCGTGTCTTAAGCTCCGCATGGATCTCTAAGCCTATAGTCGGCCGGTATTGGGGCATACTCTATATATTAACGCGAAGTGCTTGTAACAGTAGAGGCCAAAGCGCTCGTAAGAGTACGGGCCAGAGCTTCGATTGATGCGTCGTCGAGCACCGAAACAGTGACGCTGTCCTTTTTATACTTCTTTTTAAATAACGCCTGAATCTTTTTACTATACGCTGCGTCTCTTGTGTCGGATTTAGTGAGGAGAATAATTTCTGGTTTATCGTCAAGTACGCCGCTCTCAAATCGGGATATCTCGTCTCGCACTACTTTATAGTCTTGCTCGGGAGTTTCCGACTCAAGCGAGACACAGTGGATAATGAGCCTCGTACGGGCAATATGCCGCAAAAATTTAAAGCCAAGACCCTTCCCCGCTGCCGCTCCCTCGATAAGGCCAGGAATATCGGCCAGGACAGAACCATAAAGCATGCCGAGATTCGGGTCGAGCGTGGTAAACGCATATGAGCCCACTTTGCCTACTGCGCCTGTTAAGGCATTGAGGAGCGATGTTTTACCAGCGTTAGGGAGCCCTACAAGGCCAGCGTCTGCAATCAAGCGCAGCTCAATCTTAAGCTCGGCTTCCTCCCCTATCCCGCCTGGAAGCGACTCCTGCGGAGAGCGGTTAACCGACGATTTAAAAACTGCATTGCCAGCGCCACCCCTGCCCCCCTTAAGCACTAAACGCTGCTCCCCTTCCTCCATAAGCTCGTACTCCTCACCTGTTTCGTTGTTGCGTATAAGAGAGCCAACTGGCAGGTCTATAACCATGTCCTCGCCGCGGCTACCCGATTTACCGCGGTTCTCACCGGCCTTGCCGTCCCCGGCTTCAAATTTATTTTCTCCCCGATAGCGCGAGAGGAGGTTCATGTCGCGCACGCCGCGGATATATACGTCACCGCCATCGCCGCCGTTGCCGCCCGCAGGGCCAGAGTACTCCCTACCTTTAAGGTGGAGCCAGCGCACCACGCCGTCGCCTCCGCGCCCCGCGCGAGCTTTTATCGTGAGCTCATCTACAAATGCCATCTGGAGAGTCTACTTGTTTTAGAACGATTTATGCAACACCCATGCAACAGCGGAAAGTATTACAGAGCCGATAAGTGCTGGGACAAAACCAGCGACAGCGAACCCTGCGATGATGGTCGAAAGAAACCAAAATAGGAGTGCATTAAGTACAAAAGAGAAAAGCCCGAAAGTAATGAGGTTGATAGGAAGCGTGAGGATAGTGAGTACTGGCCGCACCGTGAGCCCAAAAAGGCCCCAGACAACTGCGACCACAACTGCGGTATAAAAACTAGCGACAGAAATGCCGGGGACAAGTTCAGAGATAAGGAGGAGTGTCCCAGCGATAGCGAGCACTCGTATAATAATCCCAAACATAAAACTATTGTACGCTTAATTTTATAAAAGATGAAGGGCATCCACGCATTGCGCAGATGCCCCAGAAGAAAACAGGGTTGAGAAGATCAGCCGTTCTTTGCCTTTGGTTGGAGCGACACAGTCGCTCCTGGCCTTACAGGAGTGTTTTCATCGGCCTTGCGTCCATCAACCGCTGCCTCCATTCCTTCGCCAACCGAGGCTCCAGTAGCAGAGAGAACACCGAAAACCGTACCCCCATCATTTCCGAGCTGAACATTGATAGGATCGTAACCTGGCCGTACAAACCTAGCGGCCGCCAATTTATCGTGTAACATAACTTCCTCCATTTGAGTTATGACACCGTATACGTTTCCGTATGAAGTGTCGTGGCGTCGTGCGTCACTTTCCAGGGGTGACTCCCATCTTTGACCCACCGGGTAAGTATTGACCCGATGAGCCCAGAGAGGACGTACGGCACATGTGCCGTAATGCCCTCAGAGCGTGGTGCGTGGTATGCATCTTCATCGCTGTAAAGCGACTCACGATAACATTCCACCTGCTTCTCGTGGTTTAGGTCGATCACATAAAGAGTGATGAATTCACTCATCTCTCCTCGTGCAAACCGACCGTCAACAAGTAGAGTCACTTTGTCGCGCTGTTTTACTGCCTCGTCAAAGACCAACGCCCTACTCTTCATTGAGTCTACTGCTGCAAAGACAACACCGTCAAGCGCGTCTCCGTGCGTAAAACGCCTTCCGTGCGCCTTGACCTTAGCCTCGGGGTTAATCGAGAGCGCAAGGTCACGGAGCAATTGAGATTTCTTCCGGCCTATGTCTTTGGCCGAAAAGTTTTGCATCTGGAGATTAACCGGCTCAACCCAGTCATTATCCCAGATGACGAACCTGCCAAACCCCATACGTGCAATCATTGGAAGCAGGTTGCTCCCAATACCTCCAGCGCCAATGATTTGTGCTGTAAAGCCAGAGAGAAGTCTCGGATAGTATCCGAGCTCAGTTGTGTTAAGAATCATCTTCTACCTCCCCATTGCTATTGTGTGAGAGAACCAATTCGTATTCTGCGCGTACTTTCTGGTGGTGTAAGTCTTCAACACTCCACAGAGAGTCGAGGGCGACATAAAGTGCTGTGATGTACTCTTTCTGCTTTAAGAGCTGGGCTATGTATCCACCCCTGCTGCCAAAACAGAAACTACCTTGCGTGTTAAGCGAGTACGGATGTGTCATTTCTCTATCGCGTCTGCCTGACTCGATACAGACAACCGAGACAACATTGTCCTCTTTGACGGGAAGCGCAATGCTGCACGTGTATCTTCCCAAGAAATAGTTCTCGCCTGAACCTGGGTGCTGCCAGAAGATTAGGTTACTTTTGACACAAAGGCGATTGCCGCCTGCAACATATACAGATGACACATTGTGGTGGCTCTTCAAGAGGTCGAAGTCCCTCTTATGAGATTCTTTGCTACCTTGGCCATATTGACACATAAGAGCAACCCAGCGTTTCCGCCCTGGGATGGCATTAATCCAAAGACTCTTCATATCAGTCTCCCTATTTGATTTTGATCCTATCTACAATGAACTATGCCACAAAAATATTTTTAAAACAAGCTCTATAAATAGTTAAGCAGGCGGTCGTAGTTGAGGAAGTCAAAGAAGCCAAAACCCCAGGTAATAAGGAGCCCCATATTGTTGAGCAGCATCAGGGCGCCGATAACCACAAGTACCACGCCGCCGATATAGTTGAGAACGACCGTTGTGCGCCCAAGATTAGCGAACCACTCGCCGAGACGCTCGATAAAAATCGCGGAGAGTATAAATGGCACGCCAAGCCCAAGCGAAAACACACCAAGCAAAAGCGCGCCCTGGGGGGCACCTGAGGTTGAGGCGACAAAAAGGATCGTGCCAAGTATAGGCCCGATACAGGGGCTCCAGCCCAGCGCAAATAAGGCACCAATAAGCGCGGAGCTCTCAGGCCGACCTATCGTGAGGAACCGAGGGATGCGCGCGCGCCACTCCTGGGTCAATATCGGCAAATGCAATACTCCAAGCATTGTGAGACCAAAGAGGATAATAATAACGCCTGCGGCGCGCGAGAGCGTCTCGCGCCAGGGCCCAACCACACCTCCTAAAAACCCAGCAAACGTACCCAGTAGTATAAAAATGAGCGAGAAGCCGACCACAAACGCAATCGCGTTGCGGACAATCCGGCCGCGACCGCGGGCCTCTCCCCCGGGCGGCACTCCTGCAATAAAAGCCAAGTACCCCGGTACGATAGGGAGCGTGCAGGGTGCCAGAAACATCAGCACACCTGCCAAAAACGCAGCAGGGATGAGCACTAAAAAATCAAATGGAAACATACCGAACATTCTAGCACTGTAATTTACAAAACAAACTCCTTGTTGTAATCAGTGAGGTTTCTACAACCATTTTTTGTGACAAGCACTATGTCTTCTATGCGTACTCCACCGATTGCTTTATAGTAGAGCCCCGGCTCTATTGTTATTACATCTCCTTCCATCAATACATCACTGCTTTTTCGTCTTATGTGGGGTGCTTCGTGGATATTAAGCCCTACTCCGTGCCCAACCCCATGGACAAAGCCCTCTGCGTAGGGAAAACCTTCTTTTGTATCCCCTTCTCCTGAAGTAAGAAATCCTGCTTCTATAAAAAACTTCTCCACTGCTTCTTGTATATCCCTGCACTTGGTGCCCGACTTAACCATCGAAATCGCGAGCTCTTGAGCACCTAACACGGCGTCATACATTTTTTGCAGCTGTGCTGGCGGTGTCCCTAAACAGACAGTGCGAGTCATATCGGCAAAGTAGCCGGTCGTTTTTGAGCGGGGATAAATATCTATAACTATCGGCTCTCCACGTTTTAATACACCACTACCCTTTGTGTGCGGTGCGGAGCTTTGTACACCTCCAGCAACAATATGGCCTTCCGGCGACTCGCAGCCCGCCTGTGTAAGTACAGTATCAATTATTTTATGAGCCTCTTCAGAAGTTGGTGCTTCACTTGAATGTAAATAAGTAACAACCTGCGCCATAGCTGATTCAGTAGCAAGTTGTACTTCTTCTATAGCAGCTATTTGCTCTGGTGTCTTTAATCTAGGTGAGATAACTTTTTTGTCCATCATTACTATTACTTTTTTACAGCCATTAGCTTCTGGTGCTCATCGGTGTTTTTAAGGCCACAATTCTTATATTTTTTACCGGAGCCACAAGGGCACGGGTCGTTGCGACCAAGCTCTTGCTCTTTGCCCATTTGAGCTAGATTGATTATGGGTCTCGCTGCAGGTGCTGCCGCAGGCAAAGTTGAACCTTGAGCAGCCTCCTTTGTCAGTTTCTCTATCAGTTCAAACACCTGGCCCGCAAGGGTCATCTCCATGTCTTTATAGAGGCGCGTGCCCTCTTTACGATACTCAACAAGCGGATCGCGCTGGCCGTAGGCGCGCAGGTTCACCGAGCCACGCAGATACTCCATCGACTCGAGGTGCTCCACCCATAAGAGGTCGAGTGTTCGGAGTACAATGTGTCTTCCTGCGTTCAAAAACATCTCTCGGCCAAGCTCCTCCTCTTTTTTGGTGAGAAGTGTTTTGGCTTCTTCACTCCCCTGTGAAAGATCCTCAAGTACACTTGCGACATCATCCCCCGAGCCTACTAAGACCTTGCGGCGTTTGTCATAGATCGCGCGGCGCTGTTTGTCCAGTACGTTGTCAAACTCCAGCACGTGTTTGCGTGCGTCAAAGTTAAAGCCCTCAATTTTTGTTTGTGCGCTTTCAAGCGCTCGCGTCACCAGTTTATTTTCAATCGGTTCGTCCTCGGGGATGCCAAAGCGACCCATCATATTCTTGATCATATCCGAGGCAAACACGCGCATGAGTGAGTCCTCAAGTGAGACAAAAAACCTCGTCTCCCCTGGGTCGCCTTGGCGGCCGGAGCGACCTCTCAGTTGGTTGTCGATGCGCCTTGCTTCGTGCCGCTCAGTACCTATAACAAAAAGCCCGCCGAGCGCACGCACCTCATCCGCCTCGTCCATGCTTGCCAGAGCGCCCCCGAGTTTGATGTCAACACCACGACCCGCCATGTTTGTGGCAACGGTCACACGGCCCCTCTCACCTGCCGAGGCTATAATCTCTCCCTCACGCTCGTGATTCTTGGCGTTGAGTATCTCGTGCGGGATTCCCTCTTGGCGCAAAAAGGTCGAGAGGAGTTCGTTTTTCTCGATCGAGACAGTGCCTACGAGCACTGGCTGACCTTTTTTGTGGAGCTCTGAGATATTTCTTGCAAGCGCTTTAAACTTACCCACTTCAGTTTGAAAGATAAGATCGTTTTCATCTTTGCGCACAACTGGTTTGTTGGTTGGGATATCAGCAACCTCTAAACCATACACTTTATAGAACTCCTCGCTAGAGGTTTTTGCAGTACCAGTCATGCCAGCGAGCTTGTCGTACAGGCGGAAGTAATTTTGATAGGTGATAGAAGCATACGTGCGCGACTCCTTTTGTACAATCACGCCCTCTTTGGCCTCTATTGCCTGGTGGAGACCCTCGCTCCAGCGCCTACCTGGCTGTAAGCGCCCCGTAAACTCATCGACAATCACAATCTCGCCATTTTTGACGACATATTCTTTGTCCCTGGCATACAATGCTTGCGCTCTGACAGCAGTCTCAAGATGGTGCACGTACTTAATACCTTTTTCGGTATATAAATTATCGATACCGAGCAGTTTTTCTGCTTTAGTGATGCCCTCGTCGGTCAATTGTATTGCCTTGCGCTTTTCGTCAACGGTAAAATCGACTTCTTTATTAAGTTTAGTGGCAATCTGCGCAAAAGTACGATACAAGTCCTCAGACTCAGCTGCCGGAGCGGAGATAATGAGCGGCGTACGCGCTTCATCGATCAAGATCGAGTCGATTTCGTCAACAATTGCGTAAGTATGGCCGCGTTGTCTAAGCTCAGTCGGATTAAAAGAGATATTGTCGCGCAGATAATCAAACCCAAACTCACTGTTGGTGCCGTAGGTGATATCTGCTTGGTAGGCCTCTACGCGCGTCGCTGGCCGCAAGTAGTCGTAAAATATTCTAAAGCTCCCCTCTTCGTCGCGCATTGCATCTTCCTCGGTCTTGGTATGCGATGCGTCATAGAGATATGAGGAGTCATGATTAATTATCCCAACCGAGAGCCCAAGCAATGCGTACACCTGGCCCATCCACACTGCGTCGCGACGGGCGAGATAGTCGTTGACGGTTATAATATGTACGCCATTGCCCAGAAGTGCATTGAGATACGCGGGGAGTGTCGCTACAAGCGTCTTCCCCTCGCCGGTTTTCATCTCTGCAATACCACGGTTATGGAGCACGTACCCGCCGATTAATTGCACGTCAAAAGGCCTAAGCTTAACTGTACGAACTGCAGACTCCCTGACAAGAGCAAATGCTTCAGGCATAACGTCCTCAAGCGTCTCCCCCGCTGTAAGGCGAGCGCGTAAAGTAGCGGTTGCCAAGCGGAGCTCCTCGTTTGAAAAAGCCTTATAGGTAGGCTCCAAACGGTTAACCGCCTCAACAAGTACAGTAGAGCCTTTAAGCGCAGCGCTTTTGGGCGCCCCGAAAAGAGTTTCGAGCGAAAACATGTGAGGATAGTACCATTTTTTTGATGATTCGGAAACAGAAAAACCGCCCAGAGTCGGGCGGCTTTTCTTTCGAGAAGATTAGTATCCACTCAAACTTTGAGTGTTATCGGCGCTTCTTTGCAGCCTTTTTCTTCTTTGTCTTGGCTTTCTTTTTCTTTGCCATAATAGTGTGCGACCCAGGGGCCGCAAATTGGTCTGTGCATCGTTCGACCGTACCAATCGTGCATCCGCGGAAGCTACGATAAGCACATCTCGATGCGCTTGTTTAAGTATCGACGATAAAATCTAAACACACAATGAAATTTTTTTACACACTGTGGATATCTTTATCGCGCGACGATATGTACTTCAGGCTCAACAGATATACCACATGCGACTAAAATTTTTTCCTGTACAATCTTTGCTAACTCTTTTACATCAGCTGCGGTGGTATTTTTTTCTGTCGCGATAACAAGAAATTGTTTTTCAAACATGCGAGCACCTCCGACGCGCACGTCGCGTAAGTCGAGCACTCCGTGGCGATAATCAAGGATCCACCCGAGCGGAATTTTTATATTGGGCGACTCCGGGAGTGCAAACAAGGGCATGCCGGGGTACTTGAGAGCTAATTTTTTAGCTTCCTCCCCCGACAATACAGGGTTTTTAAAAAATGACCCGGCAGTGCCCTCAAAGTTCAGATCTGGAAATTTCTTCTTGCGGATCTGAATGACCGCTTCACGGATCTCTCCTAAGCTTGGCACTCTGCCCTCAAAGTAAAGAGCAAGATCTTTGTATGACAGATCTGGCCTTGGGGCTGAGTCGAGTGAAAAAGCTGCGTGTAAAAGCACATAGCGCCCAGGCTCACGCTTAAAAATACTGTCGCGATAACCGAATTTACACGCCTCTTTGGTGAGTGTCTTTACGCTATCACTTTCTCGGTCTAACACCTCAACCCACTCAAGCGTTTGCGAGAGTGCCGAACCGTAAGCGCCAATATTTTGTACAACTGCGCCACCTACTGACCCTGGAATACCTGAAAGGTTTTCTATTCCCCACAAATTTTCTTTGACTGCTCGCCCGACAAGCTCGTCCCAACTCTCTCCCGCGGCCGCTACTATAAGCATGTGCCCATCTTCTTTTACCGTCTCAACTCCTTTTAGTTCAATTTTAAGTACGAGTCCGTCAAAACCTTTATCATCAATGAGTACATTGGAGCCGCCACCTAATACAAAAATCTTCATCGCCCTTGCGTTTGCAAACGCAAGGGCTTCGCGCATCTCTTGTATATTTTGCACAAGTGCAAAATAACGCGCCGGCCCTCCAATGCCGAACGTCGTGAGGGGGAAAAGCGCGATGTTCTTTTCGATAGTCATGTGCACCGAGTGGGAAGCGGATGCGAGCTCCAAAACATTGTCTTAATGTGAGTGCAGTCGCTCCCCACTCGAAGCGCAAGCTCTACCTCAGCAGTATACCCTTCCCTTATAGAAACGAAAATCCCTAACGGGGGTACTTCTTTATATACGAAAATCCCCTCTTGCGAGGGGGTTTTCGTAAGACGTTGTTTTGTTAAGCCAGCATCCTGGCACTCACATATAGAAGTATACCACTCACTCTACTGCTGTCCAGGTTTGAGCGTGCCGTTTTGGATCTGCGAGATAAGTGACTGCGCTTGAGCGGCCATTGAGGGGTTCAGTTCAGCAACTATTTTTAACTCCTCAATTGTCTGCGTGCCATTCCCCGCCGCAAAGTATGCCGAGGCAAGGCCAAGATGCATATCTGCGTTCTTAGGATTATTTTCGACACGAATCTTCCATATCCCCACCACACGGTCAAATTGTTTCGTGTTGCCGTAGACCTGAAGCAGCTGGTCGTTGTCGTATAGCACCCCGCCGAAGCCTTCAGTCAACACCGCGTCTCCCTGTGCCGACTTCCCCGCATAGTAGAGTGCCCCAGCATAGAGCACACGCGCATTTGCGTAGCGAGGGTCAAGGTCGAACGCCACTTTAAGTACCTCAACGGCGTGCGCTATGTCTCCTTTTTGGATATAGGTTGCGCCAAGCTGGAAGAGTATCTGTTGTTTTTTAGGAGAGAACTCCAATGATTTGGTGAGATGCTCAAGTGACGCATCGTACTGGCCGAACTGTGCGAGAAAAACGCTCATAAAGAGCTCTAAACGAGCATCCCCCGGGCGGCTACTCAGAAATTCATCTCCTTGAGCGCGCGTGTAGTTGAAGGCCTCCTGTTTTGTCTGTGGGCTCACACTGCTTGAAGGTGCAATGCCGTTTGAAGCGTACTGGAAGAGTTGCTCAATGGTCTCTTGTTTGCCTAAGTCTCCCTCAAGAAGTGCCTTCTTGAATATGCCAAGATGCTCCTCGGGCGTGAGCGCGACTCCAGTCCTAAGATTATTGTTAGAGAGCGCTTCGATAAGCGTTTGTGCTCTAGTAAGCCCAGGGGCGTTTAACATCCATACCCCACCAAGAATTACCACGAGCGCGATAGGCGCAACAATTGCAACCAGGCGATCGTCACCCGCCTTAAGCCAAATCATCGCGCGTGGAAGCGGGTTCCACGAGAGCCCGTGTAGAAACGCCAATACAATAAAGAAATAGATGAAGCTCATGAGGTCATGAAAGACCGTGATATTGCTAAACCCATATGCACCCAAGAGCCCTAAGAATATAGCCTGCTCAGGAACACTGAGTGACGAGCGGATAATCGCCCACAGAGCAAACACAAAGAAGAGCAGGTAGAGCAAAAATGCGGGGAACCCGCCCGAGATAAGCCAGTCTAGAAACTCGTTATGCGTGCGGTCAAACCATTGTTCCTGGTCATACATGCTCGGGACGTAGTATTTATTGAACACGTAGTTGAAGTTCTCCTGCCCCCAACCAAATACTGGTCTCTCGAGCGCTCCTGGTATCGCCATGTCGCGCCAGAGCGTGAAGCGAGCTTGTGTCGTCTTGTCGGTGAGAGAAATAGAGGCAATGCGGTTGAGTGTTGTGCTGCTGCGGACAAAAGAGGAGTCTCTAAGCGCAAAGAAAAGTCCGCCTAAAAGCACCATCCCGCCAAGCAAGCCAAACGACCAAGTGCGAAGTGTCTTCCACTCCGGGCTCGTTGCCCGCCATCCGATATATATCGCTACAATTAGTAAGCCCCCGACCACTCCTAAAATTGCACCGCGTGTCTGCGAGTAGTAAAGCGCAATAAATTGGAGCACAAGTGCTACGCCATAAAGTGCTTGCAACCAAGTAGAGCGGCGGTCGCGCACCAAAAGGTAAAGCGTGATAAATATGCTGAAGAGCATAAACACCGCGACATAAATCGCGTTTCCAAAGCTCGTGTCAGCTCGAATACCGCTTTGAGAAGAGGGCGTGAAGCCAAACAAATGGAGCACTTGAAAAAGCGCGTACAACCCCTGAAGTGTCGCTGCAGATACTGAGACTCTAAAGAAAATGTCCCACCATTTTTCAGCTGCGAGCACGGCGCCCGCAATAACGAAGAATATAAAGACATGGATAAGCGTGACGTATCCGTCCATGCGCTCGTAGTTACTCCAAAAACTCTTGATGCCGTCAACACTCATAAAGGTTGCCAACCCCATCCACACTGCAAACCCAAGTGCTGTCCACATAAGAAGCGAGGAGTGCGGACGATATTTTGGCTCTTTTATGGCCAAAATAACGTACGCTAACAGCAATACCTCAACCAATATCCTAAAAGCAAAGTTCTTGCCCGTGATATAGGGGAAGAACATTGGCGGAACAAAAGGAAAGTTCCCTGCAATAATAAAAGTAATGAACGGCACGGCGGCAATACCGATAAGCAATACCCACTTGAGGGTGGTCGTATAATTCATACAAAGCACTATACCCCACAAACGTACGCGAGACAAAAGAATATCCCGCGAGATTGCCAATCGTTTTCTATTTCCACCCACCGCAAAGGCCAGCGCGTATCACCGCAGAGGCGTAGGGTACCCACACCTCACTACAAACCCCTTTCGCTGTGTGTTTTTCTACTACACTCGCAAAGTTACGAATCGGTATCAACTCATGTCCTATAATGCCCTCCTTCCCTTTTGGCGGGCGCGGTGTCCCAACTACAAGTGCAAGCCAGAGTTGTTGGCGCTCTACATGTGTACCACTGTCTGTGGCAGCTAGACCAGAGTGTGCAGGAGCCCAGGTGAGAACCGTGTCCGCTCCAATGCCCGCCTCTTCAACCAACTCACGGATACCACCCAAGGCACCTTTTTCGTTTGGTCGTACCTTACCACCCGGGATTTCTAACTGAAAATTCTTCTTGAGCCCTCCCTTTGTATTATCGTCTGGCCAGGCAAGAAAGTAGATTGGCCGGTACACATGGAGTAGTAGTGCTCGACACTCTTTCTCCCCTGCGCGTGCAATAATGCGAAATAGGTCCTCTAACGTGCAAACTCTTTTTTTGATCTTCAAGCGAGCTGCTACCTCCTCAGAAATAAAAATAGGCAAAACTTTATGTGCGATCCAAGAACTCTTATCTGTCCTGAAAACGATTTCATGGTCAAAGGTCGAGTTGACCAATGCTCCAGAAACCCGGACATGCGTAATGTATGTCTGGGGCTCGCCCGCCTTTAGAGGACGAGTAAGCCGCTCTAGTTTTTTTGTATTGATTATCTTGCGGCGCATCACAGAGATACTATCCTACTTTATTTAAAATCAATAGCCTAATAAAAAGGGTCCCCGTACAAGACGGGGACCACTCAAGTTCTGCTAGACGTTAATGAGCAATTTGTTCTCGTCCTTTTTCGAACCTCAGCAAGCCATAATCATGGAGATGCTTGCGTGCGGTGGGCTCAAGTTTGTCGAGTCCTTTTTCGAACGACGGGTTTTCGAGGAACTTACGTTCGACGACTTTTTTTGCCAGCCCTGCGCCTTCTGGGTAGAAGACGAAGAACCAGGGATTTTGAGCAATAGGCTTCGGAAGATCATTCACCGAAGGAAGATTCATCTGCATCGCCAACTCATGCTTCCACCCGTCCATATGGTAGCTGCACGACTGATTACGCAAATGTTTTTCCGTCACCCTTCCCAGGGTTTCCCAAGACCACTCAGCCTTTGGGATATCGACAATCTTTCGACCGAGCGTCTCTGGGCTAGGCATCTTAGGAAGCCAGTTAAAGAGCCGCTGCAGTCGCACAGTGTCATCGCAGTAGCGCTCGTTCTCCTCAGGAGAGAGATAGGTTATTTCGCCCACCTTCTTTTCCTTATAGATAAGACTTGCGCTCCTCTCACCAATCGCCTCCGCTTTCATGTTCATGAGCGGCTGCAACTTGCGAATTAGTTTCGTAGGCACTTTTTTAGGCACTTTGAGCGACTCCACAATCGGTTCAATGTCCCTTATTCCGCCCTCGACGTGCCGCAGAACACTGCGGTCGAGGAAGGTTTCAGAAAGGTCATCATTGTTACCTTTGTAGAACCCTAGGTTATCGGCCATAGTGCCAAAGGCGGTCCCCCCGTAAGGAGATAGGATGGACGCCCAGGCCATGGTTGGGTTTATCTGCCCGTTGAGGTTGAGCGTAGCCAAGTCAGTTATAGTGTCAGAGAAGGGTACCGCGAGTATTTGCTGCGTGCGCAGTGTCAGCCCACGATCCATTATTTTCTTGCATCCTTCAAGAATCAGTTCGTGTGGCATGTGCCTGAAGAGCACACGATCACGAATAAACTCATTTCCCGACTCTATCGCCAAGGTGATGCCAGTACAACCAGCACCAACAAGAAGGTCGAGCCTTTCGTCTCCGTCTTTAAGCGTAAGCTCCAACCGAAGTTGGCAGTGGAACGGTAGGCCCACTTCCTTCTTCCACCTCTTGGCAAAATCCCTCACCCACTCCATCTTGTA
This sequence comes from Parcubacteria group bacterium Gr01-1014_56, assembly GCA_007375995.1. Lineage (GTDB taxonomy): Bacteria > Patescibacteriota > Minisyncoccia > Phycocordibacterales > SBAW01 > GWA1-54-10. Next base: position 17,863 of record VMFK01000002.1, read on the forward strand.
ACCAAATATGTCGTCCTGGAAGTAGATGAGCTTTGTAGGCCAGTGCTTAAGAATGTCCTGGCCTTCCAGCATGAGACGATCCATAGGAGACATGATGAGTTTGAAGCCGTCATGCATCTCGTTGAACGAGGGAGCATAACAGTAGGCACAGCCAAATGGGCAACCCACTGAACCAAACGAGCTTTTCATGGGATTTAATGCGTACTCAGGATATGCCCTGTAGACAAGGTTACGATCAGGAAGCGGAAACGGTTCATCGCGACCATGAAGGTCAAAATGAATACCGGGCTTCAACTTCCCTCCAACCAAGTTCTTGAACAAGGTAAACCCGTAGGCCTCCATGACGAAGTCTGCGTGTTTGATACATTCAGAAGCGCAGAAAGTAGCGTGTGGTCCGCCGATTAAAACCGGCACACCCATAGCGCGAATGCGGTCGCATGCTGCAAAGGACTGCAGATGCCAACCAGTCCAGATCTGGACGCCAACGATGTCGGGCTTCCAGTCGGCAATCATTTTGTAGAGGGCTTCGAAGTCTCCATTTTTTACCATGAATACTTCTGCTTCCACCCCCGACATATCCCGAAGGGCACCCGCGAGATAAAGGATCCCAAGCGGTTCCATTCGAAAGTAGGTCGCGACCAAAAGCACTCGCCTTGGTCGCGTGATCAATGGCGTGTCTATGGTCATGACAGACCCCTTTCTACTGTTGTACGTTAAACCATTACTCTTAACAAAGAGCGGCTAAGTAGATAATAACATGCGCAGTTTCCTCAGAGCTATTGTGTTTTGGGGCGGTCGTGGTGTTTTACAAAGTAGGAATTCGGATTTTTACGCAGCTCCTCGGGTGTGCCCACTTCACTCAACTCCTTATTTTCAAGCACCAAGAGCATATCTGCATTCTCAATTGTTGAGAGGCGGTGCGCGATAACAAACACAGTTACATTGCCGTGGAGCGTGCGGATCGACTCCTGGATAAGCTTTTCCGACTCTGAGTCAAGTGCTGAGGTCGCCTCGTCAAGGATAAGCAGTTTTGGTCTGCGCGCTAGTGCGCGCGCAAGCACCACACGCTGACGCTGGCCGCCTGAGAGCAGCACTCCGCGGTCACCGACGGTTGTCTCAAAACCTTCTGGCAAAGACATAATGTAGTTGTAGATATTTGCCTGCTTTGCGGCGGCAATAATATCCTCTTTTGAAATCTCTTTACTGTAGAAGCGAATATTTTCAGCAATAGTGTCATTGAGCAAAAATACATCTTGCGAGACGTAGCCGACATTTCTGCGCCACTCGTCGATAGAGATATCTGAAATACGCTCGCCGTCGAGAGTAATCTTGCCCTTGGTCGGCTCAAAGAGGCGCAGCAAGAGATCAGCCATGGTGGTCTTGCCTGCGCCTGAAGGCCCGATAAGCCCGATTGTTTGTCCGCGCGGGAGAGTAAACGAAATATCAGAAAGAACGGAGCTGTCGCCATTGTATGAAAACGATACGTTTTCAAATGCGAGCTGGCGATTGAAGACCATCGGTTTTTTACCGATGACCGTTTCTTCGCGATTCTCTTCCAGCATCTTTTTATAGGTAGCAAGGCTCTTTACATACGGCAGAGTCTCGTTCACGCTATGGAGTGCATTTATACCGGACTCTAAGTACGTGAATATTTTTTGGATAAGATACAGCGTTGCGCCGAAGGACACGATACTGAAACCTGGCGACTTATACGAGACCATAAAGAGAACAATCACAAAAATAAGGCTGAAGGGCTGAAACATACTTGCACTTCCCGAGCGGATAAGTGCCATTCTGAGCGAGAGCGCGCGAAGCGCACGCAAATAGGTGTTGCCTTGTCGTATAGCAAGACGTTCCACGCCTGCAGCCTTGATAGATTTTGTCCCGATGATGTGCTCGCTCAAGAATTGCGAAAATAATTTTTCCTGCTGTATTACTAAGTCTGCCGTGCGACGGTTCCTGATAAGAAGGGGGCGACCAAAAAGGACGAGCACTGCCCCGCCGATGAGGGTATACAGAGTCGTGATAGGTGAAATATTAATTGCCACTAGAAGATACATGGAGAAGCCACTGAGCGACTGAATAATCTGCCCTACGATCTCGAGCAGTGCCGAGGAGCGTTGGATGTCGCGCACCAACACATTGTGGAGTGTGCCAAGCTTTTGTTTGAGTAAAAACGGCCATGAGGCAAGCATAGTGCGGCGCAGCATAGACTCGCTCTCGTCACACATGTAATCAGTGGTGACCCACCCGCGGATATAGCCAAACACCACCACTGCTACGGCACGTAAAATAAACAGGGTAAGAATAAAACTCAGCAAAAAGCGAAACGTGAACGGGATCGAAAAGAAGCCGAATAAATTGCGGATTGCGGTTGAGATAAAATCGGTTGACTCCCCTCCTCCTCCGGTAAAAAAAGAGATGAGTGGGATAACCGCATTAATACCGATACCCTCAAGTATGGCGCCGAGAAATCCCAGGACCACCAGCACGAGCATATGCCACCGATACCGGCTGAAGTTCGTATAGAGGACTTTTGTGGTTTCCAGGATTTGCATTGTGGAGTATCAACGATTTTTTTTAAGAATCATACTGAGCATATTGCCGTAAAACGCCGGTGAGGAGCCAACCTCATCTCTTTTTCCTGTTGCTATAAGCTCTGCATCTTTGATTATTTTTCGACAATCTTCAATTTCATTCGCATAAGGCGTCTCTAAATAAAAGTAAGCTGAGTCGAGGAGCTCCATGCCAAGCTCCTTGCCAAGCGCTTCAATAGTTCTTTTTGCAAAATGAATCTGATGGTCGGCGGTAAAGAGCTTCCACTTCTCTCGGTACAACTCTGCGCAAAGGCTCTCGATATTGGGAGTTGAGGTTATATATAAGAGCCCGCCCTGCTTTAGCCACGGCAACATGTGTTCAACCATCTTTTTTGGCTCAGCCATATGTTCTATAACTCCACGCATCACTATCACGTCAAAAAAGCCGTCCGGATAGGTTGCCTCGTTCACCTCGCCGTCTTTTACATCGAGTTTGAGTACGCTGCGGGCGTGCTCAGCAGAGGTGTGGTCAAACTCTATACCGTGCTTCTCCCACGAAGGACCAAATTTATTCAGTAAGAAGCCACCACCACATCCGACATCCAGGATTTTCCCTCCCTGCACATATTTCTCTAGATACGCGATTTCAACCTCATACATCTTGTCGCGTGCCAAAGCGTCTGCAGGATTATTTTGAAGCTCAAAGTATCCGCTCGCATAAAACGCATCGCGCCCTTCTCTGGTCATCTGTGGGTCGTGATACACCAGACCACAATTGTCGCAGGTATATGCGATGACCGGGTCACTCACCGCCCACTCAGTTCTCTTGGTTGAGCCGCACAGGTTACATGAGGTTGCGGGTATAAAATGTTTTGAAAAATATTTCAAATTACCGACACTGTTATCCATTTCCATATAGAGTATGTATGTATAAAGCTACCCCGTTGCGAGTTAAAGTCAATAAAAATTACTGTGTTAGTTGAGTCGCTCAAAGCCCGAGTGAGCAACTGGTCCAGCGAGACGTCTCTCGACCGAACCCTCATCAATCGCTTTTTTCATAATCGCAAACACTTCGTCAACGGCTTTGAAATAAATGTCGAGATGTTTTTTTGTGTGCGCATACGAAGGGTAAAAACGATTTGCTGCAAGAATTTTGCGCTCGAGCATCTCTTGAGTGAAGAGTGTCCTAACCGCATTACTCTCCTTACCGTAGGGGAAGGAAAAGAAACCCATAGTCGGCGTTCCTCCAATTTTTACATTGATGCCGTGCCTTTTTGCGAGGATTGCTAGCCCTTCGTTCGCCGCTTTTCCTATCTTGATCAAATGCTTCGGCACATTATGCTTCTGCATTTTTTTAATCGTTGCAAGCGCGGCAGCGGGCCCAATACTCTCTGTCCAGTAGGTGCTTGAGATAAAGGTGTCTTGCGCGGCTTGCATCACCTCTTTTTTGCCGATGATTGCTGCCATCGGGTAGCCGTTGCTCATACCTTTGCTAAAGACCGCCATGTCAGGAGTAACTTTATACAGTAAGTGCGAGCCGCCGATAGTTTCTTTGAAGCCGATTGAGATCTCATCAAAAATAAGCACTGCACCAGTTTTGTTTGCTATTGCTCGAACTTTTTTTAAGAATCCTGGCCCTGGTTTCTCTCCGTGGATAGGCTCCATAATAATGGCAGCGAGTTTGCCCTTGGTGTGTTTTATAATTTGTTCTAACTCGTCGATACGATTGTAACGAAACGGAAGTATCGAACCATGCAAACCCTTCGGCACGCCCCTAGGTTCGAGCCCTGCAAGTAAATGTTCGTTAAGACCTTTTGGATCTTTAAGATTAGTCGCGAGATACCAGTCACTCCATCCGTGATACCCACAAAATGCAATCACGTCGCGGCCAGTGTACGCGCGCGCAATGCGCGAAGCTATTGCCATCGACTCGCCACCAGTGCGTGCATAGCGCACCATTTTGGCCCACGGGTGGATTTTGGTAAGCAACTCTGCGAGCTCTACTTCGTCTGGTGTGTTCCAAGTGGCCATGGAACCTCGCTCGACAACCCTCTTCACCGCCTTGTTTACGTCCTCGTCAGCATAACCGAGCGGGCAGGCACCGATCCCCATGATCGACATGTCGAGATATTTTTTACCGTCAAGGTCCCAGATGTACGGGCCTTTTGCTTTGGAGAAATACGCCGGCCACTGGTCGGGTAAAAACATTTCTGCACGTTTTGAAAGAAGCTGATTGCCCCCGGGGATCAGCTTCTTAGCCCGCTTCCACAGCTTTTGGCCCTTGTTTTGCATAGAATATACAACACTATAACAGCTTTAAAGTTTCTGTCGTTGAGAGCAACTTGACAATAATGTTTTAATGATATATAATAGAAAGTAGCGCTCTTTACTTACATGGGCGTTGTTATTTAACAACAGGAGAATTAAATGCTCAACAGTAAAATTACTGCGCCGCGGACAGCAACTGGCGCTGTAGACTTCCCTGCCCTTGAAGCGATGGCGGCTGCGATGGTCCAATCTGCAGAACAAAAGTGGGCTCCCCATGAGGAACAGGATCGGCGGTGCCAGGAGTATGACAATAAGCCTTTGTGGAAAAAGCTCTTTGCAAGAAAGCCATACGGTGGCCCCATAATGGGCCGAGTTAGGGCGTGGGAAGACCATCAGATAGCGTTGGCTTTTCAGGATGACATGATGAAGAAAGACACCAGGCGATTCATCTGTAATTAACGAACCCAATCTCAACTGCGAAATATTTCTTTCGTGCAGGCCGGAGTCCCCAGACTCCGGCCGTTTCCTTTTCTAAAATTGTTTATGCGGCCTTCCAGGAGGCGTTGCGGACGACTTCGGTGTTGAGGTTTTTTATAGCAGGGTTTGCGTCAAGAAAATCTGTAATTTCTTTCATTGTAAACAAGTTATTTTTTGGATACAGCGCCGTATATACCGCTTGGAGTAACTCAAAGTCCTCTTTGTAATCAATAGTGAGTCGGTATCCTGCTTTGTCTTTTGTAGGATTAATATACTGACCAATCTTAAAGATGCTCGGGTTCTTCCACATATAAAACGTGACGTGTTCACGGTGAGCAGGGATTGTCGCCTCCTTCCATGTTTTTTCCAAAGTATTAAAAGAAAATACTTCTGTGTCCATACCGTCTGGATAGGTATATGGCTCAAGGTTATTTGAGGCGTAATCAAAATCCCCGCTTTTATAAAAACGAATTGTCTCGTCAATAACTTTTGGGTCAATGATCGGACAGTCAGACGTCATGCGCACAATAATGTCTCCTGCCTTTGCTCCGTGTGCTTTTGCGGCTTGGTAGTAGCGGTCGAGCACATCCTCTTCGCTCCCAACAAAGTACGGCTGCCCTGTCTTCTCTAGATACTCAACAAGTACCTGGTCTTTAGGGTTCGTGGTCGTCGCAATAACTGTTTTGTCGATCTCTTTACTCGCAGCAACACGCTCAAGCATAAGCGCGAGTATCGTTTTGCCTGGCGCGATATCAAGGAGTATTTTGCCCGGCAATCGAGTCGAGCTCATGCGCGCCTGGATAATAGCGATTGTAGCCATGCGTTTATTTTATCTTAAAAAAATTTTTAACCTCTATAATACGTTTTTGTATCTGAGGAGTGTTTCTTTCAAGTACACCGCCACCAGCCGCAACGCCAACAACAACAGTAGGGCGTTTAATGTTATCAACGATAACTTCACCTTTGCGTGCCAAGAGTCCCATTGAGATAAGTATCACCCTCAGCTTCGGGATATTTCGACGCCCCAAACCTTTCTTCATATATGCATGCGTATGAATAAGCGCAAGGAAACTATGTTTTTGTATGATCGACACGTCAACGCGATAGATAAGAAACGAAGGGTCTTCCACTACATCGTCAGCAAAACACCCCTTGCCTGCATCGATCAAAATAACTCCGGGCGCTGCATATTTTAGCATCGCTTTTTTGATGACACTCTTTTCATTAGTAACTCCGATGACAACCTCAGCACCCTTGCATGCCGCGACAATACTTTTTACAGGAATAATTTTAGAAATAGTGTCTTTAGATTTAATCTGGTTTAGCCCCACGCTTATCGTATGGAGTTTTTGTTGGTCACGACGGTATACACTGACATGCACACCCCGCTCGACTAATTTAAGTGCCGCCTTGGAACCGAAATTTCCCATGCCTATAATAGCCACTTTTGTGCCGCTGACCTCAGGCATTAGGTTACACACCAGTGCATCCACTGCTTCGACCGCAAGGTCATTGCCTTTGTAGGTAAGGAGCGTCGATTTTTTAATCACGCCACGCACGGTCTTCTCAATGTTGCCGACGTCGTTTCCTCCATAATAAATCTTTCGTACCTTTTTTTCATCATCGACAAATACATAGTCAACCTTGCCGTCGGCTAACTTTGCAATAGCGCGTGCCGTGGTGACGTCGCGCGCGATCACACCGCCGTAAATAAGCTCCGGTGTTTCGCGCACTGGCGTCTCATAATAACGGCCACTCAGAAATAAGTCGGAGGTGTTGCCTATCACAAACGCAGTGGCACGACCGCGCGCATTCTTCTTTATTTTTTTGAGCGCCGTTGAAACAGTTTCCTTCATATAATATGGTCCCAGAGGATAGGGTAGTCGGCCAAGATTGTTTCTTTTGCACTCTTCCCCACCACCATATCCATAAATTTAGGCAGGATCGCTCCACCCGGGCCTTTGATCGTAAGCATCTCTTCCGTAATCCTTTTACCCTTTTTAATATCAGTTTTCGCGTAAAGACCTTTTTTAAATTTATTGATTGTTTCCACCTCGCTCCCGACAATTGTTTTTTGTCCTTTGCCTTTTATAAGCGGGATAGTGCGACTGAGGCGTACAAGTTCCTTAAACTCAGCGGGGTCGGAAGAGAGGATGTGGTCTGGCCCCTCCATAAATCGGTCGAGTGTAAAGTGTCGCTCAATAACGACAGCACCAAGCGAAAGCGCAACGGTAGAGGCAATGAGCCCAATTGCATGGTCAGAGAAGCCGACCGGCACGCCAAATGTTTTGTGAAGCGTTTTCATCGCGTATAAGTTCATGTCCTCTGCTGCCGCGGGGTAGGAGGAGACACATTGGAGAAGTATAAGATTTTTGTTACCCGTACTGCGCACTGTGTCAACCGCCTCGTCGACTTGCGAGAGTGTCGACATACCGGTTGACATGATGATTGGCTTCCCTGTTTCGGCAACTCGCTTAATGAGTGGCAGGTTGACTACATCCATCGATGCGATTTTATAAAACGGCGCGCCGAGAGACTCTAGGAGCTCAACATTCTCGATATCAAACGGGGTAGAGAAAATCGGAATACCAACCTTACGTGCGTAAGCAAAAAGCTCCTTATGCTCCTTAAGACCAAATTCAAGACGTTTCAACATCTTAAAGGTCGACTCTTCGGTGTCTACCAACTCTTCAGCGTAAAGATTTTCTTTTACTTTTTTAGAGAGGCGACTCTCTGCGCGGTAACTTTGAAATTTAACTGCCGATGCACCGGCTTCTTTTGCAGCGTCGATCAACTTCTTTGCAAGAGCAAGTGAGCCGTTATGATTAAGACCCACTTCAGCAATAATAAATGTGGGTGACCTATATTTAACAAGATATGTACCAAGCGGTACTTCTGTATTAAATGAGTGGGTTTGGATTTCTTTGCGCAGCTCTTTACTCTCGGTTTCATTCTTGCCTGCGAGTCGCTCACCAAGGTCACGTCCTTTGACCGTGAGTATTTGCAAATCGGCGTAGTGATAGTCGCCGCCGGTGCCGATAAGGTGTAGCTGTTTATATGCAGCAACTTTTGCGCGCACCCCCGCCAACTCATCTTCTGTGCCCTTGGTTAAGAGCGGATAGACATACGGGAGCGAAACCATTTTACCGTCATATGCCTCGCCCCGCTTAAGGAGACCGACTTTTATAAGGTCCTTAGTTACACGGTCGATAAATGCTTTGTCAGAAGTCTTGTCACGTTCATCCCCCTTGGTGTACGCAACCTCAACCGTCAGCACCGTTTTGTTTTTAGGGAAGCCGACGGGGCAGAACTTTTTTTGCTCGCTCACGCGGTGGAAGATAATGTTCGGGTCGTCATAGTAGAGGAAGCTCGGTTGACCCTTTATTGCCTGGCTCTTTTTTGTAGCAATA
>VMFK01000003.1 GCA_007375995.1 Parcubacteria group bacterium Gr01-1014_56
CAAGCTTGCCCATCTTGATGAGCTCCATGATTTCCTCACGACGCTTAATAACCTTAAGCGTGTGTTTGCGTTGGACTTTTTTGGATTTAACGCGTGCGTAGTAGCGGCGTTTGCGCATTTTCTGTATAAGGCCTACACCTTGGACACGTTTAGAGAACCGACGAATAAGATTTATCGCCGTTTCGCCTTCGTTTTTTGTGACCTCTGCGTTTATCGCCATAGGATAAAGCAGAATAGCACGCGCTCCACGTTAACGCAAGGTTCGGAGAAATTTAGGCACCTCGCCTACCGCGATAATATTTTGCGAGCTGTTTTTAGTTGAGCGGACGATAATAGTCCCGTCGAGTGCTTCTCGCTGACCCATGATGAGTAGGTGGGAGACGCCCATCTGCGCCGCCTGAGCAAGCTGCAAGGAAAGCCGGTTGGCATCAAACGACTGGAGCACGGGCACGCCTGCCGTGCGCAACATATCAACCACGGTGAGCCCCTGGAGTTTTGCTTTGAGGCCAAGCTGCGCGAAATAAATTCTTGGTTTTGGCGCTGAAGGGATAGCGGTAAAAATAGACCTGCTCGCGCCTTTTTTGCGGAAGAAGATTGATGCTCCAACCCCGACACTGTCTTTGCGGCGCATCTCGCGTCTGAGATATTCGTCAAAACGCCCGCCCACGACAGCAAGCATCGTCGCGTCTTGCTCAACAAAGTCCAGAGCAAAGGCGATATGGGGGCCGCGCTCATCTCCGCCTAGGAGATCGTCAAGTTCATAGGGGAGGCCCAGGTGCTCTAGGTGCTCGAGGACCGAGCGAAAATGCACGCGGCTCTTCTCTGAGAGAAAATGCATCGGCCGTGGGCCCTCAGCCAGTATCTCGCGCACGGCAGCCTCTTGCATCCGGTAAATTGCGAATGGATTCTCTGCCACAAGCGTGCGCTCTGCCTCAGTAAGGCGGCTTAGGTGCTTACGGATATGGATTGCAAGCTCTCGCGAGAACCGCTGCTGGGAGTCGCGGTCGCCGAGCGCATTGACGCGCACGCGAGAGAGGGGAGCTCCCCATTCGCCCGCGATCGCTGCCAATGTTTTAAGCAGAATTATTTCTCCAACACTCTCCGGTGTCCCGACCACCTGGAGGCCAAACTCGCCTGCTTCGCTTGATACAACACCAGCAGGGGCATGGAGCGGAGAGGGTGTCACATAAAAACCTAAGACTGGTTCTTGCGGCTGGCCCGCGGCGCGGATCGCACACACCATCGCAGCGGTAGAAAAAGAGTAGAAGCTCCCGCCGCCACGCAAGCTCCTCGAGCCTGTGTTGTGCGCCGCTATCTGTTGCCGCTCAATATCGCGCACAGGACGAAACCCATAGAACGACGCGACGTCACTCGCGTGTTTGATAAATGTGCTTGGCGCTATACCACGTGGGCTCATGTAAATTATTGTATTTCGATTTTACCGGGGAAGAGTTCCACTGTTTCGATAGGGAGGAGTCTGAGGAGTGCGCGGCCAACCATGTTCTCGCGCGGAAGTACGCCCCAGATACGTGAGTCGGAGCTCTCTGGGCGGTTGTCTCCCATCACAAAGTAGCGATCGTTTGCCAAAGAGACGTTGAGGTCGCCGCCATTGCCGTGGTGGACAATGTAGTTCTCGTCTAGGTTGATCACTTCGCCGAGCGCGGTTGTCACAGAGACCGCACCGCTCTTTATATGGACCGTTTCCCGAGGCAACCCGATAATGCGCTTGATGAAATATTGCGACGGGTCTTTAGGGTAGCGGAATATCACGACGTCACCGCGCTTGGGGGTGTCGAAGCGATAGGAAAGCTCATCAATAATGAGGTATTGTCCGTTGTCGAAGGTCGGCTCCATAGATGCTCCCGACACAATAAAAGGTTTTGCGACGAAAAGGCGTATCGGTATAACAATAACTATTGCAATGAGAGCAAATTTTAGGAGTTCAGTGAAAAAATTATCACGTTTCTCCTGTGGCATGGGAGTATTGTACCGCTTGCAAGCATTCATGCAAGTTTATGCAGCACGGCGCGATAATTCTGCGCTCCGGAGAGATAAACTGGCACTCCTGCACGCAAAATTCCCGCACCGTGCTATAGTTTGAGCCATGCAATGGATCATTGCGGGGCTTGGCAATCCAGACGAACACTACAAAGGCACGCGCCACAACATTGGACGCGATTTTTTGCATGCACTGGAGGACAAACTACCCAAAAAAGCAAAGATAGTGACCCCGGATGTCTATATGAATAACTCCGGAGGCCCCCTGCGCAAGCTCGTACCCTCCAAAAAAGCTGCAGAAAAGCTAGTGGTACTCCACGACGAACTTGATTTGCCGCTCGGCAAGGTCAAAATCTCATTTGGTTCAAGTGCAGGCGGACACAACGGTGTTAAGTCGGTGCAAGCGGCACTAAAAACGCAAGATTTTATCCGCGTGCGCATCGGCATCTCGCCTTCGACCGCAAGTGGTAAGCTCAGGCGCCCCGACGGAGAAAAAATAACCGACTTTGTGCTGGGGAAGTTTAAACCCGCTGAGCAAGAAAAATTAAAAAAAGTAAAAAAGATCGTACAAGAAGCACTTGAGGTTATTTTAGAGGACGGCAAAGACGCTGCGATGGGGAGGATCAACTCAAGATAGCGACATTTTGCATTTTTAAAACTTTTGTAGTACGGTCAAGGCTAGACGGCTGTAAAAATAGAAATTTGAGAACAGGAAAGGGACCTATGTCATGAAAATATTGTTGGTCGAAGACTACGTCGCATTGGCTCAATCTATCGAACTGACGCTAAACTCAAAAGGATTTAATGTCTATAGGACTGAACTGGGCGACGAAAGCATCTCGCTTAGCAAGTGCTACGTCTACGACATTATCTTGTTTGACCTCAATAGTTTATCGAACATCTTTGGCTATCAGGTGCTAAAGACCTTACGCGACGCTAAGGTTGCAACTCCTGTTCTTATCCTCTCTAGCATTGCTGCAACGGGGGACAAGATAAAGGGTTTAAACTTTGGTGCTGACGACTACATGACCAAACCGTTTCACCAGGACGAACTGGTGGCGCGCATATTTGCTATCGTGCGTCGTTCAAAAGGCCATAGCAGATCGGTTATTCAAATCGGCACATTGTCGGTGGATGTTGATAGGAAAGTGGCTGAAGTAGAAGGTGAGCAGGTGTATCTCACTCTCAAGGAGTACCGAGTCCTTGAACTTCTTGCGATCCACAAAAATACCATCGTTACGAGGGAGATGTTCATCGACCATCTTTGCAACGGCATAGATTATGATGAGCCGCAGTCCAGAACAGTCGATGTGTGTATCGCTAAAATCCGTAAGAAACTTGCTGGAGTGTCATCAAACGGCGTTCTCTTCATCAAGACCATTCCAAAACGCGGATATACACTTTTGGACCCGACCAAGACTTGGGCATCTCTACTTCCATTAAATGAGCAGATTGCCGCATAAAGTTTGTGCCTGAATCAAAAAACGCCGCCGGAGAAATTCGGCGGCTAATTTTTTGTAATAAAATTGTTTTGTTACTTCTTGTCTCCAGAGAACGCGAGTGCCATGCGCATGTCTTTTGGTTCAAAGAGGGAAATGGTGAACGGGTAGCGCTTGCCAAGCTCGAGGTTTGCACGGAGCTTTTCCTCGCTCCCAAACTCGCTCACGTGCACTAACCCCGCAATACCTTCCTCAATCGAGGCTAAGGCGCCGTGTTTGTTGAACTTGATCACGACACCCTCAACCTTGTCGCCTTTGTTGTACTTGGCTACCGCAACTTGCCACGGGTTTTCTTTTAGTTGTTTGACCGAGAGGCTGATCTTACCCTCTTTGATATCAATTATTTTTACTTTTACTTTGTCGCCGACTTTAAAAAAGTGGCGTGGGTCGTCAACGAGGCCCCAGTCTATCTCTGAAATGTGGACCAAGCCCTCAAGGCCTTCCTCGAGCTTCACAAACGCGCCGAAGTCGACCATACCAGTGACCTCGCCCTCAACTATGTCGCCAACCGCGTAGGAGGCGACTAGCTCGCGCTTCTCTTTATCGTCGATACCTTTTTCAGAGAAAATAAGTTTGCCCTCTTTAGGAGTCGCAGAAATGATAGTGACCACAATGCGAGTACCAACCAGCTTGCGGAGCTCGTCTAAGATTTTGTCCTTGTCGCCGTCTACGACCCTAGGGTAGTGCTCGGCTTTAAGCTGAGAAGCGGGGAGGAAGCCCATGATTCCTTGCCACTCCAAGATAAGCCCGCCTTTGTTTGCCTCTTTGATAAGGAGGTCAACCTGCTTCTTTTCTTTAACGGCCTCCTCAGCCTCAGCCCAGATAAGTGCCTGGCGAGCCTCTTTGAGAGAAAGTTCGATGTAGCCCTCTTTGCTCGTTGTTGAAATAACCTTGGCCGCGATCCGGTCGCCGACATTGGTGCGTTTGATAACCTCGCGTGCGTTTAAATACTCGCGGCCAAAGATAATGCCAGTGCCAAAGGGTGGCAGGTCGATATAGAGGCGTGCACGGTCAAGCGCGATAACCGGGCCCTCAACGATGTCGCCCTCCTTAGGCGGCTCTTGCGAGCGCAGGGCAAAGTCCGCCATCAATGAGAGGGGGAGAGTAGAAATATCTTCAACTGGAGCCGCGACAAAAGCAGCTTTTTTTGGTGACATATTTGTTTGTACGATGGGGGTCCCTGGTCGGGAGTTACACCCACGCGCTGTTCTAATAAAGGGCCCTAGCTCTTTATTACTTACTACTATATATCAAAACTGCTATAAATGCAAGCGTACATCCAAAAATAAGGAAGTTGCACGACTATATTTTTGGTGTGTGCGGGGAGTCTTCGAGACCGTAAAAAAATACCCCGACGCTTTCACGCCGGGGCTTTCTCTTTCGGCCTTGATGGCTGTTTAACTAGGCCTAGGAGAACTTGGTCAAATCAGCAATGTTCAATGCGCCTATGCTCCCAGGCACCGTCGCCCATTTGCATTTGGGAAAGCATGCCGGCACCTTGCGTTTGCTGATGCTCCGGCCCTGCATTGTTGCTGGACGTCGGGGGGTGTACCCCGCGACCGCCTTTTTCGGAATTGCTTCCTTGGGTTTTTCCTCCGCCTCCACCTTTTTTGTAAGGTGGTCTTCTTTCACGTCTATGAGTTCTGCTCATCTTTAACTAACCTCTTCTTGGTTTGTACAAACCCTCTCCTCTTTAAACAAAAAGGCGCCTGATTTAGGGGCGTCCCGTTGCATGAAGCGAGGGTACAAGAGCATTTTACACGCTACATTGGTGCTGTCAAGCGGCTGTACGCAAGTACTTCAAGGTCGAACCTTGAAGCTAAATTTGCGCTTCCAAAATCAACTTAAAAATGCTATAATACATAGATGGTTATTACATATATGGGGGGCGAATGCTTCAAGGTATCCCAAGGCGAACTCACGATTGCCCTTAACCCACCCTCAAAGGACTCCAAGCTTAAAACCTCCAAATTTGGCTCCGATATTGTGCTCTCAACACTCAACAATGAGGACTTCAGCGGGGTTGAAAACGCCTCCTTTGGCGAGCGAGAACCCTTTGCTATAGTTGGCCCCGGCGAGTATGAGGTCAGGGGGGTTGCGGTGCGTGGCTTTGCAGGAGAGACCGAGTACGAGGGGAAGAAGGGTATTAATACTATCTATAGTATCGCGCTTGAAGGCATGAACCTCTGCTTTTTGGGAGCACTGAGCAACACTGAGCTTCCACATGCGGCTCAGCAAGAACTCGACGACATCGACGTGCTTTTTTTACCGATCGGGGGCGAGGGTGTGCTTGACCACGCTTCTGCCTACAAGCTTGCGGTACAATTGGAGCCCAGGGCGATTATCCCGATGCACTACGGTGAGCTCGGTGGCAAAGACTCGCTCAAAAGTTTTCTTAAAGAGGCGGGGAGCGAGGACGTGAAGCCGATCGAGAAACTCACGATCAAGAAAAAGGATCTCGAAGGCAAAGAGGGGGAGATCATCGTGCTTTCTGTATGATAAAATTTATTGAACAGCTAAAATCTGAACGAACTCCGCACGAGCGCCGGGCGCTTGCTACGCGCGTTGCCGGTATACTAACCGCGCTTCTTTTTGTGTTTTGGGTTACAACGCTTGGGGTCAGACTCTCCGAGCAGAATATAAACCTGGCGAACCAAGAGGCAAATATGCAGAATGTAGCAGCAACACTAATAGCAATACAGGGTAGCTCAACACCTGGACAGTAAGTATGGCTAATGACGATAAAAATCCGCCAGCTGGCGGACCGCAAAAAAGTACGCGGCCAGACGGAGGTAGCGGCATAGTCTCCCGCAGCATCTCAACCGAGATGCGGGAGAGCTTTATCGACTACGCGATGTCGGTCATCACCGACCGCGCGCTCCCTGATGTGCGCGACGGGCTCAAGCCCGTGCATCGCCGGATCCTCTACACCATGCATCGCTTGGGGCTCACCCCTACCGCGCGCTTTAGGAAGTCGGCGCTCGTAGTTGGCGACGTGCTCGGCAAGTACCACCCGCACGGCGACGCGAGCGTGTATGACGCGATGGTTAAAATGGCGCAGGAGTTTACTATGCGCTACCCGCTGGTCTTAGGCCAAGGGAACTTTGGCTCGATAGATGGCGACTCCGCGGCAGCTATGCGCTACACGGAGGCCAAGATGTCCCGCATGGCTGAGCAGCTGCTCCAGGATATCGAAAAAGAAACTATCGACTGGCGCCCCAACTACGACGGCTCGCTTAAAGAGCCGATAGTCTTGCCCGCGGTGGTGCCAAACATTTTACTTAACGGTACGCTCGGGATCGCGGTTGGTATGGCGACCAATATCCCGCCCCACAATTTAACTGAGGTCTGCGCAGCACTCACACATTTGATAGATAACAAAGACGCAACCGTGGAGGACCTGATGCAGTTTGTTACCGGACCCGACTTCCCACTGGGGGCGGTCGCGTTTAATAAAAAGGATCTGCTCCACGCCTACACCACGGGGCGCGGCGGGGTTGTTGTGCGCGGTAATGCTGAAATTGTTGAGGACAAAAAAGGGAACTTCCAGATCGTGATCACCTCGATCCCGTACCGCGTCAACAAAGCGGACATGATCGTGCGTATCGCCGACTTAGTGCGCGACAAAAAACTCGAGGGTATCCGCGGGCTCCGCGACGAGTCGACTCGCGACATACGCGTGGTAGTTGAACTCAAAAACGGCGCACACCCGCAAAAAGTTTTGAACTATCTCTACAAGCACACGGCGCTTGAGGACACCTTCCATTTCAATATGGTGGTGTTGGTGGACGGCGTGCCGCAAACACTCTCACTTAAAGGGATTCTCCAGGAGTTTATCAAGCACCGCCAAGACGTTGTGCGCCGCCGCACGCAGTTTGACCTGACTCAGGCACAGGCACGGGAGCATATTTTGCTCGGGCTAAAAAAGGCGCTTGACCATATCGACGAGATCATTAAGCTCATCCGTGCCTCAGCAGACGTCCCCACCGCGCATAAAAATTTGATGGCTAAGTTTAAGTTCTCCGAGCTACAGGCGACAGCGATCCTTGAGATGCGCCTCTCAAAGCTCGCGAACCTCGAGCGCAAAAAGATCGAGGACGAACTCAAAGAGATCCAAGCGCTTATCGAGGAGCTCACGACACTGCTTAAGTCGCAGATCAAGATGCTCGCTGTGATCAAACAAGAGACCGAAGATATTGTTAAGAAGTACGGAGATGACCGCGCAACCAAAGTGGTCAAAGGCGCTGCAGGCGTGATCAACGTTGAGGACCTGGTGCCAGACGAGGAGCAGGTGCTTGTGCTAACTCAGGGCGGCTACGTTAAGCGCACCAACCCCGAGGAGTTTAAGCGGCAGAAGCGTGGGGGAGTCGGCGTGATCGACCTCGACACAAAAGAGGAGGACTTTGTCACAACCTTCCTCACGACCTCGACTCACAGCGACCTCCTCTTCTTTAGCGACCTGGGCAAAGCATACCAAATAAAATTCTACGAGTTCCCTGAGGCGAAGCGTTCAACCAAGGGTAAAGCGATAGTGAATTATCTTTCTATCTCTGACACAGAAAAAGTTTCCTCTGTGCTCCCGATGCGCAAAAACCAAAAAGAAGGGGAGAAGTTTTTGTACATGATCACCAAACACGGCGTTGCAAAAAAAGTTGATGCGACTGCCTTCCACGATGTACGCAGGAGCGGGCTTATTGCTATCAAACTGCAAAAGGGCGACGAACTCATTGCTGCGCTCTTGGTAGAGCGCGGCGACGAGGTGTTTCTCTCCTCCTCAAAGGGGCAGTCGATTAGATTTAAAGAAAGCGATATCCGCGCGATGGGTCGCGCTGCTGGTGGCGTGCGCGGGATGAAGTTGGCTCCCGGCGACACGATTGTCGGCGCGGACGTGATCCCGAGGGGCAGGAAAGACTTGGAGGTGCTTGTGGTGTCGCGCAACGGCTACGGCAAGACCACTTCTATTGGCGAATATAAAACACAAAAGCGCGGTGGCTCGGGTATCAAGACAGTAAAGGTGACGCCAAAAACCGGCCCACTTATCGCTGCGAGAATAGTATCTAAAGAAGAGGGGGTAGGCGAGGACGAAATAGTAGTGATCTCCAAAAAAGGCCAAGTGATCCGCACTGGCTTGGTTGAGATCCCCTCGCTCTCCCGCTCCACCCAAGGTGTCAGAGTAATGAAACTCCGCGACGGCGACGCCATCGCTTCTTTCGTTTGTCTGTAGAAGTATTGACCGAAGGGTAATGATGTGATATTGTAAAAGCGGAATGTCAACCAAGGAGTGACTGACATGAAACGCAAACCAAAGAAAGCTGTACAAAAAGGGCCAAAGTCTGCCCGCCGCAAGAAGAAGTCTGCAAAAGGAAGGAGGGCGCGTCGCCCCGCTTTCATTCGTAGCAGGGGTGGTACTGAATACCGTCCAGGCGAGGACGGGAACTACTACAGCCCTAGCGGCATTCTTCTCGCCGCTGTGGTCTTGAATGCGATCCTCAGCGGAGAATCACACGCTAGCTACACACCGTGCAAGAGCGACGGCTCGACCTTCAATTCCGGCGATGAAACTAGTTCTTCGCAGCAGCATGACACAAGTCCTTCCTCGTCCGACGATTCCTATAGCTCAAGCGACTCTGGCAGCGATTCGTCAAGTGGCGACTCCGGCGGCGGCGACTCCGGTGGAGGCGGTGGGGGCGGAGGCGACTAGTTTCAACACGCACTATTTAAGCCCGCGGCCACAAACCGCGGGCGTTTTCTTTAAAATCCCGAGGTCGAACCTCGGGAGGTTTGATTTTTTGTGTAATAATAAGGGGTGTATATCGTCATAATACTTATATGAATAACAAAATTTTAATTGTTGCAGGGCTTGTCGTGCTCGTAGGGGTTGGTGCTTTTGCTTATCAAAATCAAACAGGAACTCCCGCTGCGGTACTCCAGGCTGGAGAAGTCGTGATGACTGGTACTCTTGTATGCCTCCCGCACAAAGGGGACGGTCCGCAGACTATGGAATGCGCTTACGGCCTCCAAACAGCCGATGGCAAATATTACTCGCTGCTTCATTTGTGGGACAAAGCGCCTGATTTAAACACCACACAAGTTAAAGCTGAGATTGTAGGAGTGCTCTCAGCCCCTACTGCAACTGAACAGTATGACATCGCGGGTGCTATAGAGGTGAGCTCCGGCAAAGAGATACAATAAACTTATGAGCAAAGGGGACCCTGTACCGCCGGTTCCCATAGATGCCCCCAAAGCGGGTGAGATGTACAAGCACTACAAAGGCGACCAGTATAAGGTCGTGTTGCTTGCAGAACACTCAAACGATAATGAGTGGATGGTGGTCTACGAGCCGATGTACCCCGAGCCCGACGCGCCGTTTTTTACCAGGCCGCTTCGGGAGTGGAGAGAGGTTGTTGAATGGCATGGAGAGAAGGTGGAGCGATTTGTAAAAGTTTAGTTAAAAAATTTGACAGGCTAGCGCTCTATAGCCTAAGGTGTATAAGGCAACCTAAGTTCCCGCAACCCTGAATTACGAGGAGGCTGTGATGATCAGACGATTCATTTCCTTTTTTCTCACGTGCATAGTGGTTTCTCTGCCGGCGATAGCAGCAGAAGACAAACCGCACCACCCGCCCCAGGATATGAAACTCCACGCGGAGTTCTACTCCAATTGGAAGAAAGCTGATGGCGACAGTTGTTGTAACAACGCCGATTGCTACCCAACCAAGGCTCGTTTCAATGAGCAAAGCGGTTTATGGGAGGCCTTGCGTCGTGAGGACAAAAGGTGGATCAGGATCCCAAGGGCGGTGTACGACAACACCGACCCTAACCGACCCGACTCTCCCGACGGCAGAGCGCACCTCTGCGCTCCAAACCCTAAAGATATGGGAAGGGATAATAGGGATGTGAACGTCTACTGTTTTAGAGTGGGCTTAGGCATATGAGTGTTTTGCGGTTGTGTTTAGAGCGTCCTTCACGGGGCGCTCGTTTTTTTGATGCTACACTACTAGTGATGGAAGGGGGTTTTTTGAATCCTGGAGCAACACTCAAGTTGGCGGGGGTCGACGAAGGTATGCGCGTAGCCGACATCGGAGCTGGCGCAGGCTTCTTTGCGCGTGCTGCAGGTAGGCTTGTCGGCGAGGGCGGGGTGGTGTGGGCTGTCGACCTTAACCGCGAGCTCCTTTCGCGTATCAAAAATTTTGGCGAGGCTGAAGGACTCCACAACATAGAGGTGCTTCATGGCGACGCCGAGGTTGCGGGCGGCACAAACCTACCGAGCGACAGTTTTGACTTCGCAATTGCGGCAAACCTGCTCTTTAGTGTCGAGCACAAGGGCGAGTGCGTTGCTGAGGTCCGCCGTATTCTTAAAAAAACCGGCCGCGCGCTTTTTGTCGACTGGCAAGACTCCTTTGGCGGTCTTGGCCCCCATGCCGACCACGTGCTCACGCTTGAGGCAGGGCAAAAACTTCTCGAGCAGCACGGGCTTAGCGTGCTCGGGCGGGTGCCCGCAGGTGCATACCATTGGGGATTGGTCGTTCGCAAAAAGTCCGCGTAAAGTGCATTATTAAAGAAAGTACATGTCCACATTCCAGATAGTGGTCCTTGGCATATTTTCATCCCTTATCCTGATCGGGATCGGCGTCTTTGCCGCGTTTGGCGGAGTCTTTAGTAGCGGCGGCGTGGGAGCAGTAACTATCTGGGGCACGGTAGACCAGCAAATTGTCGGGGGCGTGATAGACGCGCTTGAGTCTGAGGATAAATCGTTCGAGGCTGTTACATATGTCAAAAAAGACCCGCTTACGTACAGTGCCGACCTGGTTAACGCAATGGCGAGTGGCTCGGGCCCCGACCTCTTTTTAGTTGCAGGCGACGAGCTCTACTCGTTCTCCGACAAAGTGCTGACGATCCCCTACAGTGTGATCCCGCAGGGGAGCTTCTTAGCCTCGTTTGTGGACGAAGGGCAGCTCTTCCTCACCCGTGAGGGGGCGCTTGCGCTCCCGTTTACGATCGACCCGCTTGTCATGTATTGGAACCGCGACCTCCTTGCGGGAGCTGGAGTCGCCTCGCCGCCCCAGTTTTGGAACGACTTCTTTACGCTCGCACCCAAGATCACCTCGCTTGATGCGCGCTCCAACGTAAAGAAGAGCGCGGTCGCGCTCGGCGAGTGGCGCAATATCCCCACTGCTAAGGCGATGCTCTCGACACTCTTTATGCAGGCGGGAGACTACATCGTGGGGCAAGACAACGTAGGCAACACCGCAATTATTTTTGGCACAACGCCCGAGGGTGCTACCACCAACCCGGCAGAGTCGGCACTACGCTTTTATACCGAATTTGCAAACCCCACCAAGAGCGGCTACTCGTGGAACCGCTCGCTCCCTCTTGCCCCGGACATGTTCGTGGCCGGAGACCTCGCTGTCTACTTTGGATTTGCGAGCGAGTACGGCGAGATCACCAAGCGCAACCCTAACCTCAGGTTTTCAGTTGCGACACTTCCACAGATCGAGGGCAACTCAACGCGCATCGCCTACGGCAACATCGTGGGGCTCGCAATAGCGCGCTCAGCCAAGAACGTCCAAGGTGCACTCGCTATCGCACAAAAACTTTCAAGCAAGAGTGCCGTCGCGCTTATCTCCGGCGCGCTTTCGCTCCCGCCGGTTCGGCGCGACGTGTCGCTCGACACTAACGCAAACGCAGCGGCAGGGGTTTTTGCGCAGTCTGCGCTTATCGCGCGTGGGTGGCTCGACCCGAGTAGGGCGGGGAGCGATGAGGTATTTAAGAACATGATAGAATCGGTCGTAAGCGGGAAGAGCACCCCCGCAACAGCGGTCGCCGAGGGCACACAAGCCTTGGAGCAACTCCTGCCAAGACGATAGAGTGTCTTTAGTATGATAAAAAATATTTTAAAATATAGAGAAGTGTTTGTTACCCTAGCAGTATTTGCGGTTTTTTTACTACCAGTGGTGGTAGCAGCTCAAAATCCAGGCACGTTACCTGGCTCAAACCAGGGAACACTTCCCGGAAGTAACCCAGGCGTTGCTGTACCTACCGCACAAAGCTCTCACGTACTCCAAAACCCACTTGCAGGCGGGGTCAACAGTGTGTGCGGGCTTGTGATCGCGCTCTTAAGAGCTGTCACCATTATAGGCATCCCGATTGCCGTCCTCTTTATTGTCTGGGCGGGCTTTAAGTTTGTTCTAGCACAAGGGAGCGGCACTAAGATCAAAGAAGCGCGAGACAACCTTGTCGCGGTGCTTATAGGCATCGCGATCTTTGTAGGTGCCTCGCTTATCGCAAACGTGATAGTAAACACACTCCAAGACCTCGGCGTTCGGGGCATAAACTCCTGCACCTAATAATGCTTTCGCGCTCCTCAAGCTTGGGTGATGTGGTCGGCTACGTGATAGGGATTATTGATATGGTTATCCCGGTCTTGGTTGCGCTTGCGCTGGTGCTGATCCTCTACTCAAGCGTGCGCTACGTAATTAAAGCGCAAGAGAGCCACGGCAAGGGGGCCGAGCGCGAAGCGATCATGTGGGGGCTTATCGCACTGTTTGTGATCGTCTCAGTGTGGGGGATACTGAGGCTCATGTGCTCAACATTATTTGATAACACGTCTTGTAGAGCGGGGAGCCACCCAGTTTTAGGTGCTCTAGACTCACCGCTTATAGCCGGGATCCCGCCTCGGCGGTGATATCCACACACGAGCCTTGTGGACGCGAGCACGCCTGCTACAGTGAACCTATAGAAATTTAATACGTATTATGAAAAAACTTGCATTTGCAACATCGTTTATAGCGCTCACTCTTCCTGCAGTCGCACTCGCTCAAACAAACTTACAAGGCCTTATAGTTACTGTTCAAGATATCTTCAACTTGCTCATTCCGCTGATGATTGCATTGGCGCTTGTCGTGTTCTTTTGGGGGTTGGTTAAATATGTCTGGACCAGCGGCGAGGGCCATGAGGAAGGAAAAAATGTCATGATCGCTGGCCTAGTCGCTCTCTTTGTTATGGTGTCGGTCTGGGGGATCATCCGTCTTGCACAAAGAACACTCGGAATCACTGACAACAGTAGTAACAATGTTAATGCGCCGAGCGTGCCGCCGCAGCGCTAAACTACTAGGGCATGGACGCAACTACAGAGCTCGCCAACAAGCTTTCGACCGTAATAATAAATCCAATCCTCGCGCTTATCTTTGCAGCGGGGCTCTTGGTGTTTATCTGGGGAGTGGTTGAGTTTATGTGGGGGCTCTCAAATGAGACAGGCAAAAAAGAGGAGGGCAAACAGCACATGCTCTGGGGGCTTATCGGTATGGTTATCATGGTTGCCGCTTACTCGATCCTTACCATCGTCGCCAACACCCTAAACGTCTCTCTCCCAAACTAGTTTTATAAAAAAGAATAGCGCATTCCGATTTATCGGAATGCGCTATGTAGTGCTGTCTGACGTGATTTGTCACCTGTTAGGGCTTATAAACCACATCAATCAGTGTGAAGCCGTCTACGCTCTGCCACCCTGTAATGGGGATTCCAGCAAAGGAGGCTTCGTTCCCGCGGCATGCAGCCTGGGAGATTATCTGCTGCTGTGCGTCAACAAGAAAGACGCACGGCGATGTACTGTTGTCGTTGATGCCCCACTCCACCATGCAACCCGCATGGATAGGTTGGAAGCCTTCACCGATCTGGATAGTGTGCAGGGTGTTGTCACACCGCGGACCTTCCGAGACGACGTTGACGGCAGAAGAATATCCGCCGTCAGATCCCGCGGAAGCGATCCACGTCTTGATATCTGGGCCGAAGTAGGCCACGGCCAGGAACCCGCCAAGTACCGTAGCAAAAAGATATTTCGTTTGCATGGGTTACTCCTTCCTCAGTGTTTTGTTGTTGAGTTCGGGTTGAGCATGATTCCTGGGGCATTACCGCCCCGGGAGTGGAATGCGTAGATATTGGCGACACCCTCATTGGCGAGAGCGCGGTCGAGGTTTGCTCCGACCAGGTCCAGAAGTTGAGCCTGAGAGAGCTTCTTGAAGTTAACGCCCGCAGTCTTGAACGTTTCGCCGAGAATTCCGGCGACTGCGCTCTTGGTACGGATGTCGTTGGTCTTGGATATTTTTTCGAAGATCTCCTTGAAGAGTTCGTCGATAGCATTCTCGACAATTTTAGGCAGTGAAAGCCGGTTCACTTGGACTTGGCCTTCTTCAACTTCGAGGCCGTAGTCAGCAAGCTGCTCGTTCAATAGAACACGGATTTCCTCGGGACCATTTTGAGCAATGTCTCCCTTGAAACCAATCATCTTTTGAACAAACTTCCACTGCTCTGCGGGTGCAAGACCTTCAAGATCGCCGATTTTTTCAAGTTCGACGTACTTGGTTGAGATGTACGCACGAGTCATATTGGAGAGCAGTCGACCAGTTACCGTCTCTGCCTGCCCCGGTTTAAGTTTTTGATGTTTAAGCGGGTCTGCGACAAAGGGTGTGCAAGACATCTGTGCTTCTACGTTGACACCGTTGCCTGTGATAAACAACTCAGGTTGGTTAACAACAGGGAATGCTTGCGAGTCGACAATTTTTTCCGTCATCAGACCGGGGACTTGCCATGTCTGGCCAAGTTCCATCTGATCAAACGGGACATCAAGAACAGAACGATAAGCCGTCTGCCCAGGTTTCACCGTGAAGCGGCCCTTGGTAAAGACAGGCTGTGCCACTTCGTATCCAAGAAACCCTCCGAGTGCCACCGCCGCAAGATAAACCACTGCAGGTTGTCCAACTGGCATGAGCCAATAGATTAATGCAACGAAGAATAGTGCGACGACAACACCAATCAATATGCTGGCCATCAAACCGATGACCAACCACTGGAAGTTTTTGTTTCCAGGTATACGCCACAAGGGCGTGTACGCCCCCGCTGTCACAGATCTCCCAGCAACAAAGATTCCTTCTCCTGTTGCGAGTCCGAGAAAGCGGTTAACGAAATTGGTCAACCGCTGCCGATAGGAGCGGAAGGCGATAACTGCGAGCACGGCGACAAACGCCGTGAGTAATGCTATGAGAATTGGATCAAACGTCATGTTTGTACTCCCTCTATTTATCAATGAATTGGTGTACGACAGAATGCCGTACCTCGTCTACTATTATAGCATATAATGTACCATTTTGTCAAGTAAAATAAGCCTTATACAGCAAGGCTAAAAAAGAGGCTACTTGTGGTACTGCACTGTCTCGCCTCTAGCGAGGCTCCCAGTACACATCAAAATATACTCACAGAGCTTCGTTATTTTGTGCGACCTAATTTTCTTAGAGGTATTCCTCTTAGAAAATGGAAGTACTCTTGTGGTGCTGCACTGTCTCGCCTCTAAACGAGGCTCCCAGTACACATCAAAATATACTCACAGAGCTTCGTTATTTTGTGCTGGGGAGAGGACTTGAACCTCCATGGGTTTCCCCGTCTGCTCCTAAGGCAGGTGCGTATACCAATTCCGCCACCCCAGCATTAATTTTTGAATAAGTTTAAAACTTTGCCCCACAAACTTTTAAACTTGTCCGCCCTGTAGGATTCGAACCTACGACCTTCTCCTTAAGAGGGAGCAGCTCTACCAACTGAGCTAAGGGCGGATACAAACAAAATACAATACAAACTCCCATCTCACAACGAACCTTTCTGGTGGGCCAGGAGGGAGTCGAACCCTCATCCGCTTTGCGGACAACATTTTAAGTGTTGCGCGTATACCATTCCGCCACTGGCCCTTTATAGTGTCCCTTATTCTTATTTCTACCACGATGGGTTGTTTGAAGACTATGACAGTTTGGACACAGTATCCTCAAATTTTGTAGACGATTGTCCCTACGGTCTCCATTTATATGGTCGAGCTCCAAAGGTATTCTGCCATCAATACTTTTCTTTGACCAACCACACACTTCGCATTTCTGTTTCTTGAGGTTTTCCTTGAAGAGCCTTAATTTTAATTTAAAACTTTGAAAATCGCTATTCTTTTTTAATATATCCTTTGTGTTTATGAGCGGTTTCCCTATACCTCGCATTCCCTTATTCCACGCTCTTCCAGTGAAATGTTTTGTGTCAAGTTTATTAAGTCGGATATATTTTTTAATTTGATCATAGTTTCCTCCCGCAGGAACAAGCCCAAGTTTATATATTACTTGGCGGACACTTTTAGAATTTTTTACAACCAATTCTAATTTTTCAATATCCCAACGTCTAGTCTTCACTAACTCAGTCTACTAAATGGTACACGAGCTGTCAAATTATTCCACCGCGTCTACCTTTTTATTTGGAGGCCACGGAGGGATTCGCACCCTCGCATAGCGGTTTTGCAGACCGCCGCGTTGCTTCTTCGCCACGTGGCCCTTCGACAAGCTCAGGGCAAGCCGCTCCAATACTGTAGCTTTAGTTGCTGAGTTCGTCGAGGCGCACCCAAATATAAGGAGGCTTTGCGACTATATATTTGGTGTGTACCGGGAGTTTCGTATCGAAACGAGACAGTGCACCCCAAGGGTACTTGGATTTTCTACTGCGGATTACCGCCAAGAAAATCTAGGCGCAGGCGGTTCTTTTCGCCCATGTCTATCTCAAAGCTAATGTCGGGCGGGAAGGAGCCGCGCACGCGCTTCTTAAAAAAGTCTCTGAGCTCTGTGCGGTTGCGGTTAGCGAACTTAACTGCCGCCTGCTCCATAGAGTCGGGGAGCACGGTGATATAAACGACGGCGCGCTTCATGTCCTCTCTGAGCACGGCTCTTGTGACCGTGATAAGCGAGTTGCGGTTGGCCTCGCGGACTAAAAACTCCGCCGCGACTTCGCGCAATGCTTCTTGTAGTCGGTCATGTCGGTTCTCGTTCATGTTTTATTTGTAGACCACTTTCACTGCTAACAGTGTGTCGCCATGCGCTGGCTCAGCGGATGTTTTTATTTGCGCGCCAAACTCGCTCCCAGGCTCAACACTTTTAACGTCTTTTTTCTGAGCTTGGAGCGAAGTAATCACTCCACGGCCAAGCTCCAAGTCGCGACGCATGATTTTAACCTCCTCTCCCTGGGTCAGCGCCCCCTCCTCAACTTTGCCGCCCAAAATTACTTTGCCTTTTGCGGTACTAAATACTTTAAGTACTCGAGCCAAGCCGCTTTGCTCCTCGGTCTTTTCTCTGGGTTGGCGCTTCGCAAGCTCCTCTCCGAGCCACTCGGTTAGTTTGTAGATGATATCAAACACGCCGAGCGAGACTCCCTGGCGCTCAGCAAGCTCGCGCGCGACTCCCTCTACTTTGACATTAAAGCCGACAACAATCCCCGAGGGAGTGCCGCTCCCGGCGAGCTTTACATCGTTTTCGCTGATAGGCCCAACCCCGCGCGAGACAATTCTCACCTCAAGCCGACTGTCTTGCGGGAGCTTACGCAACTCATGTTCAACTGCCTCAGCTGTACCAGCGACGTCGGTCTTA
Organism: Parcubacteria group bacterium Gr01-1014_56; assembly: GCA_007375995.1. Classification (GTDB taxonomy): domain Bacteria; phylum Patescibacteriota; class Minisyncoccia; order Phycocordibacterales; family SBAW01; genus GWA1-54-10. The sequence continues at coordinate 17,933 of VMFK01000003.1, forward strand.
ATCACGAGCGGCAAAATAATATGGAGCGGCTCCACCTCGCCCTCGGCGAGTTCTGCTTTTTGTGCAGGGGCAATGTTTTGTTTAATGGGGCGGTTGAGGAGCGCCTCTGCTTCTGCATCTTTTTTCTTCTCAACCGTGTGCCAAGCTGCTCCTACCTTGGGGAGCACTGAGAAGCCGACGATACCAACTGGGCTCCCGGCCGAAGCTTCTTTAATTGCTTTGCCTAAAAAGTTTTCCATAATCCGCACAGGGGCGGTTGCTTCGCCAGAGACAATATACTCGCCACTCTTAAGTGTCCCGTCTTGCACAATGAGCGTTGCTGTATTGCCGCGCTTGTTGTCGACGTGCGCCTCGATCACGACGCCGCTCCCCGGAGCACTAGGGTCTGTAGAAATTTCTTCAAGCTCGCCCGCGAGCAGAATCAGGTCGAGCAGCTCAGGGATCCCTTCGCCCGATTTTCCTGAGACTGCAACATAGGGCACGTTGCCGCCCAACCCCTCAAGGTAAACTCCTTTTTCGAGCATCGACATTTTTGCTTTTTCTACATTTGCGCCTGGTTTGTCGATTTTGGTGAATGCGACGATGTAGGGGATCTTTGTCTCCTCAATCAATTTGAGTGCCTCGAGTGTTTGCGGCTTGGCGCCTTCCTCCGAGGAGACAACGAGGATAGCAACATCAGCGACCTCAAGCCCGCGCGAGCGCATCGCACGAAATGCCTCGTGCCCGGGTGTGTCGAGGAAGGTAATCTTGTGCTCGCCGGTTGCATTTGTATGTACTGCCTCGTATGCAGAGAGATGCTGGGTGATACCGCCCGCCTCGCCGCTCACAACATTGCTTGTGCGGACATAGTCCAAAAGCGTCGACTTGCCATGGTCAATATGGCCGACAATAGCGACAATAGGGGGCCGCGGCCCTTTCTGGGGGGTCTTTACTGACATGTTGTGTGCCAGTATATAGTATATTGACCAGATATGAAATTGTGGTTTAAACGAAAAAGCAGACGAGTGTATGCAGATGCGGCGGCGGCAACGCCGCTCTCAAACTCTGTACAGCAAGAGTTGCTGCGCCTGCTTCCTTTATATGGCAACCCAAGCGGGCTACACAGCGAGGCACAGGAAGCCAAAAAAGAGTTGGAGGGTGCCCGCAAAAAAATTGCTGATGTGTTGGGAGCACATTCGGATGAGATTATTTTTACCGGGAGCGGCACGGAGGCCAACAATCTCGGCATTCATGGTGTACTTCAACCTTTACTCAACAAACACGGCGAAGTGCACGCCATAACCTCCGCGATAGAGCACTCCTCAGTGCTCGTACCGCTCTATGCGATGGAGCGAGACGGTTTGTATATAACAGAGCTATCGGTAAACGAGAGCGGTTTGGTTTCCCCACACTCACTTCGAGAAATCATAAACGACGAGACAGCTTTTGTTTCTATACAGATGATTAATAGCGAAATCGGTTCTGTACAAGCGATCCGCGAAATCGCAAAAGAAGTGAGGCACGCGAAGCGGGAGAGAATCTCTAAGAGTGAGGGGAGTTCGCTCCCGCTCTATCTGCACGTTGACGCGTCGCAGGCGCCGCTGTGGTTACCACTTAAGGTTGACGCACTTGGCGTAGACTTTTTAACACTCGATGCACAAAAGATTATGGGCCCCAAAGGAGTTGGGCTTTTGTACGCGCGTCGTGGGGTCTCTTTTGACCCGATTATTTTTGGCGGGGGGCAAGAGGCGGGTAAGCGAAGCGGAACCGAGAATGTCGCTTTGGCAGGTGCGTTTAGAGTGGCACTTACTGAGGCACAAGCGGGGGTAGAAGAGCGCGTGCGTAGAATTTCGCATGTGCGAAATTATGCGCTTGAGGAAATACAAAAAAGAATTCCCGATGTAATGCTCAATGGTGCCGTGGGGGAAGAGCGTGTAGCAAATAACATTAACATCTCGATCCCAGGACTTAATGGTGACATGGCAGTTGTGGCGCTTAATGCCGAGGGCATTGCCGTCTCGACCCGCTCAGCTTGCGACACCGACGATGAGGCCCCCTCACATGTACTTCAAGCTATCGGCACTAAACCCGAACGTGCAAAAAACTCAATCCGAATCACACTCCTGCCTGACGCGACAATAGATGAGGCGGGGCAGATCGCAAAAACTCTGTCAGAAGTGGCAGCACGATATAACCAAAAATAAAAGACTGGCCATTTTTCTTTTCAGTGCTATAATTTATATATTATATGAACCTCGAGCAGCTAACCAAACACCAAATAGTTCTTCTGATGCTTCTTATTTCGTTCGTGACCTCAATCGCGACCGGCATCGTTACTGTGTCTTTGCTGGGCCAAACCCCAAGTGTAACCCGCGTGGTTAACCAGATAGTTGAGCGTACGGTAGAGAAGGTAGTACCCTCGGCGCAAAGTGCAGCTGCGGTGACGACCACCGAAAAAACTGTAGTTGTTAAAGACGACGACCTCGCGGCACAGTCGATCGCAAAAGTACAAAAGAGCATGGTGCGCATTACGCTCCCCGGGAGCGACTTTCTCGTCGCCCGCGGCGTTATCATTGCTGCCGACGGTACCACACTCACCGACCGCTCGGCGCTCGAGGCCTCCCTGGGCAGTTCATTTGAGGCGATACTTTCTTCAGGGGAGCGTGTCGCGGCGACACCCAGGAGCGGCGCTGCCACCTCAAGCGCTATCTTAATTCTTGATCTTGCGGTAGGCACCTCAACCGGCTTTGCGCCAGCTACGCTCGCTGACTCTAAGAAATTAGTACTCGGTCAGTCCGTCATACGTATCGGAGGCAAGGGTGCAGACACAGTTGGGGCTGGCGTAGTTGCGACTCTCCCCGGGAGAGACACGCCAGAGTTCATCGCCGCCAGTGTCTCCTCAGCAACACCCGGCTCGGTCCTTATCACTATCTTTGGCGATATCATCGGGCTCGCAACGGGGCAGTCGATGATCGAGGGGTCTGAGTTCTACAGCATCCCTGTCGTGGTTGCCCCAGCAACCCAGAAGCCTGAAACATCCAGTCCGTAGAAGTTGTAATAATAAAATATATGCCACCTTTTAACCACTTCACTACAAAAGCTAAAGAGGCCGTACGGCGAGCACACGAGCTCGCTGTGGAGCGCGCGCAAAACCAGGTAAGCCCTATGCATCTCTTGGGCGCGCTACTCCTCCAGGAGGATTCACTGGTCGCAACAATACTCGACAAGCTCGAGATAGACGTGATCTTGCTCACCGACACCGTGCTTGAGGGTTTTGAGGGTGGGAACAATAGCTCAGTACTCTCTCCCTCTTATCAACTCTATTTAACGCCTGACTTGGTGCAGGCGCTTGAGCGCTCGGCAAAAATCGCTACTGAGCTCCACGACGAGTTTGTCTCGACCGAACATCTTTTTCTCTCGATCCTCGACGTCCCTGGCGCTGCGCGCGACCTGCTTAACCGCTTTCGCATCACGCGCGAGGCAGTACTACGCTCTCTCACAGAATTGAGAGCCGCAAAGCCAGCCGCAAATGAGCAGAAGAAATTCCGCGCGCTGTCCAAATATACCCGCTCGCTCACAAAGGCCGCGCTTGAAAACAAACTCGACCCAGTCATCGGCCGCGACGAGGAGATCAGCCGTGTGATCCAGATCCTCTCGCGCCGCACAAAAAATAATCCGATCCTCATTGGCGAGGCAGGTGTCGGCAAAACTGCAATTGCCGAAGGGTTGGCTGCACGCATTGCAACCGGCGACTGCCCGGAGTCACTGCGCGACAAAGACCTCGTGTCGCTCGACTTGGGCGCACTCATTGCTGGTACCAAGTACCGCGGTGAGTTTGAGGAGCGCCTCAAAGCGATCATGAAGGAGATCGAGCGCTCTGAAGGCAAGATCCTACTCTTTGTCGACGAGATCCACACGATGATAGGTGCCGGTGCCGCTGAGGGCGCGATGGATGCCTCAAACATGCTTAAACCCGCGCTCGCACACGGCGACCTCCACCTGATTGGGGCGACCACGCTGCGTGAGTATCAAAAGCATATCGAGCGCGACCCGGCGTTCCAGCGGCGCTTCCAGCCGGTCTATGTGCTTGAGCCCTCGATTGAGGATGCAACCGCGATACTTCGTGGATTGAAAGAAAAATACGAGGTATTCCACGGGGTGCATATCACCGACGACGCGCTTGTTGCGGCTGTCCAGCTTTCTGCGCGTTACATACCGGACCGATTTTTGCCTGACAAAGCAATAGACCTCATAGACGAGGCCTCCTCAAGCTTGCGAATCAGTTTAGAAAACAAACCGCCGATACTTGAGGTTGCACATCGCAAGATCATGCGCCTTGAGATCGAAAAAGAAGCGCTCAAGCAGGAGAGCGAGGGGCCGGCGGGCAAAAAAGCAAAAGAACGCACCAAGATCATCGACAAAGAGATCGCCGACCTCAAAGAAGAGACGCGTGAATTCGAGCTCAAGTGGAAGAACGAGAAGGAGCTGGTCTTGGCGCTCC
>VMFK01000042.1 GCA_007375995.1 Parcubacteria group bacterium Gr01-1014_56
CCCGTTTCAGCAAGGTGGGGCAGAATGCTTGTCGAGGCCGAAGAACGTCGTGTACTTCCGGACGTGATAACCCTTGTGTCTATCATGGAACAGGGGCGAATCACGAACCGCAAGAGTAATGGATGGAAGAAGAATGCCCAGATCTCAAACTGGTCTGACGCATTTGTTCAGCTCGCCGCATACGAAGTTGCACTCGGGCTGTCGCCGGATCAACTGGAAGAGCACGGCATTGAGCCGAAAGCTTTTACAGAGGCTCGAGAACAGCGGCATCGTCTGTATGCAACTCCGCAAAGTGCGTTGAAAGTTAGACGCTCGACGGGGCAGGAGAAGGATATCGTGTGTTCGATTTATGCCGGCTTGGCAGACTGTCTCTACAAGAAGTCTGTCGTGCAGGGCTACAAAGATAAATCGGGCGGTACACGAGATTTACCTCCAGACTCAGTGGTAGCGGGCGCACAGTGGGTCATCGGCTTGCCTTGGAATCTCCAGGTGCGAACTGACTTCGGTCCCAAAACGCTACGGCTAATCACTATGGCGACTCGAGTGGATCCTGATTTACTAAAAGAAGTTGCTCCTCATCTTGTTTTGGTAGAGGAGAAAAAATCCGCCGAAGTTGCTGGCCGTAGAGTAAAGAAGGTGCAGATCTACTTCAACGGTATGCTCCTGACAGAAGAACAGAAACGAGCCTCTTAGGGGCTTCCAAGGACGGATTCACACCCCGTCCTTATTTCTTTGATACAATAAAGTTATGCAAAAAATAACTCCGTTTTTGTGGTTCGATAACAACGCAGAGGAAGTGATGAAAAAAATCGATATCGCGGTCCTCGAAAAGGCCTATGAGGGATAGCTTGACAGCCTCGAGTTGCGCTCTAAATCTATGCTATAACTATAGGATTCTTACTATTAAATAATTTTAATACATGGCAAATGCTAATTCTGCGTTCATGAAGCCGATGAAGATCAGCTCGGATCTCGCTGTTATTGTTGGCGCAGGGCCAATGCCCCGCTCGGAAGTAGTCAAGAAACTCTGGGTGTATATCAAGAAGAACGATCTACAGGATCCTACCAACAAGCGCAACATTAACGCTGACGAGGACCTCAAGAAGGTATTTGGCGGACAAAAGACCGTCTCAATGTTTGAGATGACAAAGCTCGTCTCCAAACACCTCTCTTAATTGGCCGCCAGAAGTGCTCACCTCTCGCCCCCGCCAATGAACAAGAAAGACACATCATGGGGCAAGGTGGCAGGGTGGTATAGCGAATATCTTGAGGGTGAGGACACGTTTCAAACAAAAGTAATCCTGCCTAACCTTATGCGCGTGCTCTCGCTTAAGGGGGGCGAGCACGTGCTTGACCTTGCCTGTGGGCAAGGGTTTTTTGCACGCGAGTTTGCTAGAGCGGGTGCCCAGGTGGTTGGCACAGATATCTCCGCAGAACTTATCGCTCAGGCAAAAGAGCAGGGCGGCCAAGTTGCCTACCATGTCGCAGAAGCCTCTAAACTTTCTTTTGCAAGGGAGGGCGAGTTTGATGTGGTGGTATGCGTACTAGCGCTCCAAAATATTGAGGACCTCGGCGCGGTCTGTAAAGAAGTGGCGCGTGTACTAAAACCAGGCGGGCGTTTTGTTATGATAGTTAACCACCCTGCGTTTCGCGTCCTTAAACGCTCAAGCTGGGGTTTTGACGAGGAGGCGAGTGTGCAATATCGGCGAGTTGACGGGTATCTCTCGGCAGCAAAAATTTTAATCGACATGCATCCGGGGAAGAGTGCTGCCACAGAGACTGTCTCTTATCACCGTTCGCTCCAAGATTTTTTTAAAGCACTTACAGTACATGGTTTTGCTGTCAGCAAACTTGAGGAGTGGATCTCGCACAAAGTGAGCGAGCAAGGCCCGCGACAAAAAGCCGAAAATACCGCGCGCAAAGAGATCCCGCTGTTTATGTTGCTTGAAGCGCGGCGGTAATTTTAGATATACTATCCTTAGTATGCGTATGCCACTGTGGTTATGGTCGCTTACCGGTGTCGCAATTATTGCGGTCGCGCTTTACGCTGCCGTACTTGCGGGGTGGGTATTTTCTACACCGCCTGTGCCCGATAGCGTTTTCTGCACTCAAGATGCTATGCAGTGCCCTGACGGCTCGTATGTCGGCCGCACCGGCCCCAACTGCGAGTTTGTTTGCCCTGTTACCACTACACCTACTACTCCGACTCAAGTAACCGTTGAAGCGCAGATAGGGAAGAGCGCTACAGCGCTCGGCGTCGACATCCTCCCGCTTGAGGTTGTTGAAGATAGCCGATGCCCTGTCGATGTGCAGTGTGTTTGGGCGGGGAGGGTAAGTGTCTCGGTGCGTATCCACAGCGCAATGGGAGAGAGCACTATGACATTTACCCCGGGCACACCTGTCACTACCGAAGCACAGACAATTACCTTACTTGATGTCAAGCCCAGCCCGTACGCAGGAGTAACGATAAAACAGTCACAATACGTATTTATATTTCAGATTGAGAAGCGTAAGTAAGTTGCAATATTTGGGGCGCTCGCCCGTCTACACCAACGTAGGGAAAGCCCTACAAAACTTTTAGTCATTATTTATTAGCCCAGTCTTGACATTATGAAATTAAAAACACGCATATTCCTCGCATCAACGGCAGGCGGCCTTATGGCTTTAGCCGGTACGGCGGCTCTCGCAGCAGCGGCAGTAACGCCAACTGTGACTGCGACCGTGCAAAACAGCAGCAATGTGAACATAACTTCGGCTCTTGTAGGTTCTTCAGTTCATGCAGCCGTAACGGTTGCTTCTTCCAGTGCTCCCGCAAGCCCCACCGGCACCGTGGACTTTAACCTGTATGCTAACCAGACCTGTACTGGCTCACCGCTTGCTCAAACAGGCGTAGCCCTCGTCAATGGTTCGGCTTCCTCAAGCAATACAATCCTCACCGCAGCTGGTCTCTCATATAAGGTCCATTACAGTGGGCAGACCGATCTCTACACCGAAGCTGACTCTACTTGTGCTAGCATCCAGGCCGCGCAGGTTGCTCCGGCAATCAGCCTCTCGCTCTCGAATAACAATGTGCAAGCAGGGAGCTTCGTGTACGGTATCCCGAACTTAACTGGTGAGACCGCTACCGCAAGCGGAACTTTGCAGTACAACGTGTACTCAAACAACACCTGCTCGACACTCACGCTTAATGCAGGCCAGAAAGCAGTAACAAACGGCTCGACACCAAATTCAGATTCATTCCAGTTCAACACACCAGGCACTTACTACTGGCGGGTAGCCTACTCAGGCGACCTCAACAACACGGCTACAACAAGTGTCTGTGGCACTGTGCTCACGGTTGTTGCAACATCAACCCCGCCGCTACCGCCCACTGGTGCAGGTACGATCAGCGGTACAGTGTTTAACGACCTCAATCGTGACCGGGATCAGGACGCTGGTGAACCGGGCATCTCAGGCGTTACCATACGGCTTCAGCAAAAAGCAACAACTACCGCTCGGTGGTGGAAGGAGAGTAAAAAATATAGGAAACTCATTATTGCAACCACCACGACCGACAGCAACGGCAATTACTCCTTCGCTAACCTTGGTGCCGGCACCTATGTTGTCGAGCAAAAGGAGCTTGAGGGGTGGAAGCAGAGAAGTTCTGACAGGCGACGCGTAGTGCTTGATAGCACCCATACGTCTGCAGATGTCGACTTTGCCAATGTTGAAAAGAAAGATAAAGATAAGGACGACAAAGACAAAGAACATGAAGGCAAAGGAAAAGATAAGGATGACGATTGGCACGACAATGGTAAACATAGGGGGTGGGAGCGCTTCATCGGTAACCTTAATATATTGAACTTCGACGGTTGGATAAGGTGGAATAGATAAGCACTTTCAAAGTAGTAACAAAACCCGCCCATAAGGGCGGGTTTTGTTATAGTAAAGGTATGGATACTGAAACGATTGTCCTGGGTGGTGGGTGCTTTTGGTGTACCGAGGCGGTCTTTGGGATGCTTAAAGGCATTACGAGTGTCGAGCCGGGCTATGCAGGCCCCGTTAGAAGCGCCGCTTCTAACGGGGCGGGCGGGCCTACTTACGAAGAAGTAAGTACTGGAAAAACTCCGTATATTGAGGTAATAAAAATAGAATACAACCCTGACCAAATTGCATTTGAAGAGATCTTGCAAGTGTTTTTTGAGACGCATGACCCAACAACGCCTAACCGGCAAGGCAATGACGTCGGGCCCCAATACCACTCGGCTGTTTTTTATATGACGCAGAGACAGAAAGAAAAAACCGAACACTACATAAAACTGGTCGCTAAAAGATATGCCAAGCCGATTGTCACTATTATGGCGCCGCTTGACACCTTTTATAAGGCAGAGGATTATCACCAAAAGTACTACGAGAACCACAAAGACGCTGGCTACTGCGTAGTTGTGATCGACCCGAAGATCGAGAAAGTTCAAACAAAATTTGCCAACCTCTTGAAAGAGTAGTACAATCTCGCCAGACGTTGTTTCAACTCAAAAACTCATGGAGGAAAATCATGCTGTTAAGTCTCGAAGAGAAGAGGCGTAAGGTGTTTGGACCTAGGCTCGAACAGCGGAAAGAGGAAGAAAAAATCAAAGCCCGCGAAGTCTTCCTAGGAATTCGCAGACTGCTTTCGCCCGAAGAGCAATTTCGTGTTTGTTTAGAAGACGCAGGCTTGTCTTGCACTGGGCCATCTGACGTAGTTGGCCGCACATATTGTGTTGATGTGGGCACGCGGGGGACTAAAGCTTCCTTCTATTGGCGAAAAATTTTCTGGGGGACTATCAAGGGTGTCTTGATCGACGACGGGGCAATACTCACTCTTTTGTTGTCACACGATCTCCTTTTACTTCATAATCAGAAAATCAAGTTCGATTGCTTCGAAAAGGACAAAAAGTGGCAATCTAAAAGTTGGCTTACTGAAGATGATTCTTCTTTGGCAGCAGAAAAATTTCTGACAGGATTACACCTCTCTTTTGTAGGCCGATAACGAAGATTTCAAGACCGCTGGGTTGCTCCAGCGGTTCTTTTTTTGTACAGTTCCATTATGTCTCCTGAGGAATTTGAAAAGCTGGTTGCTGAGGAGTTTCCTAGCGCTATACCAGAGAAGTTCCGCGATAAAATAAAAAATGTTGCGTTTTTAGTCGAAGATGAACCCTCGCTAGCGTTAAGAAGGGAGGAACATCTCGCTGCAAATGAGACATTACTCGGACACTATCGAGGTATTCCACACACCGCGCGCGGGGGTTACTACGG
>VMFK01000043.1 GCA_007375995.1 Parcubacteria group bacterium Gr01-1014_56
TTTCCTTTTGCACATCAGAAATTTCAAGAACTTTTGCATTAAACCCGAGCGCTAGTAAGGCCTCCGCTGCTTCAGTGGGGATAATCGCCCGTAGATCTCTATTAAGGCGTGGGTATGCGTCTATAAAACTTTTCCCCAATACAAATATAGGGGCACCGGAATATTATTTAAAAAAAGCAATGTATCCTGCATGAATTGCCGGCACATAGGCAACCACTGCTTTATTTATCGCGGAATTTGTTGAGGGCATTTTTTACTAACTCGGGCACTCCTTTCATGATGTCCTTTGCCAACTCATCTGCGCCGCTAATGGTGAGTGTTCGGATACGTGCACTAGTATGAGTGGAAGCCTGTGGCGGCAAGAGAACAATCTTTTTGCAAAACTTTTTATATACCGATGCCTCCTTTTTGCCAAAATCCTTTGTAGAAGCAGAGATAATGAGCACATCGGGTTGAACTGTTTCGATAAATTTACCCATACCGTGTTTAACCTCACGAAGAGTTAATATCCCAACAGAACGTAGGTGTGCCAGCATCTGAAGACGCTCTGCCTGCGGCACAACAGGGCGGTTAGGACCCTTGCGTAGACGGGTCAACTCGTCAGAGTCGACGCCCAAAACTAAAATATCTCCGTAGGACTGCGCCTTCTCCAAAAAAATCGCATGACCCTCGTGGAGCATGTCATACACTCCTTGGGTCAACACTATTTTGTAACCCATGCGCTTAAGGTCATCGACGACTCGTTTGAGTTCTCTAAAATCAGGAATAAATCGATCCTTGAGATTGGAGCCTGGGGAAAGAATGTGTTTTATAGTAACATTTCCTCCTTTCTTCATGCGGTTATAAAAGCATGGCCCTCTAGGGTTTGCAAATTAGACTTTTACCGACAATACTTGCCTTATGTTTAAGCCTCGCATAAGCATTATCGTCTCTATCGGCAAAAACGGAGTGATCGGCCGCTCTGACAAGCTTATGTGGCCGATACCGGAGGACCTTAAGCGCTTCAAGGAGCTCACGATGGGGCACCCGGTGATCATGGGGCGTAAGACGTTTGAGTCTATCCTCACCTCACTCGGTAAGCCGCTTCCCGGGCGTACTACTATTGTAATTACTCGCGACAAAAAGTATCAACCGAGTGGAGCAGTAGTTACTCACTCGCTTGAAGAAGCCTTAGCGAAAGCAAGAGAAATCGAGAGTGGGGAGATTTTTATCGGCGGTGGAGCGCAGATCTACGAACAAGCGCTCCCTTTTGTCGATAAGCTCTATCTCACTTTAATTGATGATGAAAAAGAAGGTGACGCGTACTTCCCCGAATACAAACACCTCTTCACCAAGAAAATTAAAGAAGAGGTCCACGAACACAACGGGCTCAAATATCGCTTCGTTGATCTTGAAAAATAAAAACTGCCCGGCACTCTCGTGTCGGGCAATTCTTTTGTAAATATTCTTAAAAAATTATTTTGTGTCCACGCCCATGCTTCGGGCGGAGCCTGCGACGACTTTCATTGCTTGGTCGATCGTGTGTGCGTTGAGGTCAGGCATTTTTTTCTCCGCAATTTCTTTAAGTTGCGCCTTAGTGAGCGCGCCGATCTTTGAGGTGTTTGGTTTACCACTGCCCTTCTCTTTGCCGAGCGCCTTCAAGATGAGTGAGGAGACCGGAGGAGTTTTGAGTATAAAGTCGTATGAGCGGTCCTCGTAAACTGAGATTTCTGCCGGCACCATGTCACCGCGCATCTCCTTGCTAGCTTCGTTGAATTTCTTGATGAACTCGCCGATGTTTATACCGGCAGGTCCAAGCACCTGGCCCATGGCCGGTGTCATAGCAGCTGCGCCGCCATTTGCAATAATCTTTATCTTTTTAACAATCTTTTTTGCCATATACGTTTTGGATAGTACTTTATATACGCTTAACTTGCAAAAAGTCTAATTCAACCGGTGTTTCGCGACCAAACATCGCTACGAGTACTTTTACTTTGCCGCGAGACTCATCAACCTCGCCCACCTTGCCGTCGAGCTCCTTAAATGGCCCATCAACGATCACGACTGCGTCTCCAACCGAGAGGTCGATCGCGTGTTTGACCGAGCCTTGTGTCGCCTGCATGCGGCCGAGGAGCTCGTCAACCTCTTTTTGCTGGAGCGGGACTGGGTTGACTCCTGAACCGACGAAACCAGTAACGCGCGGTGTGTTGCGCACTACGTACCAAGACTGATCGTCGACGATCATATCGACGAGTACGTAGCCTGGATATACCTTCTCCTCCTCCTCTACGCGGCGACCGCCTTTGATCTTGATAGTGCGCTCTGTCGGCACAACTACGTTAAAAATTTTATCCAAGAGGCCAAGTGACTCAATACGCTGACGTAAATTTCTTGCAACGGCGTTTTCGTAGCCTGCGTAGGTGTGTATCGCATACCACGCCCTACCAACCGATGTGTCTTGTTTTGCCATACAGTTTTCTTTTTATATTAAATTTAGCGAACTAAATTATGCGGCGAATAATTGCCGAAAAGATATAATCCCAAAGCCCTAAGTAGAGTGCTACGCCAAGCGACACCACAATAACAACCACTGTGTATGCAATAGTCTGCGTGCGCGTCGGCCAGCTCACATGGCGCATTTCTGCTCTAACGTCTTTAAAATAGTTCAACATAGATAATTATTTTCAGCTATCTTCCTTAAGAAAAAACCCCCTGCCGGGGCTTTTTCTTATACTACCCCTACTCTATGTACGAGTCAAGCGAAGGAGATTTAGCGGATTTCGTAAGTAATATTCACGTCGGAGATTACTTTGTTTTGTCCTACCGAAATTTCTGGTGAGACCCTGGTCTCAGCAACACCGCCCATGCCCATGGCTGAGTCTTTTGCATAGTACATAGGGGTTGGATAATTGCCGCTTTCGTTGTAGGAGACTACGCGTACGATGCTTACCCCAAGTGCGCGCGCTAGATCTTCTGCTTTGGTCTTAGCGTTTGCGATTGCCTTATCGCGAGCTTGCGTTTGTACCATGTCAGGGTTGTCGAAGGTAAAGTTGAGACCTGAAACTTCAGTAGCACCCTTGCCGCCTACATTAGTCAAAAGGTCGCCTGCTTTTGCAGTGTCGCGCACTTTTACCGTTGTAGTTTGGCGCACCTCGTAGCCCTTGAGGGTTTGTTTGCCTGGCGGGCAGTAGACCACCATCTCAGCACCGCCCGCGGGAGACGCGGGGCACACCGACTGGCTATACTCGTATTGCGGATACACCGAGTAGTCACTGGTCTGTATGTCTTTTTCATCGATTCCGGCGCTCTTAAGATAAGCGGTGATTGTATTTATTCTTTTGGTGACATCATCTTGCGCAAGTGCAACAGTCAACTTCTGTGACGTGACTGAAAAAGTAAACGTAGCGATGTCAGGGACCGCGAACGCTTCGCCGTGGCCAGAGACAGTAATGGTATTAGTGGCACTCATGCCTGCGCCGATATAGTGCAAACCCTTGAAGCCCGCGACTACCTGTACACCAAGAAATAGTGTGAGCAGAAGGACCGTGGCAACAATGCCGCGCTTAAGCCATACACCCAAAGAACCCTCAAATAAATTCCCCATACTATCTATATATAAATTAATAATACTTTTGTGACCTTACTGACGTGCTTTAACAGCGTTTATTACAGAGACAAATTGTGCGTACGGGAGCGCACCCGACACCGGGACCTGGAGACCATTCCCCGCTACGACCGTAAACGGCGTCCCCTCGCCACCGTTTTTTTGTGCATCTAAGGCTTCCGTGTCTATTTTATCAGCATATTTTTCTGTCGATACACATGAGGCAAAGATAGCGGAGTTAGCCCCAAGTTGTAGAGCGAGTTGTGCATAATACTCCGAGCTCATTTTGCTCTGATTGTTATAGATAGCGTCGGCAAACTTCCAAAATGCGTCATTACCTAACTCCTCGGCGATACATTCGGAAGCCAATGCCGCGGGCTTGGCTTGTGGGTGGATGCTCTCAAGCGGGAAACTCCGGTGTATCCACGCAACCTGTCCCTGCGACTCCTCAACGATGCGCCTAAGCGTCGGGTACACAATCTTGCAATACGGGCACTGGAAGTCGGAGTACTCGATAAGTTTGATTGGGGCAGCGGGAGAGCCAAATATATGCTCTCCTGCCTGGGCAGCAGGCACATTAGCCGAAGGGAGTTGCTCTGGGTTTGCGACCACTGTTTGAGCCGGACGCAAATTTACAAATACTATCGCACCTGCAATAAAGATGCCGGATACGAGTATCGCGAGCGAGGGAGACAGTTCAAATTTTTTAACGTCAGGCATGTGCGGAGTATATCATAGGGTGTCTTTGAGAGCCGACGCTTCGGTCGGCTCTCCGACTTTACGTCGGAGCAAATCGCGGATTTCTTCAAGCAGTCGCACCTCCGCAGGTTTTTCATGTGCGGGGATGGCGCGCTCCCCTTCTCTAAATACACTGCGTCGTGCGGCCGAGATCGATTTGAAGACGACAAATATCGAAAGTGACACGAGAAGAAAGTTGAGTATCGCTTGGAGAAACACGCCGTATTTAATCACCAGGTCGGGTCTGAGTATTGCTGAAAGATTTTTAAGGTCGACATTGTTGGTGACCAACCCCAAAAAAGGCATGATGATATCGCCTACGAGCGAATTTACCACCGCGGTAAAGGCGGTGCCGATGACAACCGCGATCGCAAGCTCAAAGGCGTTGCCTTTTACCGCAAAGCTTTTGAATTCTGCAAAAAAACCGCGCGTTGATTTAAACATTGGTTTTATACTACAAGTGTAGACGATAAATTATAGTCGCATGACTCCTTAATTTATTTTAGGTTTTAGATGCTCCTCTTCTATATCTTCCTGGATTTCATCAACGTCCTCTTGGATCTCGTCGACGTCGTGCTGAATTTCGTCGATATCGTGCTCGACCTCTGCCAAGCTGGCACGAGCCTGATTAAGACTCATCTGGATCAAGATTGCAAGATAGATCGCCTCAAGCGACACCACCGTGGTGAGGACAAGCAGCATTCGGTCAAAGGAAAAAAGACCAAAAGTCACGGCTAAAAAACTCAATAGAAATATAATGCTGTGCACTACAAGCGACTGGACC
>VMFK01000044.1 GCA_007375995.1 Parcubacteria group bacterium Gr01-1014_56
TTTCAGCAAGGTCGAACCTTGCTGAAGAACAAGCAATTCGCAAAGCGATCCGCGACACTATCTGGCATGAGGTTGCGCATCATTTTGGGATGGAGGAGCACGAGGTGCGAGCAAAGGAGGCAAAAAGAGATAAATAGTGTAAAATAATCCGCGTATGACAAAAAATACCATCATAGGAAGTTTTATTTTGGCTCTGGCTTTAGTTATCGGAGCAGGATTGTATCTGTCGTATGACAGGGATAAGTCGGCCACCACTTCGACGCCGGGAGCCTTTAACTCCAAAGACATCGGCCTCTCATTTACCTATCCCGTAAACTACCAGCTCGATATCGCCGACGACGAAGAGGGCGCGGTGCGCACCATCACCCTTATCGACAAGGCGAACCTGCCTGTAGGGCAAAACACCGAAGGGCCGCCGGCTATTACTATCCAGAGATTTGATAACCCAGAGAATCTTGCGCTCGACCAGTGGATACTCACTACGCCGGCCTCCAACTACCACCTCTCCTCAATGGGCGAGATGGGCGGAAGTACGATCGACGGCGAAGCGGGCTTGGGTTATACCTACTCTGGTTTGTATGAAAACACCGCTATAGCGGTTGCACATGGCGGGAAAATATATCTCTTTGTGGTAGGGACTCTCACCCCAGAGGACACAATAAAATCTGACTACTTTACTATTCTTGAGAGTGTAAAATTTATCTAGATTGTATGAAGCTCACTCCGTATATTCTTATTGCGCTTTCGTTTGTTGGTCTTGCTGACACCTTGTATCTCTCGTACTTCGCGTACCTCAACTTAGTGCCTGGTTGTGCTATCGGCGGCTGCGAGGCTGTGCTCACAAGTGCGTACTCAAAATTCTTAGGTGTGCCGCTTGCATATATTGGAGTCGTCTTTTATGTATACATGCTCGCGCTCTCTGTTTTACTCGCGATCGACGAGCACTCGCGCACGCTGGCGTGGGCAGCACTTGCCTATACCGCGGTGGGAGTTCTGTTTTCAGTGTATTTTGAGTTTTATATCCAAGGTGTACTTATCGGCGCCTACTGCATGTATTGCGCGATCTCCGCCTTGGTCACACTCGGGCTTACACTCACTGCCGGCTGGCACCTCCGTACAAGCACTCACTCGTAGCTCGGGCGGCGGAAGCGTTTAAATAATTTCCACAATATATAAAAGAAGAGGAGTGCAAAAACAGGATAGAAAAGCCCTGCATTGCCGACCACAAATCTGAGGACAGAGAATATATAGAGCAGAATTGTGGCGAGGATAAGCCACAGAGTATCCATAACGCCGCCTCCGCTTTGGGTCGTAGTACCCAAGACTTGGCCTGGTTTTTTGCCGGCGGTTTTTTGTTTTGCCCAGTCAATACCTTGATCAAGTGCCTCTGCCGTGCGAGCGCGCACCGAGTCAAGGGTCGAAAATACAGGAGCACTTATGTTAGCTGCGGTCGGCGAAAGCTCGTTAATTTTTTTCTGAATATCGGCCGATGACTCAACTGGGGTCGAGGAGGCAGGCACGCCCGACGCGGGTTTAGGCTTCTCATTGATCACAAACGCTGCCGACTCGTTTTCAACCACTTCTCCGTCGCTTCCGGTGAGTGCCGCGCTCACTTGGTGTGAGCCCGCGGAGGGCTTCCACGAGACAGAGACAGCATTGGCCCCGCCAGGAGCGATCGAGACCGCGACGGAACCGATTTTTATTTCACTATCTGTAAATACCACCTCGCCGGTAAATTTAACGTTGCTTTCGTTGGCGACGACCGCATGAATCAGGACCGTCTCGCCCTCGGTTACAGGAGTTTTGGAGAGAAATAGCGACTCCTTAGCAAAGCCCGCCCCTCGAGCGGCCTCGGGGTAAACAGCCACAGCAAAAACAGGCAGAGTTAGTAACAGGAAGCCCACGATTGGCCAAAATCTCATATGATACTATTAAACCATGAATTTCTTGAAGAAATTGAAAAATCATTTTGTTCCCTCGGAGAACAATGTCTATCGCCCGCACGTGCTGCGTAAACCCTGGCTGATCTTTTTTGTAACGGTAGTGCTTGCGTCCGAAGGAGTATTTTTGGTTGATTTAGTCGCGCGACAATCCGCACTTGATTTTATTGCCGCAGTGCTCCCCGGCGAGGTGGTTGCTTTTACTAATGACGAGCGCTCGCTCGGCGCGCTTAACCCAGTGAGCGAAAACAGCCTTCTAACTGCTGCTGCACAAGCAAAGGCAGCCGACATGGCAGCAAAGGGATATTTTTCACACACAGGGCCTGACGGCAAAGAGCCGTGGGTGTGGGTTAAGGATGCGGGCTATGAGTATCAATATGCGGGGGAGAACCTGGCTGTACGGTTTAATGGCTCGCGAGATGTCGTTAATGCATGGATGGCTTCGCCGACACACCGCGCAAATATAGTGAAGCCAGTGTATACGGAGATCGGAGTAGGGGTCGCGCAGGGAGAATTTAGGGGAGAGCCTGCGACCTACGTAGTACAATACTTTGGCGCACCGCGCAGTAGTGTTTCTGCCGCTTTGCCCGCCGCAGCATCTGTGCCTTCTCCCGCAGCGAGTGCAAACTCACAAGTTGCAGGTGCGGAAACACAGGAAAGTGGCAGTGTGCTCGCATCAGCTAACGAAGAACCCGCGATTATTCCTGTAACACAACACACAGAAGCTCCGTGGAGTTCTGTAGCTAAAAATCTCCTCCAAAGCGAAACACAGTCTGGGGGCGCGGTAATCGCTATTCTTGCCGCTGTGGCGATGATCATGATAGTGGGGCTTGCGCTCACGTTTTTTGTCCATATACAAATCCAGCCAACCGACATGCTTATCGGAGGAGCGGTGGTTGCGGTTATCGCGCTTTCGTTTCTCACCCTCAATATGCAAACGCCTTTTGTTCCAACATCGACACAAACAGCAGCCGTTATGGGAGCTCTGCCCAGCCAGGGAGGTTTTATCGACTCGACATCCGCATCTATCGAGGCCCTGTAAGTAGCATCCAAGCGGGGATAAAAAGAGTTGCTCGGAGCCTAGGGCGGTGTATGCTACGTGTATATGCCAAAGAAAAATCTTATAACAAGTATCGCAGTCGTAAGCGCGCTTGCGGTTATCGCACTGTTCTTTTTTGTCGGCAATCCATTTGCTCTTGAACAAAGTTTCTTAAATGGTCAAGGAGCCTCCGTGTCAGACTCCAACCAAGTGACACAGCTCGTGGTGCAAGATGAGGTGGTAGGGAGCGGCGCCGAAGCTCTCGTTGGGAGCGTGGTTAAGGTGCATTACACGGGCAAACTCCAGGACGGCACCGTCTTTGACACTTCGCTCGGTAAAGCGCCGATCGAGTTTACGCTTGGGACAGGAGCAGTGATCCAAGGTTGGGAGCAGGGCCTCCAAGGGATGAAGGTCGGCGGTAAGCGCCTGCTTATTATCCCGGCGGCACTTGGCTATGGCGCGAGCGGCTACGGACCTATCCCGCCTAATGCTGCACTTATTTTTGAAGTTGAGCTTGTCGGAGTGACTCAATAAACAGGTGCGGCCGATATCTTTCTCCATCGAAAAGGAAATTCCCGGCTCACTCGCGAGGGCCGGGATTTTGCACACACCGCACGGCGAGGTTAACACTCCGGCGTTTGTTGCCGTTGCAACAAAAGCAAACCTGAAAGGCATCCCCTCTGTGCACTTTAAGGAGCTTGGTGTACAAACTATTATCGCAAACACCTACCATTTATATCTCTCCGGTCTTGATGCAGTAGAAAAAGCCGGCGGGGTAGGGAAGTTTATGGGTTTTTCAGGCCCTACCATGACAGACTCTGGGGGCTTCCAAGTATTTTCGCTCGGAGTTGGGTTTGGGAAGAAAATTTCTAAGTTTCTACCGGAGCAAAAAGATCCCACAAAAGGGAGAGATGAACGGGAGCCCAACTCCCTTTTGCAGGACTTTTCTGCTCCGGCTGTCTGGGATGAAGACTTGGCGACAAGTCACGGCAAGCTTGCCATTATCGACGAAGAGGGAGTTTCTTTTACCTCACATCTAGACGGGACATTCCATCGCTTTACTCCCGAGCGCTCAGTTGAGATCCAACACAGGCTCGGCGCCGATATTATTTATGCCTTCGACGAGTGTACCGCGCCAACTGCCGACTATGACTATCAAAAAGAAGCCGCAGATCGAACGCATCGCTGGGCAGCGAGGAGTCTCAAGAGCCACCGCGGTAATATTGATAAAAACAACACGCAAGGAATATACGGTATCGTACAAGGCGGCAGATTTGAAGACTTGCGCATCGAAAGCGCCAAGACAATCGCCGCAATGGACTTCGACGGGTTCGGCATTGGCGGCTCTTTTAGCAAGCATGACATCCTAGGAATCTTAGACAAAGTAAACCGTGAACTCCCCAAAGAAAAACCGCGACATCTGCTTGGTATCGGCGAGCCGGAAGATATTTTTATCGGGGTAGAAAGCGGCATCGACACTTTTGACTGTGTACTCCCAACTCGCAATGGACGCAACGGGGGTATCTACACGAGTCGAGGCAAGATACAGATACCAAACGCTGAGTTTCGCGAGGATTTCTCATCACTCGACAAAGATTGCGAGTGTATAGTCTGCAAAAACTATACACGCGCGTACGTACATCACCTCTTTCGCACTCATGAGATGCTTGGGCCTATCCTCGCCTCGATGCACAATGTATATTTTTTGACGAATCTCACTGAGCGCATACGTTTGAGCATACTTGACGACACATTTAAAGTATTTCGCGACGACTTTTTACGTTGCTACCAAAGCAAATAGCACGTTACAGTTGATGTGCAAGAGCGAGGCTCATCCTTCTCTCGCAACCCTTCTTGGGCGTTTCCTCCCTAGACTTGGGGCCGCACTCACACTGCGGCCTCTTTTTTTCTCCCGACGCCTTGGTCGGGACCCCGACTTCAGACGTCGGGGTTTAAATTTGGTAGAGTAGAGATTCTATGGCCGGTTTTAAAATTAAATCAAACT
>VMFK01000004.1 GCA_007375995.1 Parcubacteria group bacterium Gr01-1014_56
GCACTATACCTGTTTTTTTATTGTGTGACGAGCCAGGAGACGGCAGCGCTCTTTTGTGGGTCTTTACCTGCCTTTACATCCTCAATAGTACGGTCGACCTTAATATCCGGGGTAAGGCCGCCCTCAGAAATTGAGTTGCCGTTTGGGGTGAGCCAGCGCGCGATTGTTATTTTAATTTGTGCTCCGCCGCCGATATCGATCAGCTGTTGCACTGAGCCTTTGCCAAACGTACGGGCGCCGACAAGTTTGGCTACACCATGTTGTTGAAGCGCACCTGCCAAGATCTCAGAAGCTGAAGCCGAGCCTTGGTCGATCAATATCGCCATTGATAGTTTTTTATTTTGGAAGACATTGTATCCGACGCTCCGGTGCTCGTTTGCTGGTTGTTTGCCTTTAAAGTCCTCGCTCACCACCACCTCACCAACCGGCAAAAAGAAGCTCGCCATCTCAACCGCTGCCTCCAAGTAGCCTCCGGGGTTACCGCGCAGGTCAAGGATCATCTTTGTGTTGCCCGACTCAAAGTACTCGCGCAGCGCTTTGCGGAACAGCTCCGTAGAGTTTGCAGAGAAGCTGTAGAGCTCTATCACAAAGATACCGTCTTGCGTTGAGTAGCTCTTAAGGACCGGAATCGAGATAATGTCGCGCACGATTGAAATCTCAAGAGGCTTCGGCTCCCCCGTGCGCCCAAAGGTGAGTTTGACTGTAGTGCCTTGTTTGCCGCGGATCAATTTTACTGCCGCATCAACGGTCATACCTTGTGTCGGTTTGCCGTCGACCGCAAGCACCTGGTCGCCGCTTCTTACACCTGCTTTCTCTGCGGGCGAGTCCTTAAGCGGCGCCACAACCACGATAACCCCCTCTTTAAGCCCGAGCTCCATCCCAACGCCTCCGAACGCGCCGCTTATGTCTTCTTGGAACACCTTCGCGTCAGCCGGCGGCAAAAAGACCGTGTACGGGTCGCCATAGCTGTCTGTGAGCCCCGCTATCGCACCATATAGCCGCTCCTCGGCGGTTGGCATCGTGCTTGAGGAGTGGGTCGGAATATATTGCTGCTCAAGGAGATGCCATACCCTCCATAGTTGGCCCTCATCGATGCCTGTTGGCGCCTTGTCAGAGGTAATATATGTTATCGATTGTGCAGAGACTGTCTCAGAAATACGCTCCGCAACGCCGGTATAAAGTCCTACACCAAAAGCACTTACCACAAGAGCAAGTACTCCGAGCGTCCGTATATGTTTTTGCATCTATTTAGTATATCACGGTGCCTCGATTGAAAGAAAAATCTAGTGATACAATAGTGAGCGTATGCTCACCAGGTACGGACAGAAAAATGCTGTCTGGATTGATCTCGTTGCTCCGACCTCAAGCGAGGTTCGCGCGCTCATGCATGAGTTTGGGATCGACCCACTTATCGCCGAGGAGCTCCTGGTCCCCTCTTTTAAGCCCAAGGTCGAACGTAGAGGCGAGGTTATCTATGTGATCCTCCACTTTCCTATTTTGCGCGGGTTAAACCAGCGCGCGGAGCAGGAGATCGACTTTGTTGTTGGGAAAAATTTCCTTATCACCACGAGGTACGACAACGTTGACCCGCTCCACGCATTTGCGCAAGCGTTTGAGGTAGGTACCGTGCTTGGCCGACCTATCTCGCACTTAAACGGCGGGCATCTCTTTACCTCGATGGCTCGCGCACTCTACGAGGCGCTCATTGGTGAGTGCCACACTGTGACGCGTCGGCTTCAAGACATTGAGGACAGGATCTTTAGCGGTGGCGAGCGCAAAATGGTGATCGAGCTCTCCCAGACCGGGCGCATTATCCACGACTTTCGCGACGCGCTTGCCCCCCACCACGAGATGTTGGTTTCAGTCGAGCCGATTGCCGCGCGGCTCTTCGGCCCCGAGTTTGCCTACTACCTGCGCGATTTAGAGGGAGCGCAGGAACGTGTCGAGCGCACGGTCGACAACCTCTACAACTCACTTACCGAGTTGCGCGAGACCAACAACTCCCTGCTTTCGACAAAACAGAACGAGATCATGAAAACCTTCACGGTGATGGCGTTCATTTTTCTCCCTCTTACCTTTATAGGGCAACTGTTCGGCATGAGTATTCCGGTGCCGCTCAGCGACACGCCATACAGTTTTTGGATGGTGCTTGGTATCATGTTCACGCTTGGTACCAGTACCTTCCTCTACTTCAAACATAGAGGGTGGTTGTAGAGAAGCCCGCTCAGTGCTAGTTTCAAGCCTATGGGACTATTTTCTTTTTTAAAAAAAGAGCCAAAAAAGATACCTCTGCGTTTTCATAATACTTTGTCGGGTAAGCTCGAGGAGTTTTCTCCTTTAGGGAAGCGTGTCGTCACCATGTATAACTGCGGCCCAACTCCCTATGACCGTCAGCATATCGGTAACATGGTTCCTCCGGTGTTGGCAGACACGCTCAGGCGGGTGCTTGAGGTGTGGGGGTACAAAGTTAAGCAAGTGATGAACATCACCGACTTTGGCCACCTAACCGGCGACAACGAGGGCGACCCGAACGAGGGCGACGACAAGATGACCCGCGGCCTTGCGCGAGAGGGCCTTAAGCCCACCATGGCCAACATGCGCAAATTGGCGGAGAAGTACGCCGGGCTTTTTTTTGAGGACATCACGCTCCTTGGGGTCAACACCAACCGCGTTACTTACCCGCGCGCAAGCGACTATATCCCCGAGCAAATCGCGCTTATAGAAACACTTGAGCAAAAGGGCTACGCGTACACTATAAAAGATGGCGTCTACTACGATGCTCTAAAATTTAAAGGCTACGGCAAACTGGGAAATATAAATTTAGAGGGCCAAAGGGAGGGTGTCCGCGTAGAGGAAAAGAAGGATAAAAAGAATCCGCACGACTTTGTGCTGTGGAAATTGAGCGAGCGTATGGGTTGGCCATCGCCTTGGGGCAAGGGCTTCCCCGGTTGGCACATCGAGTGCACTGCGATGATTTTTAAACTCCTTGGTAAACAAATAGATATTCACACTGGCGGGATCGAGCATATCCCAATCCACCATAACAACGAGATAGCTCAGGCAGAGGCCGCAGTGGGTAAGCAGTTTGTAAAATACTGGCTCCACAACGCGCACATTACGGTTGAAGGTAAAAAAATATCCAAATCGCTCGGCAACACGGTGTATCTCCACAACATTATCGACAAAGGGTTTTCTCCCCGCGCCTTTAGATATTGGTTTTTAACCGGCCATTATCGCACACCGATGAACTTTACTTGGGAGGCGATCGAGGGCGCTAATACGGCACTCAGGCGCCTAACCCGGACCTATCTTGAACTCCCAGAGGGAGGTAAGCCCCACGAGGAGTTTTTAAACAATTTTTATCTTGCGCTCTCGGAGGACCTCAACACCGCAAGCGCGCTCGGCCAGACGTGGGACTTTATTAAGGGCTCGACCGGATATGAAAAGGTTTCTCCTGCAGACAAAAAAGCGACCCTTATAAAAGTAGACAACATTCTCGGGCTCGGATTCTCCCTGCCTCGGGAGGCAGCGCGCCTTAAAGTGCTAGCGCAAAGCGACCTCCCCCCCGAGGTGGCGCGTTTGCTAGACGAGCGTGAGGAGGCACGTAAAAATAAAGACTTTACAAAAGCAGACGATCTGCGAAAACAGATAGAGGCTCATGGGTTTGAGCTAAAAGATACCCCCCTTGGCACACAACTTTTAAAGAAATAACCTGGGGCAGCACTATCCCCTTCCTATCCACACTACCCACAGGCAGGGTTGTTTTTAGACGCTTTTTTTACCTCTCAAAAAAGAGTATTCTTGAGTGGCTATGGCGCCCAAAAATAAAAAAGATGCTGTGCTTCGAGCGCCGCCGCAAAACACTGAGTCTGAGAAGGCACTCCTCGGTGCCCTTATGATACGGCCAGAGGGTATGTCAGAGGCGGTTGATGTTCTCTCCGACGACGCCTTTTACAGCGAGAAGCACCGCATCATCTACCGCGTTATGCTGGGGCTCTGGCAGCGGAGCGAACCGATCGACGTTGAGTCGGTCCGCGCAGCGCTCTCCGATAAAAAGCAGTTGGAGGCTATCGGTGGAGTTTCCTACTTAGCAGAGCTTGTGGGTGACGTGCCTGCGGCTTCGAACGCCCGCCATTACGCAAGCCTTGTACAAAAAAAGTTCATGCTGCGTAGCCTGATTGACGCTGGCGAGTACATCGCTGAGTTGGGGTTTGACGAGAGCGACGACCTTGAGGAGACACTTGATAAAGCCGAGAAGAAAATCTACGAGGTCACCTCCACCCCCTCCCTTTCAAAATTCACGAGTCTCAGGGAGTCGCTCCAAGATGCCTGGGCAAGGCTCGAGCATCTCCACGAGCATAAGGACGAACTGAGAGGTATCCGCACCGGCTTTAAAGAGCTCGACAATATGCTCGCAGGATTTCAAAAGTCAGACCTTATTATCCTCGCAGCTCGCCCCTCGATGGGTAAAACGACGCTTGCACTTGATATCGCAAGACAAACGGCAATCCACCACAAAACGACCGTCGGGATCTTCTCTCTTGAGATGTCGACCCAACAATTGGTCGACCGCATGGTTGCAGCCGAAGCAAAGGTAAACTCTTGGAACCTGCGTACCGGCCATATTAAAGAGCAGGAAGAGTTTGCCAAGATCCACGACGCCTACGACCGTCTCTCGCATGCGCCAATTTTTATCGACGACCAGCCCGGCAACAATATCCTTAAGATGCGCTCGGTTGCTAGGAGGCTTAAGCGTGAGAGTGGGCTTGACCTTATCGTTGTTGACTACCTCCAACTCCTTGCCCCCACTAACGCGCGCGCTGGCGACTCGCTCGTGCAGCAAGTGACCGAGATCTCTCGCTCGCTTAAAAACCTTGCGCGCGAGCTTGATGTGCCAGTGCTTGCTCTCTCGCAGCTCTCACGCGCGGTCGAGCAGCGCCGCGGCCGCCCGAGGCTTAGCGACCTGCGTGATTCCGGCTCGATTGAGCAAGATGCAGATGTTGTGATGTTTATCCATCGCGAAGATAAAATGTCTGACAACACTGACCGCCCGGGTGTTGCTGAAATACTGATCGAGAAGCACCGCAACGGCCCCACCGGTAAGGTAGAATTATACTTTGACGAAAAGCGCACGACCTTTACCTCGCTCGATAAAACTGGGTTGGAAGTATTTGAAACCGGCGCTCCCTTCTAACAATGAACCCTATCGAGCGACTCACTGAACTATTTACACGCTTCCCCGGGATAGGCCCTAGGCAGGCACGGCGTTTTGTGCAGTATTTGTTGGTACAAAACAGCGCATACCGCGCCTCCCTAGCGGATGATATTAAAAAACTTGGCGCCAACACCTTCCAGTGCAAAGAGTGTTACCGCTGGTCGGTTAAAAACGGCCACACCGACAGCCTGTGTTCTATTTGTGGCGGCAAAAATCGCGAGAAGAGTGTGCTTTGTATTGTTGAGAAGGATGCAGACTTAGAAAATGTCGAGAAGAGCGGTTTTAGAGGTCTCTATTTTGTACTCGGTGGCACTATCCCGCTTGCAAGCGAGGAGGTACAAAAACACATCCGCCTGCGTGAGCTACTCTCCCGTATCGAACGTGACGGCCCAAAACTTCTACTCAATGAGGTGATCTTAGGCCTCTCAGCAACGACCGAGGGCGACCACACACGCCTGATACTCCAGGAGAAACTGCGCCCAATATCCGAGGGGTTTAACTTCAAACTTTCTTCCCTTGGCCGCGGGCTCTCTACTGGCAGTGAACTCGAGTACGCCGACCCAGACACAATAGCGAGCGCCCTCTCCTCACGAACGTAGAACAAATAAGTTTGCGAGGCCTTACGCGAGTTTGGTTATCGTCACCTCAAAAAATGGCTGGCGGTGGCCGCGCTTTTTAAAATAGTTGGACTTTGCTTTGTATTTAATAACAGTGACCTTTTTAGCGCGGTCAATGCGCTTTATCTCAGCAGATACTTTAGCCCCCTTAATATACGGCTCGCCGATCGTTGTATCTCTGCCATTGTCTACCATAAGGACGCGGTCAAAGGAGACCTTGTCGCCAGTCTTAAAATCTCCCGAGATTTTCTCGATTTTAAGGGTGTCCCCTTCGGAAACCATATACTGCTTCCCGCCGGTCTCTATAATGGCAAATTCTCTGGTGCCTTCGGCCTTTTCCATAAGGGTTTAATATAACCCATGTTTTAAGCTAAAACAAGTCGTATCGATAAGTATATAAAATGTGTTACTTTTCTATGTAGAAAGGAGAACAGGCCATGTGGAATGATCTTTTGAAAGCAGCAGTAGCTATTCTGGCAAGCGGTGTCCTAGCGGTCACTCCGCCACTTATTATGTTATTTTGGGAAAGAAATTCTCGAGGGGCAGCAATCTTCAGGAGTGGCCAGAGCGATGAGGCCCTTGAGTTGACAGAATCGTCGAAAAAGAAAATTGCCAGGAACAGAATGCGGGTCGCCATATTCGGCGTAGGGTCCTCCATTTTTGGAGCGATTCTTGCTCTAACGACCGCTCTCGTTGGCAACCTGTCGCTGAAAGACCATCGGGCCATCTTTTTATTTGGCCTTGGCATACTGCTGATAGGAATTTTTATAGTCGGTGTACAGATCTTCTTAAAGCTCAGGAGAAACAAGAGCTTATAGCTGCCCAATGCAAAAAACAAAGCCCGACATTACGTCGGGCTTTCAAGTATTGTGGGCTTGTCACTCACATCTGCACGCTTACATTTTGCGAGTTAAAAGGCTCAAGCCTTACAAAGTACACGATTGCAGGCCCACCCTTATAGAGATGAATCTTGCCATCGGAAGTTCTGATTCCAATTTGCAAACCCTCGTAGAAATAGACTGATTTGCCCTCCAATTCCTCGTCGGTGTCAACAAGCAGAGTTACCTCGCTAAACACATACTCGATCGTAGATGCATTCGTGCACTCCACACCTTCTTTGTTGAGAGCTGCAAGAATAACTTCTGTAGGGACGCCTTTCTTCGTCTGCCTCAAATCTGCTTGCGTCTGCCACAATTTGTTGCAGAACACACCGCTGACATAGAGCCGTTCGTCTTCTCTGGGCCGGTCTCCCGCTTGAGCGGTGAGACCTGACATACAAAACGCAAGCACTACAACTGCTGCCAAAATCCTCTTCATGATAGCCTCCAGCCACAAAGCTTCTAGTCCTAGCTGGGGGTAGAATACCGCTTTTCTTTTAAAACACCAGCCCTACTCCCTCCCCTCAAGTATTGGGCGCTCGAGCGTTTCTGTCTCGATCCCGATGCTCTCCTCAGTAATCCTAAGCACATCTTTGTCTATCTTGCCTAGCTCTTTATAGCCAGCGTTGTAGTGGTTGACAGTTGTCGAGAGTGCGCTCCCTACCCTTTTATAATAGTCCTCATAGGCCTTAAGATGCCGCGAGAGCGCCTCAACGTTCTTAGCAATATCCTTCGCCGCCTCCTCGATTTTAAACGCTTTAAAGCCGTAGAGTACCGACTGCAAATACGCAGCGAAGGTTGTGGGTGAGACAATGATTACCTTCTTTTCGTTATAGGCGTAGTCGATCAAGTTGCGCGTGTTGACCTTAACCGAACCGATTTCGTTAATAAGCAGGTCGTAGTAGATAGCCTCGGCCGGGATATACATAAACGCAAATGGCAGCGTGCCGTCTTTGGGGCGAACATACTTGGCCGTTTCGTCGATCCTGAGTTTGAGGTCGTTCTTAAATTGCTTCTCAAGCGTCTCCCGCTGGGTTTCGTCGACCAGGTTAATAAGCCGTTGATAGTTGTCGAGGCTAAATTTTGCGTCAACAGGGATAACCCCTTCGCGAGTCATAATGACCGCGTCCACGGTCTCCCCGCCTGGGAACTCGTACTGCATTTTAAACGCCGTGGGCGGGAGAATATTCCCCAAGATAAGTTCGAGCGACGCCTCGCCTAAATTGCCGCGTTGTTTTTGATGTTTGAGGACCTTCTCGAGGTTGCTGAGCTGCTCGGCGATAGTAAACACCTGTTTGGTCGACTCTTTTGTCTCGGAGACTCCTCGCACCACCTCAAGGAGTTTACTATCAACCGCGCTCGTTAGTTGCGAGAGTTGGTTTTGGAGCAGCACAAAGCCTTGCATATCTTGGGGTATAGGCTCGGTAGGAGTATTGCCTCTGCGCCACAGCAAATAGACCATCGCCATATTCCCCACTGCCAAGACGATCAAAAATATAATCAGCGGGTCCATCTGCCTATTTTAGCATTTTTTGATATAATCACCGCATGACCCATCCAGAACTTAAAGAAGCTATTAAAGGCGCGATGCGCGCTAAGGATACTGTACGGCTTAGTGTGCTCCGCGGGCTCTCTGCCGCCGCAACTAACGAGCTCGTGAGCAAGAGTCGCAAACCCGACGAGATGCTCAGCGACGACGAACTCTTGACTGTCATCATGCGCGCAAGCAAACAGCGCAAGGACTCTATTGAGCAATTTGTCGCTGGCGGCCGGCCAGAGTTAGCTGAGAGCGAAAAAGCAGAGCTCGCAATAATCGAGACAATGCTCCCTGCTCAGATGTCGCAGGGCGAGATCGAGAAGGCTGCAAAAGAAAAAGCAGCTGCAATGGGTGTTGTAGACAAAACCGGCGCAAACAAACTAATGGGTATGCTTATGAAAGACCTAAAAGGTAAGGCAGACGGCACAATGGTAAAAGACGTTGTGGATAAACTCTTTTCTTAGGCTTGCATTTTTTATAGGTCTATGGTATAATAGAGTTAGGTAGTTTTGCGTATTTCCTTTTAATTTAGACGCCTGAAAGGAGGGCGCACATGTATGCATTTGAAATAAACGCTATAGTCGCTACGGTTAGCACGCAAATAAAAGCGAGTGGTTCAAGGCTTACTAAAGGTAAGGTGAACCTGTTGGCTCGCGAAGCAATCCGTAGACGCGGTATCACGTATGAACCTGATGTGAAGCGGATTGCTCAGAAAATCTGCTCTGAGCTTGGGCGACACAGCGCACAAGCACGGAGGACAGGCTGATGGATGCGGATACTCTTAAAGAAGACATCAGTCGTGTGAAGGATTTCTGGCGCAGCGAAAGGGGTGTGGCATACCGCCGCTTCGGTGCTTACTGGGAACTTGAAAGGTATATCAGAGAGTTCCTGGAGCCTTATAAGTTCTTTGAACAATCAAGTCCTACCGAAGTGAAGAAACTGGTAGACCGGATGGCGTTTATCATCCGTTCGCGCGTAGCACAGAAGGCTGCAAAAACGCGTGCCAGGAACAGAAAGAAGAGGAGGCTCGAGAAACACTCCCCGATGTTCCCAGGATTTGAAAGAGATTCAAGTCCAGAAAAGAAAGGGACACCTCGAAAAAATAAGCGAGACTCTCTCCTGCGTTATGAAGCTTCAAAAAATAGGGGTGGATAGAAATATCCGCCCTTTCTCTATTTTAGATACTTTTTATTTTTTAATTTCTCTGGTAAGTAGCTCCCTGTGTCATACTTGTCGTACCCTTTGGCATACTTCAAATCCTTCATCAACTTTGTAGGTGCATTCCGGATCTTAAGTGGGATAGGTAGGTTCCCTAGCGAACGCACATCTTCAAGCGCCTCGGCAATCCCATCGTTTGCACTGCGGTCCTTTTTACACTGCGCCAAATACGCAACCCCGTGCGCCAAGTTGATCGTGCACTCTGGATACCCAATTTTCTCACACGCTTCAAACACAGCGTTTGCTACGACAAGCGCAGTGGGTTGTGCCAGCCCCACGTCCTCGCTCGCAAATATCACCATCCGGCGCGCAATAAACAGCGGGTCCTCTCCTGCTGCGACCATACGCGCCAGGTAGTAGAGCGCAGCGTCCGGCTGCGAGGCACGCATCGACTTAATAAAAGCCGAGATAGTATTGTAGTGCTCCTCGCCCTTTTTGTCGTAGCGCAGGTGCATGGACTGGATCGACTCTTTAAGCGTCTCGAGTGTTATCTTGCCGTAGAGTTTGTTAGTGTTGTCGAGCGTTGTGATAGCTTGGCGAGCGTCGCCCGCCGCCATTTGGATTAGCCAGTCCCGCGCCTCTTTCGAGGTCTTCAATTTTGTGCGTTTAATAATCGCGTCCATATCTTTCTCCTCTAAATCATTCAACACAAACACCCGGCACCTCGAGAGGAGCGCGGGTATAACCTCAAAGCTCGGGTTCTCCGTTGTGGCACCGATAAGGGTGAGGTCTCCGCGCTCGACATAAGGTAGGAGGAAGTCTTGCTGCGCTTTATTAAAGCGGTGGATCTCGTCGATAAAAAGCACCTTGGGTTTGAGCGAAAACTGCAACACATTTCGCTCCCCGACTATTTTCTTGATATCTTCCTTGCCGGAGTCGACCGCTGAGAGCTCATAAAACTCCGCATCAAGCGCGTTGGCGTAGATCCTAGCAAGCGTGGTTTTACCCGAGCCTGGTGGCCCCCACAAAATAAAAGAGAAGAGGTGCCCCTCGTCTATTGCAACGCGAAGCGGCTTCCCCTTCCCCACCAAGTGCTCTTGGCCGACAAATTCGTCCAGCACGCGAGGGCGGATTTTATTTGCCAGAGGTTCCATGGGGCCATTGTACCCTTTGCCCTACTTTTTGGTACACAAATCAGAATTCCCTCTTTTCCCCAGCGTGGAATGGAACAAACTATTTGCCATCACAACACAACTAGTAGAAGGAAACAGGATACGTCCGTAATAGAACTTCTCCCCTACCAAAAAGCCGGTGTTCTCACAAGCGCCCATTTGCCCGTAGATAATTGCGTGCTCGCGACCGAACCCTTCAACCCTGGTTGCGTTGACCTTGGTCGACTCTCCGTCCATAACACGAGTGTAAGGGATACTCTCCTTTTGCAAGAGCGCGCCCACGGCGTCGTTTGTGATTACTGTCGCTTTTGGGTTACTACTGAGGACTTTTTTGAGCGACTCAATGTGGTAATGATCGCTATGCTCATGCGTAATGAGGACCATATCGATATCTCTCTCATCATTTTGACCACCTGAGTAAACACCCGGGTCTATTAATATGCGAACCCCGTTCATTTCAAGCAACAAACAGCAATGCCCAAATTTCGTGATTTTCATATTTTTAGTATAACAGTTGTGACAATCCACCCGCCCTTTAATAACATTCTTACATTCTGTAGAATATTAGAATGATTTTATAAAACGGGAGATCGTTTTTCCGTAAGGAGACAGGTCGTGGGCTACCTGACGGCCAACGTACTTTTTGTTCAATAATCCCGCTTGGACAAGTTTTTGCGTATGCATGGAAATAGTCTTAAAATTGCAATTAAGAGCTGTTGAAATTTCTTCCATAGTAATGCCTCCCCTTTCCCTTACCAGTAAGAGAATCTCGATACGGCGATGATTAGCCACACCCTTGAGGTGTCTTTCTAGTTGTCTTGGCGTTTTCTTTTTTAACATTCGCACATTCTACAGAATGTTGGAATGATTGCAAGTCGAGTGTGAAATAGGTTTTTACTTCTTGATTTCTGATTTTGTTGTAGATTTTATGCCGGGTAAATCGAGGTGGGCTATCGAGGTTCCGAAATTGCCGCCCACTTTTTTGCCGGGGTTAAAAATGTTGTGCGGGTCAAATATCTTTTTTATCTCCATAAAGAGCGCGTACATCTCTCGCCCGAACATCTTCTCTACGTAGGGCGTGCGTATAAGCCCGTCATTGTGCTCGCCCGAGATCGAACCCTGATAGGAGATCACGAGGTCGTAAACCTTGTGCGAAAGCTCGTCTATTATCCGGGCGGTGTCGGCGCGTGTCGGGTCCACAAGCGGGATAATATGAAAGTTCCCATCCCCCACATGGCCTGCGATCGTGTAGGTGAGGTCATAGTGCGAGAGGATCTCCTCAAGCTTAGGCAAAAACTCTGGGAGTACTCTGGGCGGCACTACAAAGTCGTCAATAAAGGGCGCCGTGCGTTTGCCTCGAATTTTTTTGCGAAGTAGATTAAAACTCTCTCGGCGTATCACCCAGTACTTACGCGCAGCGGCCTCGCTCTTGGCAACCCTGACCTTAATGTGCGACCTACCCCCCTTCGGGGACACGCTCTTTTTTATTTCTTCGGCTAAGATCTCTGCCGCTATACACGCAGCCTTTTGAGACTCGGCGCGAAATTCCGCCATAAGAACCAGTTTGGGGATCCCACCAGTTAAGAGCATCCATACCTCAGGCAAAAACGACAGCCCGAGCGAAATCAGGCCTGATTTCATCTGCACCGCAAACTCGGGGAAGTATTTGACCGCGAGTTTAAAGGTGTGGTCGTCGTAGGACTCAAAGCTGTCGGGGCTATGCTTCAAAACCAATGGCACCACCTCGCCCAATTCACTGAGCGAATCAAGAAACATGATGGTCATCGCGGCATAGGGCTTGGGCCTAACCAAGCCGAACTTGATTTTAGTGACGATACCCAAAGTGCCTTGCGAGCCCACCATAAGTCGGGCCAGGTTGAGACCAGACTTTCCGTCGCCGATATCCCACAGTGCGTAGCCAGAAGAATTTTTCTCCACCTTTGGTTTGTGCTCCTGTATCACTCTTTGGTGTTCTGGTGTGGAGACAAGTGCGGCAACTTTACGGTATATTTCGCCCTCAAACGAATCTTCTGTAAGTTTATGCGTGAGTGCGTCGCCTTTATACTCTCTTAGCGTATGTGTTTGTCCGTCGCTTAACACCACCTCGAGCTCTTTGACATATCGTGCGGTCTTGCCGTACTTGAGATTTTTTTCTCCGCCGGAGTTGTTGGCGACCATCCCCCCCACCGTACACAACTCGCGCGAGGCAGTATAGCTCGGGAGCTCCAGATCCTTTTTCTTTGTTTGTTTGTCGAAGTCCCTAAAATACATCCCTGGCTCAACTACTGCAAAATCCTTCCCCAATTCTAAAAAGTGGTTGAGATGTTTTGTCGTGTCAAGAATGATCGAGTCGTTTAGTGGCCCGCCAGACATGTCGGTGCCAGCGGCACGCGCGGTTATCGAAAGATGCACTTTAGGAACTTGTTTTTTGCGCGCGACAAATCTGACCACGCTTGCAACGTCGCTTGCGTCAGTCGGGTAGACAATGAGCTCAGGCAGTACCTTAAAGAGGCTCGCGTCGCGTGAGCATTTCTCAAGTAATGCGGCGTCATCCTCTGTCTCACCACGCATCACTTTACGCAAATCTGCCTTCAAGGAACTCATGGAGAAAGTGTTTTTAGTATATCACCGTCTATGGTTGAGGTTTCTTCAATACAAACCGCCACGGTTTATGGGCGTATTCGCCTGCGTAATTGATCCCGATGCGCGGTGTGCGCTTGATATCGCGCGGTTTTATGACGACTCCCCTGTCTTCGATCCATAGACCCGACTTTTTACCGAGCATTTTTGTACTGAGTGATTTGTCGATTTTGAGAAATTTGGTGAGTTTTGCCGGACCATTCAGCAAAAACGGAGTGGGGATATTTCGCGAAGGAGTAGGGCTCCCGTTCATCTCTCCGGAGCGAAGTATCCCCGCGTAGTTTGCAACGCCGCGGATAAGCACAGCTGCGGGGTAGCCACTTTTACCGCAGACAATATTGAGCATCCAGTGGATGCCGTAGGTAAAGTACACGTAGATAGTTGCCGGGTGCCCGAACATCGGCATATTACGCGGGGTTTGCCCACGATGTGCATGGTTCGCTTTGTCGCGCGGGCCGTCATAGGCCTCAGTTTCAGTAATCATGAGTGCAACTGTTTTGCCACCGACCCTACGCACCAAAAATTTACCCAAAAGTTCTTTTGCAACCGTGAGTGTTGGGCGGTCAAAAAACGCAGGCCCTAAAACTTTTTTCATATTTGCATTGAAGCATAAAAAGAAGAAGCCAGCACTAAGTGCCGGCTCCAAAGAACAAAGAATTAGAATGCGTGCGCAACGGCGGAATGTTTGTCTGCCAACAGATCGTTCGGCTTAAAGACAAAGATCCACATATTTGAGACGTTTGAGATCGACTCAAGCAGCTCATGTGCCTCGTTTGGTTGCATATGGCGGAAACGATGATCGTGTAGCTCGAGCGCTACTTGGTCTGCGTGCCCTACAACCGTATGCAGTTTTTTGATCGCAAGACGAATGACTTTTCTTTTCATCGCCATGACCTTACCAACAAGTCTGCGAGCACGATAGTCTAATAGCTTTCGTCGCCACCAGCTTTTCGCCTCAAAAAAAGCTTTTTCAAGCGCTCGGCGATGTTTTTCTGCTTGCTCCAATTTTGAGACGAGGTTGGTCAAGGAACCATCGGGGTCATAGAACCGAACGGTCGTCTTTATTGGAGACTGATCAATAAGCCGTGTGCCTATTTCTTCGAACACTTCGTCGAGCGTAACCCGGCCGCCACCTACGTGGAAGAACTCAGTTTGGACAATATTCCGGTTCAATACCGTTACAGCAGCATTTTGCGTTGTCATAGCACAACCCTCCCTTGCCAGACACAATTATCTGTCTCCCTAAACACTACACCCGGTATTAAAAAAGTCGAGTCTAAAAATTTATGGTCACAAGTCAAAAAGCCCTTATTCTAAAGCCCTATTGACGTATTGACAAAAATGTTATTTTAGTATATACTATAGGTAGGTTTCAGTTTTGGAAAGCACCTATCAACAAAGCGCCGAAGGACGCATGTGACATGAACTTATTTCAAAAGATGGGAAGGGCCCTTCCTCCCTTCGTTCAATGGGCAATCTACAGGACCGTCTGGATCGTCGGTTTCACGTTCGCGATTGCTGCTTGTCTGATGGGACTAAGCCCCTTCCTCGTTGATGAGGCAGGACGGGAGTTCCTCAAGCAACACTGGTTGATCTCGGGAATTATCTTCATGATGATCAATGCTGGAGCGATGGGATTCTTCTTGCTCAAGTCGTACTTGGAGCGCCGATGGCCTCACGTGGCCTATTTATAAGGCGCATGGCCCTGCAGTGAATGAAAGAGTCTCGACTCTCTCATACTGCGGGGCTTTTTCATTTTCATATACGTGACCCCTACGGGAATCGCCCGCGACTAAACTTTTGCCGTCGCAAAAGTTTGTCTGTTACCTTTTGTGGACCACATGTCGAGTTTGCTCGTCAGCAAACTCGCACGCAGCCCCCGCCTCGCGGTTTTGCAAGTGCAAAACAACGCTCCGGCCGTCATGAGTACACGAAAAAAGCGCAGCAGTGCGCTTTTTTGGTCTCATGACCCCTACGGGAATCGAACCCGTATTTACGCCGTGAGAGGGCGCTGTCCTAGCCGTTAGACGAAAGGGCCGTATCAAACAAGATAAAGCATGCATAGATAAAAAGAAAGAGCGCCCGGGATGTATCCTGAGCGCTCTGTGTAGCGAACGAAGTCTTAATGCGACTTTTTGCGGCACAATTCAACCTGGTAGATACCAACCCAGGTAGAATCGTTCGTGCCCATGAATGAGCAGTAGACCCGGCCTTTCGCCAGATCAATGCGTTTGACCTCGCCCGTTATGGGAGAACGACCAGTCAGGCACACCACGTCTCCCACTTCATAGTCCAGTTCGGGCTCGTTCGGCAACGGCCGCGTCGGCACCGGAGGCTGCATAGGAGGCTCCTTTCTGCCGGTTCCACCGGCTAAGAATTCCTTGATCCAGCCTGCAGGCAAGCCTGTAGACTCAGTTTGTTGAGATGTCATGAACATGTGTCCTTCTTTCCTGTTTATAGCACGGGAACTTTTCCCGCCAAAAATCATAACACATTGCTTAATTTAATGCAATAGGCTTCCAAAAACCTTTTGGGTTAGCGTTTCTTCCACTCCTCATCCTGGCGCACCAGGAGGTCCAGCGCATGTGCGGGGTTTTGCATGATCCCTTCAACTATCCGCTCCATGCGCATACTTTGCGAACCTTTTATCAAAATTACGTCCCCTTCTTTAATCATTGCTTCTAACTCCGCTCCCGCACGCGCCGCGTCTTCATATTGCAAAATCTTGCTCTCCGCCATCCCCTGGTCGAGCGCGCCTTGCGCGATCTCACGCGCACGAAAACCAGCTGTCATGAGTATGTCTGCACAAGGCACCACCTTCCCTCCGACTTTGCGATGCTCATCTACCGAATGTCTGCCGAGTTCGAGCATGTCGCCAAGCACCGCTATCCGCCGGCCGGCGGATGCGCGCACCGGAAGGAGTGCGAGCGTCTCGAGCGCCGCCTCTGCCGCCGCCGGGCTTGAGTTATAGGTGTCGTCGATAATAGTCGTGTTTTTTTCTCCCTCTACCAAGTGCATGCGGCCCGGCGGCGGGTCATAGTGCGAAAGCGCAAGCAAAGTTTCGGGGAGTGGCTTCCCTAGCGCCTGCCCGACCGCAATAGCCGCGAGCGCCGGCATGAGCGCGTGCGCGCCTATCGCACCCTTAACCTCAAGTATCCCGATGTCGCCTTGTGCTCTCACGTGCGCACGAATCCCGATTGGTTTACTACCTGCAAAAATAATTTCTACCCCATGCGCACGCACGTCTGCCGCCTCAGAGAACCCAAAGGTGATGCTATGTGCGCTCCGCGCGCGCGCTCGGAGCGCCACGACCCCTGGGTCGTCGGCATACAACACGAGCGTACCGTCTTGTTTGAGTGCGTTTATCAAAGATGCTTTCTCTTCCCTCACCGCATCTCCAGAGTCAAAAAACTCTACATGCACCGGCACCTCAGGGAGCCTTGTTATCACCGCAACATCAACCTTAAGCCACGATGCAAGGGAGCGTATATCGCCCGGGCGGTCGGCGCCAGCCTCAAGTATGAGCCAGCTCGGGTAGGGTTGGGCTGAGACATAGAGCATAAGGCCGTCGACAATAGTCTCAAGCCAGCGCAGCGGGTTATTCCACGCGTTGGGGAGCCCGAGCACGGTAAGCGGGAGCCCGATTTCGCTATTAAAACTTTTTTCGCTTTTACGGGCGTGCGCACCTGAAGCGACCACTTCAAAAATGGCGTCTTTGGTCGAGGTCTTGCCCACGCTCCCCGTGACAACCACAATGCGTGGTCGATATTTAGAAAGCAAAAGCCGCGCCTCAAAGCGCAGTATGGTGGCGACAATATTTTTTAGTATAGTGCGCATCTTTTCTCAACGGTCGGGCGGCACATTGTAATACGTGATAAGAAACTGCGTAAGCGAGTGGAACGGAGGCGCTAAGGTCTGCGAAGCAAACGGCGCTCCCTTAGGTTCAAGCGCAAAGAGAAAGATAAGGAACCGTGAGTTAAACGAGGGGAAGTATCCGAAGAAGCTGTGCAGGAACCTGTCCGTATAGTAGCCGCCACCAGCCGGGTTTGCAATTTGCGCCGTACCGGTCTTAGCAGCGACGCTATAATGCTCGGTCTTAATAGTGCCGCCTGCCAGCGCCTCGTCAACAACCTTGGTTAACATACGACTCACAATAGTAGTGGTTTCAGGTTTAAGTACCTGCGCGCCCGTGTCCCAACTCAGCGTGCGAGAAAGCCCCGAGTCATAGCGGATCGCTTTTACCAGGTGCGGTGTGACAAGTTTACCCCCATTGGCGAGGCTTGCGAGCGCACGCACGGTTGCAATAGGTGTGATAGCAAGCCCCTGGCCAAAGGAGGCAGTGTCATACTCAACAGCGCGCGCGGAGGGCTTGTCTATGTTGCCAACGAGGCCATGGATCTCGGAGGGCAAATCGATACCTGTTTCCTGACCCAGTTTGTAATGGTCAAGAAAATACTCTCGCATGACTTGAGGGCCCATCTTGGTTGCCACATACGAAGCCCCGAGGTTAAGCGACTGGTTGAGGACCTC
Organism: Parcubacteria group bacterium Gr01-1014_56; assembly: GCA_007375995.1. GTDB lineage: Bacteria > Patescibacteriota > Minisyncoccia > Phycocordibacterales > SBAW01 > GWA1-54-10. The sequence goes on from VMFK01000004.1 coordinate 17,748, forward strand.
TTGGATAGGGATTATGCCGCGAGCGCGACCGTCGAAGTTGCAGATCTTTTTTTGGTCGACCTCAATACAGCCAGTGTCGTTGTAGGTACTTCCCTCTACAATCGCCCCCGAGTCGAGCCCCGCAGCCACGGTCAAAGGCTTCATGATCGAACCCATCTCATACACATCCTGCACCATCGGGTTATCAAATATTGCAGGATTTTTTTCCTTCTTAAAAGCGTTGAGGTCAAAACTCGGCGACACCGCCATTGCGATAATCTCGCCGCTCGAAGGATCCATAATGACCCCTCCTGAGAGCGCGGGGTCCCAGCGCGTGCCGTAGGAGGCAAGCGTGCGCTCAAGCTCAGCCTGCACCCCTGGCTCGATCGTGGTGACTAGGCTCCCGGTTTCATACTCGCCATTTAAAATCGACTTTGCGGCACCAAAAAGCTCGACAAAAAAATTGGAGTAGAGGTCTTCGCTTCCGCGCGCAAGTATTTGCTCGTAGTATCGCTCAAGCCCGTAGCGCCCTTTTTGCGTGTCGTCGTTGTTGTACGCTACAAACCCAAGCGCTTGTGCTGCCAAGGAGCCTCCAGGATAAAAACGTTTGCGCTCAGTTGAAGTCCCGACTGCTTGCATCGTTGCAGCGGCGATAAAAGTGCCGTCTTTGTCGCTAAAAAATATATTGTTGCGGTCGAGGATTGGAGAAGTGAGCGGGCTAAATTGCGCGTCTGCGCGCGCGATGTACAAGTCGCCATGGAGTATTTGAAGTACATACAAACGGCCTACAAGTATTGAGGCAAAGAGTGCGCACAGTACCGTAACCATCCGCACCCGCGAGACAAAGCGAGTGGCTATCATGACTTAGTGGTTAAGCGTAAGCGAGCGAGACTGTGCGGTTGCAAAGACCGTGGTTACCTCGGCCGGAGCGACAAACCCAAGCGAGTGTGCACGCTCTAGCGTCAACTCACGGGTTAAGGAGAGATAGGTCTGCTCGAGTTGGCTTACCTTTGAGGTTAAAGAGCGAACTTCTCGCTCAGCGGAAGCTCTTCGCGCGGTGTTCCCTACTGCTTCAAGCAAGAAGATCCCGTAGAGAAACACAAACAGGGTAAGCGTGCCTGCAAGGAGCGCCATAGCGCGGGTGAGATATGGGGTGTGTGTGCGAGCAATAGTGTACATAAGAATATTGGTTATTTTGTCTTTTCAATGCCGCGCATTTTTGCGCTGCGTGCAGAGGGGTTAGCAATGACTTCTTGGCGCTCAGCAATAAGTGGTTTTTTGGTGAGGAGTACTGCGCCTTTTTTTGTAAGTGCCGCGAAGGTTCTTTTAACCAAGCGGTCCTCGATGCTGTGGAATGAGATCACCACTATGCGCCCTCCAGGGGTAAGCATCTTCCATGCGGCCTCCAAGCTTTTTTCAATCACGCCAAGTTCATCGTTAACTGCGATTCGAAGTGCTTGAAAGGTCTTGGTCGCCGGGTTAAGGCGGGAGTGGCGATAGCGAGGCGGCACGCTGTCTCGCACTACCTCTACGAGTTCGATAGTCGTCTCAAACGGTTTTATTTTTCGACGCGCAACTATCGCTTTGGCAATGCGTCTCGCGTAAGTCTCCTCTCCGTAGCCAAAGAGCACGTCTGCAAGCACCTTCTCTTCCCAAGTGTTGAGGATCTCAGCTGCACTAAACCCCGACGCTGGTTTTTTGCCGTAGCTCATGTTGAGCGGCTCATCGCTAAGAAAGGAGAACCCTCTCCCGCTTAGGAGCTGTCCCTTGTTCCACCCGAGGTCAAAGAGCGCTTTATCGATTTTGGTGACACCCTCTTTGCGGAGCACCTTTTTTATATCACGAAAGTTCGCGTTGATGACCACGGCACGTTTGCCAAAGTGCCTTAGCTTCTCTTGGCCCGAAAGCACTGCCTCTTCGTCTGCATCAAGTGCAATAAGTGTAACTCCACGGACTCCTAGTATTACTTCGCTGTGTCCCCCAAGCCCGAGCGTTGCATCAACGACTAAGTCGCCCTCCTTTGGGTCAAGGAGTTTGAGCGCCTCCTTGGTCATCACACTGATATGTTCTGGCCCTGACTTCCGCTCATGCTCAGTTTCGCCCTCCTCTCGACGGAGGCGAGGCTTTGCACGAACGGAAGCCAAAGTCTGAATACTCATATAATTTATTTCAAAAAACCCTTGCTCTAGAGCATCCCGAGGTCTCCCAGCGCCTCTGCCATCCCCTCGGCACCCTTCTCTATTTTCTGCTTGTACTCCTGCCACACATGTTCGTCCCAGATCTCGACTCGGTCTGCGACTCCTGTGAGTACGACACTTTGCTTTAGGCCCGCGAACTCTTTGAGATACTCGGGGATCAATATGCGGCCCGCCCCGTCGACCTCTACCTCAAGCGCTCCGGCTAAAATAAACCGTGTGATCCCTCTAGTGTTGCTTTGTCCGACAGGGAGCCTCCCCATCTTCTCCATGATCTCCCTCCACGCGCGTGGTGAGTACATAAAGAGACACTGGTCGAGCCCGCGAGTGATCACTACTTTTTTGCCGAGCTCTTTGCGGAACTTTGCGGGGAGAGAAAGCCGCTTCTTCGGGTCTAGGGTGTGGAGGTATTCGCCGATTAGCATGTTTTCTTTTTATTTTGCTTTTTACTTTCTTTGTCCCACTTTATCCCACTACATCCCAGTATACAACTAATCTTCCTGCAAAGCGGTCTTATCCACAGAAAATAGTGCGAAAGTAAGACCCTTGACAAAAGGGCTTAACTAGTATATAATGGCAGGTAGACAGGTGGGGTCAAACACTCAATAGAAACAAGTAAACGTAGGAGTAGTTATGACCAAATTTACATTAATGGCCCCGATGCGTCGGGATAACGGCCAACACCCCTTCGACTTCGTTGGGGCGCACCGAGAGGTACATGATCTTCGTGTCGAATCGACATGGAGAACAAAAATGGGCCACATCGTGCTGTTGGTCCTGGCCGCCATACCAATTGTGATTTTTGCAGTTTCGACAGTCTCTGAAATAAGCCGATAGGTTTGAGGGCCCTCCGTAAGGATGGGCCCTTTTGTTTTATCTACTGAGACGCCTCGTGGAGACGCCCGAGAACAAACTCTTTGGGGAGCGCAGCTAAGAACCACCCCGCTTGCGGACCGCTGTCTTTGCCGAGGAATATCGTGTAAAGCGCCACGAAGAAATCTTTTGGCTCGATCAAGAGGTTGGGGCGAAGTGGAACGCTGCGTATAAGCGCATGCATCACCTCCCCCGACGTTGGATAATTCATCTCTAAATCTTTGCGGAGCGCTTCAAGAGTGTCTTTTTGTGCTCGTGTTAGATCAGTTGCGATACTCGGCAGTGTGTCGTGCAGTTTAAAAACATATTTTTCGGGCGCATAATTCTGCAGCCAACGCAAAGCATACTGCGCGCGCTCAGCTATCTCTATCTCCTCTTCTTTAGTAAGAGCGCTCCCCTTTAGTTTTTTAGCCTCATCTAAAATTTGGAGATGCGGCATTTGCACTAAAAATGCCACCTGGGAGAAGCGCATTAAAAACATCTGCTCTGGGGTTCCCTCCTTTGGGTGTATCTGTGTGAAGAGCTGGGCATAATCATCGTCGGCTCCAGACCAAAAGTTCTGTGCGAGTTTGTCGTATTGGTCATAGAGTACAGGGATCGTGTCTCCCTCGGGATCAAAATTGATCTGTTGATTAATGTCTTTGCCTAAGAGTGCCAAGCGAAATATTTTAGAAGGTACGAGGTCAGCAATTTCTCTTGCACTACTCCCCCTACCTTTAGATGATGACATCTTTTTGCCACCAACAAGTATGAACTCATAGGGTAGATTGAACGGCGGTTCATATGTAAAGACCTCGCGAGAGATGTGGTTTGCAACATCTCTCGAGCCACCTTTGGTTGAGTGGTCTTTGCCGCCGCCTTCGACCATGACCCCGTTTACCTTCCACTTTGCGGCCCACTCAACTTTCCAGGGGAGTTTTGCACCGCCCTTAAATGGAGAGACACGACCCTTAAACCCACAGCCCTCTGTGTACTCAACCTTATTTTTCTCGCAAATGATCCGGACGGTATCGCCGTCAAAATCGCTCGCCTCGGTAGTGGCAATTTTTTTGCACTCTGGACATAGAACCGAGATTGGTAGCCACCCCGCCTCTTTAACTGAACCAGATACCTCCTTATATATAGAACGGATAGTGTCGGCCGCATTAAGCGCCTCGTAGATCACCGCATCCATTTGACCTGAAAGATAGGGCTCGCTCCCCCAGTAATACTCCGGTGTAAAACCAGCGTGATTAATCGCACTTTTAAAATCGTTGGCGTAATACTCCGCAAAATTTTTAGCAGAACTGTCGGGAGAGGGTACATCAAGCAAGAGCATGCCCAAATATTGTTTGTACTCCTCTTCTCTGAGCCCGGGTGGCACAGAGTCCATGACATCAAAATCGTTTATCTCAAAACGAAAGGTGTACGGGACACCCTGCCTGGCGAGCGCTTCGGCAACCGCGCCGTGTATAGCAACCCCGCGCATTGAGCCTACATGTCCCCGGCCGGAGGCAGTCCACTCGTCGCGTATGACAAGTGCCTTCCCGCCTTTAATATCACCAGCAAAGCGCCGCGTGATCTCCTGTGCTATCCGGTCTGCCCAAAACATATTATAAATATAATCATCGCTCGCTCGGAAATGAAAACGAGCTTTCATTTCTCTCACTCACTCGACTATAGGGCTTATTCTACCTTAAGAATCTTATAGCGCTGGGTGCCGCGGGGAGTGTGGAAGGAGAACTCCTCTCCCTTTTTCTTACTCATGAGTGCCGCGCCTAAGGGAGAGTGGTAGGAGATCTTCCCCTCAAACATGTTGGTCTCCTCGGCGCCGACTATCGTGTAGGTGCGCTTCTCCTCCGAGGTGCCTTTCGTAGCGCCTTGTACCACCACGACAGAGCCCATGCCGATCGAGTCGCTCTTTGAGCCCTCGACGATTTTTGCGTTTTTAAGTATCGACTCGAGCTTGCCGATCCGCTCCTCAACGGCCGCCTGCATCTCGCGGGCCCCTTGATACTCGGCGTTCTCCGAGAGGTCGCCTAAAGAGCGAGCATACTCAAGTTGCTCTGCAACCTCGCGCCTGCGCGTGGTGCGCAGCTCGTCGAGCTCGCGAGTTAACTCCTCGAACTTTTCTTGTGAAAGTAATTCAGCTGGCATAATGCGAAAACAAGTATACTCGAAAATAGCTCCTCGTCAAGATCGCTTCTCTTTACTTTGTATACTCAGGCGCTTTTGCTTGTAAAAACCTGAGAAAATCGCCCGCCGTGGCAGAGGCGCCGACCAGAGTTGCGGCGGGGCCGCGCTCAAGCACGATAGCAAACGCGTAGCGCGGCTTTTCATACGGGAAGAATCCTATCATCCAGGAGTTTATATACTGGTTACGGAGCCCCACCTGCGCAGTGCCGGTCTTTGCAGCAACCTCAAAGCCCGAGAAGTTGACCGCCGTCGCGATACCCTCCACGACGCTCATCCTCATCCCCTCTTTTGCAACATCGAGATTATGCTGTGGGAGGTTGAGCGCGATACTTTTGGGACTTGAGCTTGCAATGAGCGTAGGGGTGAGCAGTTTTCCTCCATTTGCGAGTGCGCTCATTGCCCGCACCGCCTGAAGCGGCGTGATCTGGAGGCCATACTGACCGATCACGGTGTGGTAGGTGTCGCCGACGCGCCACGGGTCGTTGTCAAAAGTCTCAAGTTTCCACTCAGGTGTCGGGATAGTGCCTGTGGGTTCATCAAACCCGAGAAGACCCGTGACTGAACCGAACCCAAAAAGTCTAAAATATTTGTCTATCCTATCGATCCCGAGCCCTGGTTGATTTTGATATCCTCCTCCTATTTCATAAAAATATACGTCTGAGGAAACCGCGATCGCACGGCGCAAGTCTACCCACCCGTGCGCGCGCCAGTCTTTAAACACAGAGGGTTGGTCTGGATTATACGGGTTGGGGAGGCTTATCGAGCCGGTGCTTACTATTTGTTTGTTCTCATCAATTACCCCTTCAGTCAGTGCGGCGACCCCCATAAACGGTTTTACAATTGAGCCTGGCGCGTAGAGCCCGTTTACTGCGCGGTTAAGAAACGGCTGACGTGTGTCGCTTAGAGCCACCTCAAGTGCCGCTTTGTTTCCCTCTGAGAGCGCTTGTGTTGAGTATTCTGGATAACTCGTGAGCGCAATAATTTCGCCAGTTTCGATGTCCATTATGACACCGGAACCTCCTTGAAACCCTGAAGCCTCTGCACGCGCCTCAATAGCGTCGTAGAGACCCTGCGTGAACTTAGCGTCAATCGAGAGGCGTACTTTTGCCCCCTGTATAGGAGACATTCTGGCACTCTCTGAAACCACCCTGCCCTTGGCGTCGGTCTCGGTGAGCGTAATGCCATTTTGCCCCTGAAGCGCGGCGTTGAGTGTCTTTTCAAGTCCGTCGATCCCCTCAAACGAGGTGCGGAAGTAAAATCCTGAAGAATCTTTCTGCGGCGACTTCACATAGCCTACAATGTGCGCGAGCCCACGAAACGGAGCATACGTGCGCTGTGCAAAGTCGTCGGTGGTGCTTGCGAGCGTGTTATAGGCAAGCGGAATACCTCTCCTGTCCTCAAGTACGCCACGGTCAGCAAAAATTATCTTTTCAGTCAGCTGATTCTCTGCGGCTTGTTTCGCATAGGCGGCTCCGTTAAGAAACTGGAGGTCTAGCCCCCTCCCTGCATACAGAAACATAATCAAAAACACTACGCCAAGTGTCGTGAGTATAGCCGGGCGCCCGATAGGCTGCTCGATACGGCCCTCAAACTGGTCGGTGTCATACGAAGGGAGGTTAGACGAGTCTATTAGTATCTCATCTGCTTCGATCTCCTTAATGAGTTTCCTCCCGCCTCTCCAAAACATGGTGAGAGAAGTGTATCACGGCAGAAGGGTATCGTGGCGCGAGCGTTCAAACAAAAAGCGTGCGCCAATATAGCGAGCAAGAAGCGCTACGGTTGCCAAAAGTGTAAAAGGAAAGAACAGGTAGTGTGTAATCCCGGTCGGGGTACCGTAGGCTAAATCAAGCAAGAGTCCGAGAGCCACTGCGATCAGCCCTGAGCCAGCCCACGAGCCTACAAGAATACCAAGTATCTCAAGCGGCCAAAACGGAACTAAAAACCCACCTGCTGCGAGTAAAAAAGCGGCAATGAAAATCCATTTTTGTTTTGGGTTATTGAACATCATAAACGAGTAGGGGCGATGCGCCGCACCTCAACATGCTTGAGCGAATAGATATTCACTGGGAGTTGTAGGTAGATTGTTTTAAACGAGGCCTGGCTCTTTTCTTCAACGGCTACCACTAGCGCCACAAACTCCGGCACGAGGCTGGGAAATAAAACTTCGTCTCCGATCTCAACTATGACTCCCTGGGGTACTTGAGCCTTAAGCGAGCCGCCCCCCTGGCCCTCTACCGAGATAGCGAGCGAGGTGGTTGCAGACTCCTGAAGCAGTGTGGCGGCATGAGCCTCCCCCGGCGCTGAAAAAAGCACTACTCTAGAGGTATTCGTATACACCTCTGTAATCACGCCGATATAAACCGAGCCGCCTGCGGAGACTAAGTCTCCCTCCGAAACACCGTCTCTCTTGCCTATATCGATCATGAGCGTGTCATAAGGAGTCCCCGGTGGGCGGTTGATCACATTCCCCAGTATGCTCGTCATGTTTGGAGGGACCCGCCCTAAACGGTTTTTAAGCTCGAGGTTCTCGCTGTAAAGGACTTGGCGGTCGAGCAAAAGCACTGAGCTAGAGGCAAGCGCGTCCTGCAGCTGTTTATTTTCTAGTGCCAGCTGATAGTTACCCTGAAAGCTCGAAAACAGTGTATTCAGTTTGCTTGTCCATGCGTCGCTTACTTGCGCGAGCGGGCTTCCTGCGCGCCACAAGAGGCTGGTTAAAGGCCCTCGGACAAGCGTTACCACACCAACCACTGCAAATATGAGTACCAGAAGCGAAATAAGCTGGAGACGTGCGGCATTGCGTTTTCTTTTAGGTGATATCGTCGTCATGCTCAAGGAATATATCCTGATACTGCTCGAGATTCTCCAGTATAACTCCTGTCCCGCGCACCACGGCGGTCAGAGGGTCGTCAGCAATAATGACCGGCACCTTAAGCCACTCGGTTAGGAGTGTGTCGAGGCCTTTGAGGAGCGCTCCGCCGCCGGTCAAAACAATGCCCGAGCGCATAATATCTGAAAGTATTTCAGGAGGAGTGGTTTCAAGTACTTCGCGGATAGCCTCAACAAGCGTGTCGATCGACTGCGAGATAGCTTCGCGTATATCGGAGTCGGTGATAAGTATCTCGCGCGGGAGTCCTGTGATAAGGTCGCGTCCGCGTACCACGGCTTCGAGGTGCGTACCTCCCTCGATGACAGAGCCGATCGCGATTTTTACGCTTTCTGCAGTTTTTTCTCCGATAAGTACTTTAAATTCTGAACGTACATGAGAGATAATATCTTGGTCGAGTTTATTCCCCGCGATACGCAAGTTTTTTGCCCGGACCATGCCGCCCAAAGAGAGGACCGCGATGTCTGCGGTGCCACCGCCGATGTCAACCAACATTGAGCCAACCGCCTCTTTAACAGGAAGCCGGATACCAAGCGCCGCGGCCATGGGTTCCTCAACGATATGCACCTCCCTCGCCCCTGCGTTGTGTGCAGCGTCTTTAACTGCGCGTATCTCCACGTTAGTGATGCCCGATGGCACACCAATAACCACCCGGGGCCCAAATAGTTTTGAGGAGCCGCCGCCAGGAGCGCTCTGCGCGCGGTTGATCAAATACGCAAGCATCTCCTCGGTCGCCTCGAAGTCTGAAACAACGCCGTCGATAAGGGGCCGAAGAGCGGTGAGGTGCCCGGGTGTGCGGCCGAGCATCGCTTTGGCAGTAGCCCCCACAGCGACAACCTGCCCTGTTTTTTGGTTGACCGCCACGACCGAGGGCTCAGAGACGACAATGCCTTTGCCGCGTAGGTAGACGAGTGTATTTGCGGTTCCTAGGTCTATGCCAATGTCGTTGGAGAGTAGGGACCGTAGTCGATCTGAAAATCTTTTAAGCATGAGTTAAATCCTTTGGCAGGCTCAAGATAAATAGCCGATGAGTTCTGAGAGGCTGCGATGCTCTGCTTTGCCACTTGCGCGCTCTGTACATTCAAACTTACCTGCTGCTAGTGTTTTTTCTGATACGACAATACGAAGCGGGATGCCGATAAGGTCGCTGTCGGCAAACTTCTCCCCTGCGCGTGCTTCGCGGTCGTCCCACAGCACCTCAACACCCGCCGACTCTAATTCTCTATATAATTCTTCTGCCTCACGCTTGACATCCTCATTGTCACCACCCAGTTCAATTAGGTGAACCCTAAATGGCGCCACAGCCTCCGGCCAGACAATACCCTTCGCATCCGCAAATTTGTCCACCAAGACACCCATAAGCCGAGTGATACCAATGCCGTAAGAGCCCATCCAGACAGGAATCTGCTCTCCTTTTTCGTTCTTGTAGTGCAAGCCGAGGTCCTCTGACTTTTGCGTGCCGAAATTAAATATATTTCCTACTTCTGCGGTTTTTACCTCTTCTAACTCCTCGCGAGAGACCCCGAGACTCTTGAGCGTCTTTTCGTTGAGCACTTCTTGATTTATCGCGATCTTTTTCTCCCTGTTTATATAAATCGTGTCTTCTCCAGTTTCAACTATTGTCTGAAACTCGTGGCTAAATTGAGTGAATGCTCCGCCAGAAGCAAACGTGACAAATGTATCGTCGCCAATACCAAGCCGTTCATATACTCGAGTATACGCATCAATCGACTGATTATAAAAACGAGTATGGTCCTCCTCGCCTAAGCAAAAAGAGTACATGTCCTTCATCACAAACTCTCTGCCACGCATGATTCCACTTTTAGCCCTAAGCTCATTGCGTAATTTTGTCTGAAATTGATAGACATAAATCGGCAGGTCGCGGAAACTTGCGACATAATTCTTCATCATCTCGGCGATCGGCTCTTCGTGCGACCAGCCAAAACCCACCTCACCTCCTGCTTTGAGTTCTGATTTAAACCACACATCAACCGCCTCGTCGCTCCATCGTTTTGTCTTTTCCCACAGCTCTTTGCGCTGCAGCGAGGTCATGATGAGTTCTTGCCCGCCAATCTTGTTCATCTCCTCGCGTACGATCTGTCTTATTTTGTTTTGAACACGCAAACCTAATGGCAAATAGGAATAGACTCCTGCCATCTCTTTGTGGATATAACCCGCACGTATGAGGAGCTGTGCGTTCTTAGAGACCTCGTCTTTAGGCGCTTCGCGGCGTGTTTTAGTAAAAAGTTGAGATTGGCGCATATGGAGGCCATTGTAGCGTTATTTTATAAAGAAACAAAAGTTAGACAAAATATGCTCTTATGTTATATTATAGTTTGGAATTTTCACATGGAGAAGCACAATGGTTGGTACAATTATAATCCACGGTTCAAATGGCGAGGTGCTGGCCCCGATCGGTGGCGGCGAATTCATCCCTGGTAAACGGCAAGACATTCTTATCATTGCAGTCTGCAAAGACGAGGATCTGCCTATTGAGGTGCGCGAAGCTTTTGTCGGCATGCGGATCTCGACAATATTCAACTCCGAACAAGTGAAAGGTGCTGCCCCTCCTGGGAGCCGAATCGCTTATAGCATCGAAGTTGTCGAGGCCTTGAGGAAAACGGGCAAAGATAAAGAGGCTGAAATGCTTTTACAAGTGACCAAGGATAAGGATCCTGAAAGTGAGTACAGTTTCCTCGTTTTCAATGATGGAGATTGCGAAGTTCTTGCGAAATAACCAGTCACAAGCCCCGAAAGAGTCCTTCTCGTCGGGGCTCTTTCTTTTTCTTTACTCCCCTATTCGCGCGAATAGGAGAATAAGAATCTCATTCTAATATTCTCAAGAATATTAGAACATCTACTACCCAACAAGGCGAGCGATGTCGTGGTAAGAGACGACGAGCATGAGCAAGATAAGGAGCGCGAGCCCAACCATGGTGATCGACAAAGAAAGTTTTTGCGGTACTGGGCGGCGGATAACGCTCTCGATCGCAATAATAAGAAGCCGCCCGCCGTCGAGCCCAGGTATTGGGAGCAGGTTTATAATCGCCAGGTTGATCGAGATAAGCGCGGTTAGGATTATCGCTGCAGAAAAGCCGTGGCTCACTGCTTTTGCCCCGATACCAGCAATACCAATAGGGCCCGCGACGCTCGAGAAGTCGGCTACGCCTTTTGCGATTTGATAAAAGAAGAGTCCGAGTCCTTCCGTAGTTGAGATAGTCATGCGGTAGGTAAGCACTGCCCCTTGAGCGAGCGCTAGGTGTACCGGGAGTTTGAGTATGCCGACATCATCGATCTCAACTCCGAGCGCTTTGCGCCCCTCGATCAAACCCTCTTGAGCCCGCACTACAAAAGTTTTTTCTTCTCCTGCGCGCATGACGCTTAAGATAATGCTCTCCTCTTGATGCTCTTTAATAAACGCGCGCACTTCTGCGGCATCTAAGTCTGTCGGCAGAGCAACTCCCGCTGTAGCTACACCAACAACAACATCCTCCGGCAAGACACCCGACTTTGCCGCGGGAGACTCCGGGAGAAGCCCAACCACCAAGACTTTTGCATTTGTTACCTGCCCAACCCCCTCGTGCTGCGCTGAGGTCGGTATCCCCACTAGGTAGCCTACCGAGAGCAACCCCCAAGCAAAGAGCAAGTTCATCACGATACCGGCTGCGACCACCGCCGCCTGAACACTTCGGGTTTTACTTGCAAAGGAGCGCGGGTTTCCTGCCGCTTCGTTGTGGTCCTCACCAAATATTTTTACAAACCCACCAAAAAAGAGCAGGTTGATCGAGTAGAGAGTCTCCCCCTTTTTTATTTTAAGGAGCCTTGGAGGAAAGCCGATCCCAAACTCCTCTACTTTAATTTTAAAAAACTTTGCAACCGCAAAATGCCCGAGCTCATGGACTAAAATGAGCGCAGCAAGTATGAGAATAAAAAGAAAAAGTGACATGAGTTATTGTGCTATCTCCTTCTCTTTGCGAGCGAGGCTCTCGTCAAAGTTTTTATTAGCAGCGTCGGCGCGCTTTTGCATCTCGTCTTTTGCTCTAAATTTGTCGTCCTCGCTCATCGTGCCCTCCTTCTCCTTTTTTTGAATAGCACTCCATACCTGATCGCGCGCACCGCGAAGCGACGCGCGTGCCTCCTCGACCTTCTCCTTTGCGAGCTTGAGGAGTTGCGCTCTACGCTCGCCGGTAAGCTCAGGGAAGTTGACTCTTACTCCCTTCTCGTCCATGCCAACAGAGAGCCCGAGGTTAGCCAGAGTAATTGCCTTTTCAATCTCCTTTGCATTGCTCATATCCCACGGGGCAATCCGGAGCGTCCGTGCATCTTCGATAGAAACATTTGCTACTTGGGCTAGTGACATGCGTGTGCCATAACTCTCTATAGCAACACTATCTAAAATAGCAGGTGAGGCTCTGCCTGTGCGCACACCGCTTAACTCCTTAGTGAGCTTCTCTTGAATAGTTTTTATCTGCGCCTCAAAAGGCTTAAAGTCATGTGCCATATATTAAATATATCAAACTCTGAATTTTTTTGCTGCAGGAGGGTAGATTTTGATTAATGGGTCTTTGGTGGTGTCATATTTTCTCGCTGGGGCTAGGTAGCGGCCGTAGTGGATCACTCGATGAGTAAAACCAGACCACTCTTTTTTAGGTAGTAGCTCCATTAAGTCGCGCTCAATTTTAACTGGGTCTTTGTAGTCAGAGAGCTCAAATCGCTGCACAAAACGGATCACGTGCGTGTCGACAGTAATGCCTGCGGTAACCCCATATGCCTCTTTAAGCACTACTGTTGCGGTTTTGCGGGCAACGCCGGGCAGCGTTAAAATCTCTTCAATTGTTTTAGGGACTTTACCACCAAACTCTTTTTTGATCATCCTGGCTGAGGCAAGAATATTTTTTGCCTTATTGCGATAAAACCCAGAGGATTTAATGTCTTGTTCAAATTTGAGCGGATTAGCTTTTATATAATCGTCGAGTGTTTTGTATTTTTTAAAAAGCTTCTCTGTAATTTTGTTCACCATCTTGTCAGTACACTGGGCAGAGAGTTGCACTGCGACCAAAAGCCCAAGCGGGTTTTTAAACTCCAGTTCAATTGAAGCATGAGGAAATAGCTTCGCAAGTGCTCGGTCAAGCTTTTGTATCCGCACCTTCCGCTCTTTTAATTTCTTTGGGGTCACTTCAGTATCGGTAATGAAATCGAAAGGTGCTCGAGTAGCATTTTTAACGACGGTGAGCGGTCATTTGCGTAAGAGCGCACTTTTGCTATGTCTTCAAGCCCTTCTCTGATATCTTTTCTGCCCCTGCTTTCAGCGGGACTCGGCCTTTGGCCATCGAGCTGCGAGTACAGTGTCTCCTCGAGCGCGCCTAAAAAGGCGCGCACGCGCTCCCGTGCTCCCTCCTCCTCTTTAAGCAACG
>VMFK01000005.1 GCA_007375995.1 Parcubacteria group bacterium Gr01-1014_56
CTATCGGCTCACAAAAAATAATCGGTGTGTACCAGGGCGTTGTTGGTAACGCTACCTTACTTGCAGGAGACGGGGTCTTTAATTCTGCCACTTTGATACAAGAAGACATGGTGGCTTTTGGCACTCCGCCACAGGACCAAGACTTCTTTGCTGTAGTTTGGGATTATAACTTGTTTGGTGCCTCAACGGGCGAGCTGGGTACAGCACTCTCAACTGGTACCGCTCTCCCTGCGGGCGCGGTACTCGGACAAAATTACTATGTGCTGACGTGGAAGTGGCAGGCGCCAGCGCCTCCACCACCAGCCCTTACGTTCGGCGGGTTCCTCCAACCAATCAATAACACCGGGCACGAAATTACAGAAAACACGAGTGTCTTTAAGGCAGGGAGTACCGTGCCGGTAAAGTTTACGCTGCTTGATGCAAGCGGAGCAGTCGTGCAAGTTCCTGACGAGATACCGTGGGTAGTGCCTGTGCAAGGGCCGGCACTCAGTGCCCCCGTGAGTGAGGCCGCCTACAGCGACCAGCCCTCAAGTGGGAGCGCCTACAGCTGGAATGGCGACCATTACCAGTACAATTGGAAGACGAGCAAAACGCAAAGCGGCTATTGGTACTACCTGTATGTGCTCCCTGGAGACGGGAATGTCTACCAAACCATCGTTGGCTTACGATAACCTCGCCCTCTAGTCAATTGCACTGAGTTTTGCTTTGTGGTTGTATGCTCGCATCATGCGACGCACAGCCACCATACTCTTTTGCGCCCTGTGCTTCCTGCTTTCAGGCTCTGTGGCATCGGCTAACACTACTGTCCTCTCCAATGACCCCTCATATGCCTTAGCGCCCTTCTCCTTTTATTGCCAGCCATATAAGTACTCTTTTGAGAACAACAAACACTATGTCCCCACCGACGGCCCCTGTGCATTTTCTATGCCCAGCACTATCGGCTCACAAAAAATAATCGCCGTCTACCAGGGTGCGGTGGGTAACGCCACCCTACTTGCGGGAGACGGGGTATTTAACACTGCAACTCTGGTACAGGAAGATCTTGTTGCTTTTGGCGCGCCTGTACAGGATCAAGACTACTTTGCTGTGGTGTGGGACTATGATTTGTTTGGCGGTTCAACTGGGGCATTGGGTCAGGCACTCGCAACTGGCACGGCTCTCCCCGTAGATGCGGTGCTCGGACAAAATTATTTTATTTTACCGTGGAAGTGGGGTACAAAACCCCCGAGTGAGTACGAGCCGGTTGTTATTATCCCCGGCATCTTGGGCTCGTGGGAGAAAAACGGCGAGTGGGTTGTCGACCCGATACTCCACACCTACGACAACTTAATAGACACGTTTCTTGCTAATGGATACGTAGAGAATCAAACGCTGTTTAGGTTTGGGTACAACTGGGAGGAGCCAAACGAGGTCAGTGCACACATGCTCGCAAACAAAATCCAGCAAATCAAACAAACCTGCGCCTGCTCGCATGTAGATATAGTCGCCCATTCGATGGGCGGTCTGGTTGCGCTCTACTACATAGAGAACAGCGAGTACCAAAACGACGTCGGCCAACTCTTTTTAGTGGCTACTCCCCTCTCCGGCGCACCCAAGGCTTACAAAACTTGGGAAGGTGGTGAGGTTGATTTTGGGGAACCAATTCCAAATGCTTTTATGCAAACAAAGTTCTGGCTAGAGGCGCGCGGGAGTGGGTACGCAAGTGTTTTTGACTACATACGAAACAGACCGATTGAATCAATTCATGAGCTATTGCCTGTCTATAACAACTATCTCTCTACTGCCACCACAACACTCCAGTATCCAACAGGCTATCCAATTAATGGATTTTTAGAAACTATAATCGCAAAACTTAACCAGGTATATGGAAAGGTGCGTGTTAATACTATCCTTGCGGATACTCTACTCAACACTACAATCAGTGGTTTTTTGATTGAACCCTCGACAGAATTACCAAAATGGGAGCATGGGAAGATAGTCGGGACCTTTTTCAGCGCTGGGGATGGTACAGTGCCACGCACAAGTATCGAAAATATTATTGGAGTTGCAGATAAAGAGTTTGATGGGGTAAATCATTTACAGGTTGTAGCAACGAGTTCCAGTTATATTTTCGAAAACCTAAACAACAACGGTCCCACAACAATTATTAACAAAACATATAGAGTCGTCACTTCTTTCCTTTATTTTAAACTCTTTTCTCCGATAGACATGCAAATCGTTGCTCCGGATGGTAAGCGGTTAGGTAAAGATTTCTCAACAAACACAGAGATTAATGAAATCCCAGATGCTTTTTATTCGGGCTTCAGCACTGGCAACGAATATGCCGTCATCGTTAACCCCATACCTGGAAACTACAGCCTTCAGACCATCGGCACGGGAAGCGGTGGTGCATACACCATCATCACAGGCTACGGCGATAGTGCGACAACAACACAAGCAGAAATTACGAGTTCGACAACTCCCGCTCAAGTTATAAATCACACACTCGCTTTTTCTTCAACTTCGACCGTTTTAACTCTCACAAAAGAAACTCCCCCACCCCCTCCACCTGTTGCTCTAACTCCCGACAGCTGTATCGGTGATATGACCAAGGCATATAAAAACAAGTGGATCACTAAAAAGGCTGTATATGAGGGGCTCGTATTTGACTGCAAGGCTCTTAGAGACCTCTTTAAGACAAGGGACAGTATAGAAAAGGTACCTTTGGCTAACCGCACCAAAGCTCAAAAAGCTCTCCTCTCTGCTACTTATGAGGGTATCAAACGTGTCCTTGCACATATGGACCTGTTGGCAAAGGACAAGACTAATACACAAGACGCGGTATTATTAATCCACTCATATACAACATGGTTCAGAGATCACGAACTACATCAATAATTTTGGAAATTCTTTCTAGAATACTCCTACTCGTGGTTGCGATAGGGATTGGGGCATTTTTCTTCCAAATCACCATTCATAATTTTGTGATGGAAACGTTGAAGTACCAATTGCCTTCAGGGTTTTTTGGATTTACTTTTGCTGATTGGAGTATCTCTTGGTTTATTTCGACGTCTTTCCTTGCTGGGGCTATCTTTGGAACGCTCGGGAAAAGAATAGACTACATTTTCGTAATTACACTTTTTGTTCTTGCCTCTCTTGACTTCTTCTACACAGAAAATATGACTCCCCTTGTTTATTCAGGCCTTGTAGGAGCGACACTTATAGGCAACGTGATTGGCTTCATTTTAAAACTCCTGCGGGCAAAATATTTTGCAAAGTAACTTTTCTCATCAAATTCCGCAAGGCTTTCCTGACACTCCTTGAAGTAATTAAAAAGGTATATTATCATGATCAATCTCGAGATCATCGACTTTCCTTTTTTTAATCACCCACGGGGTAGCTTTGTTTACTTCATATGCAGAGAGGTAATTTGCTTTTAAGCTTTCCGGGTCTTGCTCAGCAATAAATACCTCAGGCATAGATAATATGATTAACTCCGCAATATTGATATTTTTTGACGCAATAAGTTTATATATGTTTGGTGTATCAACCGGAATAGTAGTACGGTCAGTGTGTCTTACGTCTGATATCTGATTTGAGAGCTCTTTTGAGTTTTTTACTGTCTCGCTTAACAGACTAGCTAGTTTTTTAACATTCGCTGAACCTGTCCATCTTTCTGCCACTTTTACACACAGTTTTTCTGCGTAATCTTTTGTTTTCTCTTTAGATTTAGGGCTGCTAAAAATTAACTGTAAAATTTCAGCTGAAGTTTTTGCTGATACTTCAAAATTTGGTTCTGTGACTCTTTGTTGCTGATAATAATGATATATTTTTTGCTTTAACAATTTCTCCTTAACTATAGGAGCAATCGACCGCAGGCCTGAGCTTTCAGTATTAATGATCATAAAACTATGTAATGCAAATTTACAGTTTTCTTCTTTAAAAATTTTATTAAAACGCTCTACCAAATCTTCACGTTTTTCTTTCTGAGCAAAAATTAATACAAGTTCAATTAGATCAAATACTTTGCTATCGCATTTCTTTTCCGTCTTTAGTTCCAAACTTTCAAAGTTTATAAATTCAGTAATGTCATACCCTGCCTCCATTAGGGTTAGTTCCTTTATTGGTAGTTCGTAAAAATAATACTCCTTTTTAACTTCATCATTGACGAGCAAAAATCTTTCCAGATATTTGTCTGTTTTAGAAATATATTTAATTAATTGCAAAAGACGCTTTCTAACAGGGTCAGCTAGAAAAGAATCTTCTTCCCTCTCTGCTTGCCTTAGAAAAACTCCTTGATTTCTATAAAGTCTAACTTCGTTTCTTTTTGAATAAAGTTCCATGCTTTACTTTGTGATTTATAAGTTCTTTAGGGACTGGATCTATCTCAAACTGGCTAGGTTCTTTGGATTCGGACTTACCTTACATCTATAAAAGACTCTTGTCTATAAAAGAACCAGTAGGTAAGCTATTTTGCAAAATAGCTTAGTATCTCTTTTTATTTCAAACCCTTTTTGATTTTTTCAATCAATTCTTCTTTCTCCTGTTTTGAGTATTCAATGGTCTGATCTTTTCTTAGGTATTTGAAGTCCCACATCATTTCTTCGTTTGGGATCGGCACTACATGAAAGTGTAAGTGCTCTACCGCAAGCCCACTGCTAATAATCGCAATGCGGAACGGGTTAAAAATGTTTCTAAGTACTGTGTCTAATTTTCGAACTAGGAGTATCAACTCCTTACTTTGTGTCTCGCTCAGTTCAGAAAGGCTTTTGACATGCTTCTTTGGAGCACAAATCAGGTGTCCTGGCACAGCGGAGAAAGCGTCTAAAACTACAACAAAATCAGAGTCTTCAAACAAAACAGTAGCAGTGGACAAATCACAAAGAAAACACTTCTGTTTTTTCAACCCCTCCACAAAAGTTCGGTTATTTCTGGTTACTTTCTTCATACTCTAATACTCCTCTCTGCACGCCTAATGTTTTTCGGCCACAATGCACCGACAACCCTTTGAACCTACTTTTGCTTCGTGAGGTTGATGCCGCGGTATTACTACTTCGCTCCCGCTTTTATAAAGCGTGTTGGATAGAAAGCTATCAACCGCTGTTCTTATTTGGATTTCACCAGTAATAATTACGAGTTTAGTATCAAAATCATGCTTGTGCTCTTCATCAAATTCTCCAGGCTCCGCGTCCCATACATATACTTTTTGATACCCTTCGGACTTTAATTTTTCTATGATCTCCTGTTCTTTCATATGATGATTATTCTTTCCACTCCTCAATCTTCCATTTGTCGAAGCTGTTCCCCTCTTTATTAAAATAAAATTCCGCTTTAAACTTCTTTCCTTCTAGTACAAGCGGGAGCCAATATTTGTCGTCTACCCACATTAACTCATAGGGGACATTTTCGAATAAGTACCACTCGGGCTTCATCTCCTCTGTCTCCGTGGGCTCCCCCTCCCACTTTTTAGTAAGAAAGATATGACACTCCTGGTCCCACTCAGGTTTATCATAAAAATGGAAGTCGATGATGCCTACCTTTTCTAAATCTTGTTTTTCTATCTTTACTCCTATTTCCTCTTCTGTTTCCCGAACAATTGCATCTTGGGGTGTCTCAGCGCTGTGGAGCTTCCCCCCGACACCATTCCATTTGTCCTTACCAAAACCTCTCTTCTTCATTGCAAGTAGTATCTTGTCGCCATCTATTAAAAAGTTGAGCGTGGTTATAGTCATAAAATATCTTTGGACTTATTTATCCCAGCATATAGATTAAAAGACTTAGAAAAGCTATGCCCCAGAATAACGTCCAAAATGTCTGGTACTTTAGACCGGACCATTCTGGCCAAAAATTAATTTTTCTTTTCAGGAAGAACTGCTCAACTCCAAAAAAGTAAATCAGGTGGATGAGTAGGTCATACCCTATCATCCCGAGAACAATGTAAAGAAAAAAATCTTGTCTCATTTTTATACAGTATAACTTGCTAGCTGGGTTCTTTGGAGTCGCACTTACCATATACCTACAAAAGGTAGTTGTCTATAAAAAGATGCGGGCGGGGGCAGTAGATGCTCCCGCCCTTTTATTTTGCTGTTGTTTGCAGTTTAGTTGGAGGTGATCTTCGAAACCTCAACACCGCGGGCTTGGTTGGGATCAAGATATTCGCCACTGTACTGCCCATCGCCCAAAGGCCTGAAAGTTATCGCGTAGGGCATGTCATCCGGCCCAACGTGCTCTCTGCCATCGGCGAGGATAAACTCGCACTCAATAGTCTTGCCGTTGTCGTTGATTATATAGGCTTCGAAGACTGCCCCCGAAAACGTGCCGAGTCTGCCTTCCTTCTTGTACTTTGCAACACCTTTACAAAGCGGATGTTTGAATTCTATCCGAGCTGCACCGCGGTAAGAGCGCAGATATGCAGCCGCCACTTCCTCCAGCACCAGTATTTGATGCCCTGAAATAGTTGGACCTGTTGAGTTAACAATCACGCTGCCCCACATTTGGAGCCTCCCTTTCTGGCGAATATACGCCAATGAGCCAAAGCGCACTATACAATTTCTATACAAAACCGCAATCAATACTTTTACCGAGGTTGAACCTCGGTATTTTTAGATCCTACAACCCCTTAGTCTCCTTTTTAATCATCCTGACGATTTCTGGAAATTTGGATATATTAAAGTGTCCATTTTTACTCTTGTATACAACGATGTGCGCATTTTTTAACTTCCGTCTGTATTTTTCAGCATGAGCAACCGGCACAACATCGTCATCTTTTGAAAACAGCAGGTGGAGATTCTTGGAGTTTTTCTCAAGTAGAGATAAGTCGGTTTTAAGCTTAAAACCACCAACTAAGTCCTCTTCAGGTAGGGTATCATCAAAAGGTGCGCAAACTAGATATACCGACAGTGCTTTTTTAGGTAATTTTTTTTCAGAGAGATATTTTGCGAGAAAAATTCCACCAAGGGAGGAACCAATCAAAATAAAATCATTCTTTAAAAGAGGAGTGTACCTCTCGAAGAAGATTTTCCAGTCTGCATATTTTGCGTTGTCCTGCAGGGGCATACGAGGCCTGATGATTTCAAAATTTTTACTTAATTTCTCTTCGAGGTCAGCCTCCCAGTATGGCTTTTTCTTAGTTGTGACCTTTTTAGTTTTCAGATGGTGCAAATAATCCTTCCGGTTCTTGAAGGTCATACCGCCATGGACCATGAATATCTGAACCTTCTTTTTCATATATTTATTTTTGCTTTAGGGCTTCGGGGTGTTTGGCGCTCCAGGCAAAGAGGGTTATTGCCGCTGCTGCGGCAACATTGAGAGACTCGCACTTGGGGTTGAGGGGGATCGAGAGCACTGTGTCGCAAAGTGCGCGCAAGTGTCCGGGGATACCTTCGCCCTCGTTCCCTAGGATAAACACGCTCGGCGTATCAAAAGATTCTCCGGCGATTGACTTCGCTCCCTCCCCC
This sequence comes from Parcubacteria group bacterium Gr01-1014_56, assembly GCA_007375995.1. Taxonomy (GTDB): domain Bacteria; phylum Patescibacteriota; class Minisyncoccia; order Phycocordibacterales; family SBAW01; genus GWA1-54-10. The sequence continues at coordinate 7,437 of VMFK01000005.1, forward strand.
GCCAAACCGTAGATTTTAAAGCCGCGCTTTTTAAGGTCGCTAATTGTTTGCTGCAGCTTGGTGACAGAGACAAGCGGGACTCTAAACGCCATCCCCGCCGAGACTTTTATTACTGCCCCGCTCACCGGCGCTTGGTTCTGCTCTGGCATGAGTACGCCCCCCGCACCAAACCCGGCCGCAGTGCGGATAATCGCACCAACATTGTGCGGGTCTACAACACCGCTGAGGAGTACGAGCGAGGTGTGCGGCACAACTGAAAGTTGCTCGATAAACTTTTCATACGGCACGACAAGCTCGCTTAGCAAAATTTGCGCGACCACGCCTTGGTGCGAGGCGCCGCTCTTCATGTCTGCTTTTGCTTGACCCTCGGAGAGCTGGCCCACCGCGATACCTGAGCTCAAAATAAGTTTACGCAAAGCAGGGTCGACTGCTTTCGGGTCGAAAAAGATTTTATTTATCGCCTTGGGCGCAAATTGAAGCGCCTCTTCAAGCGCGTGTTTGCCATATATATAAACTTTATTGAGCTTCATTGAGCTTACCGTACCAGATACAAAGTATTTTAGCGAAGGGGTGGCTGTATAACCCCACCCGAGGATTAAGGGGTCAGTTTTTTTATATTCGAAATATACCTGACCTCGTTTGACAATATTTCTCCATTCTTAAAATCTTCAGCAATTTTTTGTGGGAGGATTCGAATAGTATCCGTTATATCAGCCCAGCATATATCAAATAGTTCATGTGCGTGAGATCTCGTAAGTTTTTCAAAGTCTATATACTCCTTGGCATTAATTACCTCAAAGAAAAATTCAACTGGTTGAACATTTCCCTTATCAATAAAGGTATTTATGTAGAGCAGCTTCCCTATCTTAGGTTCAATTCCAAGTTCTTCAAGAATCTCTCTACGCAAACATTCTTTTACATCTTCCCCGGAGTTCAGATGGCCTCCAGGCAAAGCGTAATAATCTGCCTCCCTTGTGTGTTTTACGACTAACAATTTACCGTCATTAAGAATGACTCCCCTGCACCGTATAATAAATTTTTCGTGAGCGTTCATAATTTATTCTAACTCAAAACCAAGCAACCCAAATTGTGGAATTTCTTTATCATAATTAGGATAAGAGGCATATATTTTCTTCATTTCTTCAACCGACTCAATGCGCGGCATTATTTTTTTGAAAGGAATTTCTGCAAGCATTGCGTCAATACTAGGCCAGTAGTATTTCTTCAAGACTTTTTTTGTAAATGTATCATCACCACAAACAAACTCTAGATTATCCCCTTCTGTAATAATCTGATATTTCGATTTTGCAGCCCGAGTCTCAATAACCTTCAGTCCACTTCGCACATCCTCAAACCCCTCTCTGTCTACTTCCCTAAACTCCAATACGCGGGCTTTCATTTACTATACTTTCGAACAAACGAATAGGTCTCATTAAATAATTCTTTCTCTGTATCTCCTTCGTCAAAGGTATGATACGCACTCTTAATTACACTGAATTCTTTTGGTACCTCAGCATATTTGTAATACTCCTTCCCAGTTTTTATTAAATGACCTTTACCTGCAACAATTACTTTGAAAGGTTTGGTGATTTTTTTGACTGCGTCTTTTGGTCTAGGAAAGTTCATCCATTCGTTATACATTTCTTTACTCATCACATGTTGTACTCCCCAGGTAGCGAGATACGCATTAATTCTTTTCTCATATACCAAGTCTGTGCGGTTTCTTCCTTTTAGACTATAAGTACCATCCCAGAGAATTACCCCGTCTATTACTGACGAATCTGACAGCAAAATAGTTATTCCTCCTAAACTATGCCCAACAACAAAAATCTTTTTATATTTTTTTCTAAAATACTTGATGACTATATTGAGATCTTGCGCGTGGGTAGAGATACTGCAATCTTGTAGCATTCTTGCATGTAGAGCGTCCGTATAGAGATCAAAGCGGAATGAAGCAATACCTTTTTTCTCAAAAAATCTCGCGCCATTGTAGAAAATATGTTCATTAGAATGCCCCGTAAGACCATGTACAAATATCACAAGAGTTGAGCTTGGTTTCTTAGGCAATTCTAGAGTCCCATATATCAAATGCTTGTCCGGCGTTTTTATCTTTAAAAATTTTTCCATATCTGCACTCTATAATTAACTCCCCTCCTTGTCTATATAACCCCAGCAAGGTCGAACCTTGCTGGAATCACAATTTTTAACATATTTGGTGTGTGTTAGCGTATATACAGACGGCACAAAATTCACTCAAAACAAACTGAGGAGGAAAACTATGTCAGATACTACAATGGGCAGTGCTTTTACTGCCGTGTTAGACGACAGCGATAAAAGCAAAGGAAATCTCTCATATGAGCTACATGGAGTGTTGAGGGTAATTCCCTTGATAGCCAAACATCTCGACAATCGAGTAAAGCTGATCGTCTCAATCGAAGCCGTATGCAAACGTTTCCAAATAGGTTTGGAAAGCGGGCTAACCGGCACTTTGGCCGCCAAGGCAATAAACGCACTCAACGAAGCAGAGGCACAGCGATGGGCTGAATCCCAGTGAAATACTTTTAAACAGGCTCTATTTCGAGAGCCGGGCGCACCAAGGGTCAGACCCTTGGTGCGCTACTTTGTTTGTGTAGTAAGCAGATTTCTGGTATAGTGTTCAAAACCACTTTGGACCACACTCGAATCAACCATCAGATCCGCGCGGCAGAGGTGCGCGTCATAGGCCCCGAGGGCGAAAACTTCGGTTTACTTGCCCTCTCTGAGGCGCTCCATCGTGCTGAAGAGGCCGGCTTAGACCTTATAGAGATCTCCCCCAACGCGGTGCCCCCGGTTGCAAAAATCATGGAATATGGTAAATTCCAATACGAACAGTCGAAAAAGCGCAAGGATATAAAGGCCAAATCGCATACGACTGAAACCAAGGGGGTCCAGGTCAAAATTGGCACTGGCGAACACGACCTCAACTTGAAGGCCAAAAGAGCAGCCGAGTGGCTCTCGGAGGGTCATCGGGTGCGGGTCGACCTGTTTTTGTGGGGTCGCTACAAATACATGGAATTCAATTTCCTGAAGGGCCGCCTAGAGCAGTTTCTTAAAATGATACCGCATGAGTACAAGCTGGCTGAACCGATAGGCAAAAGCCCAAAAGGCCTCTCAACGACGATCGAGCGAGTAAGCAAAAAAATAAACTAGCAACATGAAAACGAACAAAGCATTTACAAAAAGACTCAAAATCACCCGTACGGGGAAGATTATTGCGCGCAAACCTGGGAAGAATCATTTTAATGCCAAGGAGAGCCGCTCAACACAGATGGCTGGTAACCGCTCACAGCAACTAACCTTGACCCCAAAGGTCTCGCAGCGCTACATCGGTACTGCATCTAAATCACGTAACTAAACAAGAGTAATAAAACTGTATGGCACGCGTCAAAGGAGGCAAAACATCAAATAAGCGCCGCAAGAATATCTTGGCGATGACCAAGGGCTACCGCTTTGGCCGCTCGACCAAAAAGCGCCAGGCGCGCGAGGCGATATTCCACGCAGGTAAGTACGCGTTTGCACACCGCCGCGACAAGAAGAACGATTTTAAACGTTTGTGGAATGTCCGCATCAACGGCGGGCTTGATACAATGGGTGGCTCTCTCTCCTACAGCAAGCTTAAGGGTGCCCTAAATAAAAAAGGTATTTTGTTAAACCGCAAAATGCTCGCTACGTTAGCAGAGCAAAATCCTGAGAGTTTCGCGAGGATAATTTCCAAGGTTCGACCTTAATATCAGGGCTCTCCAAGGTCGAACCTTTAGCTCATGCCTGGTCGGTTGGGTCGAAGTGGAACGACGCGCGGTTTATTTTGTCTTTGTTGATGAGTTCAATAACCCGCTCCACGAGTGCTTTTGGGTCGGTATCAAATACGATCCGGTCGTTAGGGCGGTGAGCGTTTTCAACTATATTTTTTATCACTTCGTCGGTCTCCCAGCCTGCCTCCAAAATACCGATCGGCTTCCTGTCCTCAAAGGCAATAGTAAACTCGTGTATTGTCCCGATGCGTCCGCAGCCAAAAAACACCGCGTCTGACGCTCTCGTGAGTATGAGGTCGCGGCCCGGGTAGCCAAAGCCAGTATAAATAATCACATCCATGTATTCGATCGGGAGGTTGTAGCTCTCGACGTGCTCCTTCTCTGTCGATGCGGGAGAAAAGCCAAGTGAGAAGCCCCCCGCCTCTTTAGCGCCCATCGCCGACCACAGCGGGAAACCTGTCGTAGCACCGGTAACGATAATCGCACCGTGCTTGGCGATCTCACGGCCAAGCGCTACCCCCTTGTCGTATGCATCAATACCGCAATGGCCAGTTTCGGCCGCGCCAGAGACACACAATTTTACCTGCAAGTGAGCGTGCTTTGGGTCCATAGCGTAACTCTATTGTAACTTAGAAATCGATCTGTACTTTCTCCCCCGTCTCAGGCGCTGTCGCTTTAACGCCAAGATAGTCGCGGATGCGCTGCACCAAAAAACTTGCCGAGGAGGGCTCTCCCATCACAACAAACACTTGGCTTAATGAGGGAGTAGTTTTGTTTACAAATTCAAGCAGCTGCTCGCCGTCCATATGCGCCGAGTAGCCATATATAGCCTCAACTGTGCATTTAACAGGGGTTTTCTCTCCCATCAAAAATACGTTTTTTTCTCCCTCAATAAGACGCCGCCCAAGGCTCCCCGCAGACTGGTATCCAACAATGAGCAAAGTCGATTTTGCATCCGGGAGTATATATTTTTGATATCCGTGCACGCGACCGCCGTTGCTCATACCACTACCTGCGATCACAATTTTAGGGCCGGGGAGCCCTGCTACTCTTTTTGACTCCTCTATTGTTTCTACAAACGTAAGTTCAGGGAATTCAAAAATATTTTCTCCGCCCTCAATGCGCGCTTGTATGTCGCTCGAGAAATACGACGGGTGAGCAAGAAAAGCGGCAGTTATTTTACTTGCAAGTGGTGAGTCGATATATACCGGCACCGAAGGCACTCTTTTTTCTACCATCAGCGTACGGATCTCAAACAAGAGGTCTTGCGTTCGCTCGGTTGAGAACGCTGGGATAAGCAACGTGCCTCCGCGCGTTACTGAGTTTTCGATAGTGTCTTCGAGTAGTTGCCGCCTGTCTTCGTCCTTGCCGCGCACCCGGTCGCCGTAGACGCTTTCCATCACCAAATACTGCGCGCCCTCAAGTACCTCGGCGTGCGGAAGCAAGGGTGAGTTTCCTCCACCAAGGTCGCCGGTAAAAACAAGGTTTTTCCCTCCGCGTTCAAACCGCACGAGTGCAGAGCCCAAGATGTGGCCCGAGTTTATAAACTCCGCAGTGCAATCACTGGGTAAGTCGACTTTTTGGTGATACCCTACTCCCTCCCACAACTCCATCGCACGCGCGATGTCGTGTTCGTCGTACAGCATCTCGTGGTTATGTTTGCGCGCATCGTGCGCGAGGAGCTCTTGACTGTCTAAGAGAAGTGGCTCCGCCAAAGCGCGAGTCGCCTCGGTTGAAATAATCCGGCCCTTAAAGCCGTCTTTTACCAGCTTGGGTATTTTGCCGATATGGTCTATGTGTGCGTGCGTGACAAAAAGAAACGGGATACTCCCCGGCTCGTAGGGAAAGGGCCCCCAGTTTATCTCCTCAGCGTTATGTCTGCCTTGTGAGAGACCGCAATCGATAAGAATCTTCGTATCCCCTATGTCGACTAAAAAATTAGAGCCAGTGACTGTGCCGGCACCGCCGTAAAAATATATGGTAGAAGTCTGCGACATGTGTTTATGATTTTTTGCTTCGACTCGCAAACCAATATACTCCAAATGCAACGAAAGCCCCAAAAAGATCATCGCCCAGGTCCTTTAGTGTATCAAACCAATAGCCGTCCTCACCCTCCGTAAGCCCGCTCACATACTCAAACAGCTCCCAGACTGAGCCCACTGCAATAGCAAGCAAAAGTACACACACAAACGTTCGACGAAATGAGAATTGTCTGCGAGTAGCGAGCGCGAGACCCCAAAAACCGATCGTGAGGCCTCCGACCATATGGATCGGTATATCAAACCACGGGTAGTACCAAAAATAAAATCTATCAAGTCCAACCCAATATAAAAATGCAGTGAGCAAAGCGCTCAGGACAGTGAGTATATTAAAAATAATTGACATGTAAGTTCAGATACACAAAATCCCGCCCATGGCTCATGAACCAGTGCGGGGTCCTGTAGCGGACTTCGAAAGCAAGTGTCTACCTTTAGCAACGTGGGTGCTCTATGGCAGTACCAAGATACTACACACCTCGAGCTCCCTGTAGATTCACTTAAGGACATTTGCCTTCGCCGTCCTCTTTTAGTATAGCACCGCCTAAAAAAAGCAAGGTACTGTGCGAACAGTGCAAGGTGCTGTGCGAACAGTATAAAATACTTTTACTCATCTACCCCAAAACGCTTGTATTTAAAGACCGATTTCTTGCCAAACCAATGCCCTATCTCGTGCCTTGCTTCCTGAGCGGTTTCGCTGGCGTGCACCAAATTAAACACCGCTCTGCGCTCGGCATTAGCGTTGACTGGAGAATCTGCTGAGAAATCTCCACGGATAGTACCCATGTCAGCCAAGTAGGGCATGGTCGGCCCCGTGATCTTGCGGACCATGTCAACCGCATGTACTCCTTGCACTACTATTTTGACCATGGGAGCCGAGGACATAAAATCGAGGAGCCATCCGCGCACGGTCTTCCCTACTCGGTTGAGGTCGCTGGTGCCGAAATCTTTTTTGATGTCGTAGCCGTACTTTGCATAGGTCGCCATTGTTTTCTCTCCCAGGCGGCGTACCCATGCCTCGTCTTTAGGATAATGACGATCCATCTCCTTGCGCGATGCGTGGAACATCTCAAGCGCGACGATTTTCATGTCGCGTTGTTCAAAGCGCTTAATGATCTCGCCGACAAGACCTTTGCGCACGCCGTCAGGCTTGATAAGGACAAAAGTCTTTTCCTCCTTCGGATTTAACATGCCCGCACTTTAGCGCAGGTAAGACATTTTTACAAGCTATCTCAAAGCGAGGACCTTTCTTAATTTATTTTGTTAAAATTTCAGGTCCGTCTTTAGTAACCAAAATAGTGTGCTCAAAATGCGCTGCACGGGAGTCGTCGCGCATGCTGTAAGTCCAGTCATCGCCGAGGAGTGTGACAGCTCCGTTTCCTTCTGCAAGCATAGGTTCGAGCGCGAGTACCATACCTTCTACAATTTTTTCTCCCTCGCCAGCGTTGCCAAAATTGGCGATAAAAGGTTTTTCATGTACCGCCTTCCCTACCGCATGTCCCCCCAGGTCCTCAACAATAGAGAGTTTGGTGCGTTTTGACACAGTCTCCACTGCAGCGCCAATGTCGCCCACGTGGTTGCCTACTTTTGCAGCAGCAATTGCGACATTCAGTGCCTCGCGGGTGGTTTCGATCAGTTTTTTTGCATCAGCATCACACTCTCCCGCGCACACGGTCACCGCTGAGTCGACATAATACCCTTGGTAGGAAAGCCCCAGATCAAGCGACACAATGTCGCCATTTTCCAACACTCTGTCTTGGGAGGGGATACCGTGCACCACCTCCTCGTTTATTGAAACACAGAGCACCGCAGGGAACGGGCGCTTCATGCCTTCGGGTTTGTAGCCTAAAAACGCCGGCTTACATCCGCGTCTACGGATCCCCTCCTCGGCTAAGAGGTCGAGTGCCGCAGTCGTAATGCCTGGTCGTACTTGTTTGGAGAGTTCTTGTAAAACCTCTGCAAGTGCTCGGCCAGCGGTACGCAAATGCTCTATCTGGTCTTGGGTGTTTGCTATCACGAAAGTTTGAGGGCCTTCAATATGCTTTGATGTACATTTTCTATCGTATCTTCTCCGCTCACCGTTACTAATGTTCCTTGGCCGCGGAAAAAATCTATTGCCGGTTTGGTGTCGTTGCGATAATTTGTGAATCTGCTTTTAATGACATCAGCCGCATCGTCAGCCCTGTGCTCTATTGCATGTCGCTGTGTGAGTCGCTTGTAGAGAGGCTCCTCTTGTACATCAATAAAAATAGCCTGGTAGGAGCGTCCGAGCCACGCTGCTACTTCTTCAAACCGCTCTGCTTCCAAAAGCGTTCGGCAGGCACCCTCAAATACTATCCCGTCGCCTGGCTCAAGCGAAAAAAGTGTTTGCTCGTAGAGAAACGAGGCGAGCCAGTGTGGGAGGAGCCCGCCCATATCGATTTCTGATTTTACTTTTTTACCCAAAAAAGACGCTTCTGCTGAGAGCTCGCGAAACCGCGCGCCGGAGGAGTAGAGCTGTGCACCGATTTTGTCGGCAAGCAACTTGCCTTGAGTGCCTTTTCCCGAGCCGGGTGGCCCCATCATTAAAAATGTCCGGATATCTGACATTCTTTTAATACTCGCGTATAGAAATCTGCGCGTCAATGCGACGCGCGAGGTCAAGAATAACCGAAACAACAATGAGGAGCGCGGTGCCGCCGAGCGCGAGTGTTGTAATGCCGGTTATCGACTGCATAATGATCGGCAACACCGCAATGATCGCCAAGAAAAGCGCCCCCACAAAGGTGATCCGAGTGATGATTTTGGCCAGATACTCCGAAGTTGAGCCTCCTGGCCTAACACCGGGGATAAAGGCGCCGTTCTTTTGGAGATTCTCTGAGATCTGCTTGGGGTCGAACGTCACCGCTGTATAGAAGTAGGTGAAGAAAAACACAAAAAGGAAATAGAGCGCCCCGTAAAGGGCAAGATTTTGGAAGGCACCGAGCATCGAAGCTGAAATAGCCGAGAGGACAGCATTGCTTGAGGTCGCAAAGAAGCTTGCAAACATCTGAGGGATAAGAAGCAGAGAAAGCGCGAAGATGATCGGGATCACCCCTGCCTGGTTGAGCCGCAGCGGCAGGTAAGTCGACCCGCCGCCAAAAAATTTCATACCACGAACACGTTTGGCGTAGGTCACTGGCACTGGTCGCTCAGCTTCGCTTATAAACACCACAGCCGCAACAACCGCAACAGTAGCTGCAAGAAACGCCGCGTAGAGCGGCACCTGTGTCGTGTCGAACGAGAAGACCGCTTGACTGATTTGCTGCGGGAGGCCGGCGACGATGCCCGCAAAAATAATGAGCGAGACACCATTGCCAAGACCAAACTCCGAGATAAGTTCGCCGATCCACATGAGGAGTATCGAACCCGCTACGACCACAAGAAGGTTAACGCCAAACTGAAACGGGGTGAGGTTCGTGAGCACGCCCTGCCGCTCGAGTATAAGAAGAAAGCTGATAGCCTGAGTTACCGCGATTGGTAAGGAGAGCATACGAGTATACTGGCTAAATTTTTGCCGGCCTAGCTCCCCCTCCTCCTGGTACAAGTTCTTAAGCATGGGGACCATCATCATAAGGAGCTGCATGATGATTGAGGCGGTAATATACGGAGCCACACCGAGCATCATGATCGAGAGGCTGGAGAGGCCGCCGCCGGAGAAGAGGTTGAGGAGGCCAAAAAATTGATTGTTACTAAAGAAAAGCTCCAGTTGCGAGGCGTTAACGCCAGGGATCGGTATCGCCGCAAGCACGCGGAAAATCGCCAAAGCCCCAAGGACAAAAAGCAGCCTACTGCGCAGAGATTTATCCGAGATGAGGAGTGTGAGTCGTTGAAGAAAAGAGTTCATAGGGGTGATTAAGCCACAATGGAGCCGCCAGCTTTTTCAATCTTAGCGCGAGCCGAGCCTGATACCAAACATCCTGAAAGTATGAGCTTTTTGGTGACCTCGCCATCGCCGAGGATCTTGATCTTCATCCCCGGCTTTACTGCACCGCGCTCCACAAGGATTTTTGGGTTAACCGCATCTCCTGGCGAGAAAAACTTTTCAAGATGTGCAATATTGATAACCGCAGGTTTGTCTTGGATGCTCTTAAAGTTATATCCACGGCGCTTGGGGAGCTTTTTGAGCTGCTCGCGAATCGCTGGCATGATGCGATGTCCTGCGCGAGCCTTCTGCCCTTTGGTACCGCGGCCAGCAGTCTTGCCACGTCCGCCGCCACGGCCGACGCGCTTCACTTTTTTCTGGGGGGTTGCCCGCTTTAGTTCGTGGAGTTGCATAATAGTTTTATGATTGCTTTTTTATTTTGAAATCTTCAAAATGCTACGCTTTTAAAGATTTCAGGGCCTCAATAGTTGCGCGAGCATTGTTAAGGCCGTTTTTGCTACCAGAATGTATTTTGGCGACAATATTTGTGATGCCAGCAAGCTCAAGCACGAGGCGCGCTGAGGAGCCTGCGACAAGACCGCGCCCTTTGGCCGGTATAAGCAGCACCCTTGAGGCACAATATTTTGCCGACACTTCGTGAGCGATCGAAGAATCTTTATTGAGATTAACCGTGATCATGTGCTTCTTAGCCTCGCGGGTCGCCTTGTCTATCGCGAGCGTTGTGTCGCCCGCCTTCCCTACCCCTACCCCTACCTTTCCTTTTTTGTTGCCGATAATGAGCGCAACACTAAAGGAGAAGCGGCGACCGCCGGCGATCACGCGCGCCACGCGGCGGATATTAATCATACGTGTATCAAATTCGCTTTTACGCTCGGTTCTGCCGCCGCTTCTGCCACCTGGCCTACCACCACGCTTGTCTCCGCCGCGACCGCGGCGCTCACGACGTGGGCCACGGGCATCTGCTCCTGGTGCGGCAGGGGCGGCCGCTTCGGGTGCGTCAGCGATAACCTCCTCTGCTACCTCAAGAGCAGGTTCTTCGATCTTTATTTCTTTTTCAGTGTTTGTTTCAGTCATACAATTACTTGTGGTGAGTCATATCGAACTACATAGTGAGTCCTGCCTCGCGCGCAGCATCTGCGAGTATCGCAACGCGGCCAGTATAGCGGAAACCGCCACGGTCAAACACTACCGCCTTTATCCCCGCTGCCTGAGCACGTTTTGCTAAATCTTTTCCGAGTTCTTTGGCTGCAGCAGTTTTCTTAGCCTTCATACCCTTTGTGCTGCCGGCAATGAGTGTCTTACCTGCTTCGTCGTCGATGACCTGCGCATGAATATAACGATTAGACTTGTACACTGCAAGACGTGGGCGCAGAGCGCTCCCGATCACGCGCGAGCGGATACGTGCATGACGACGCTGACGGCTTTGAGTTTTAGTAATCGATTTCATATTGTCTATGCAGCCTTTTTGCCCTGCTTGCGGCGAACTACCTCCTTGTCATAACGGATGCCCTTGCCCTTGTATGGCTCTGGTTTCTTGAGCTCGCGCACATTTGCGGCGAACTGTCCGACCAACTCTTTATCAAAACCTGCTATAGAGAGAGCGCCTTTATCGATCGTGACAGCGAGGCCCTCGGGGATCGTCATTTTGACCGGGTGAGAAAAACCAAGAGAGAGGTTGAGATTCTTACCTGCGACATCCCACTTGTAGCCGACACCTTCGATCAAAAGTTTTTTTACAAATCCGCTGTTTACTCCCTCGATCATGTTGCGAACATGAGACGCGTAGCTCCCGAGTGCAGCGCGTGCCTCAATCGACTCAGATTTTGTGGCTACTTGCACACCCCCCTCGCCTACCGCAACAGAGACAAGGGTGTGGCCCGCGCGCGTGAGCGTGCCCTTGGGGCCCTTGACCTTGATCTCGCCGTTTTGGACGGAGACCTCGGTCTTGGCCGGAATCATGATAGGTTGTTTTGCAAGTCGTGACATAAATTACTTGTGGTGAATCATATTGAACTACCAAATTTCGAACAGGGCTTCGCCGCCGACTCTCTTCAGCTTAGCTTCTTTGCCAGTCAAAATGCCTTCTGGAGTTGAGAGTACAAGGAGACCGTGTCCACGCTTCACCGGTTTAATATCATGGATGCTCATGTACATGCGACGCGAAGGCTTTGAAATGCGCTTCGCTCCGGTTATAGCCGGGCGGCCGTTCTTGTAGAGGAGCGAGACTGAAAGCGAGGCGCCCTTCTTTTGGTCGACAGTACTCACATACCCTTCCTTCTCAAGGATTTGTGCGATCGAAAATTTCATCCGTGAGTACGGCATAGAGACACCCTCCTTTTTAACTTTGGAAGCGTTTTGCAAACGTATAAGAAAATCTGCGATTGGGTCAGTTACCATACAATTAATTTAAGACGGGCACAGCATTACCAAGATGATTTTCGAACGCCAGGAATAAGCCCCTCGTTTGCTGCCTCTCTAAAGCAGGCTCGGCACATGCCGAAGTCCCGCATAAAGGCGCGTTTGCGCCCGCAGCGAAAGCAACGACGAACAACCCGAGAAGCGAACTTCGGCGGGCGGTTTGAGCGCGCAACTGTGGACTTTTTTGCCATATGAATGGTTTACCCCTCTTTTGTCCTTTGGGGGTTATGATCCTGCTGGTATCCCTCGCCTTTCGACTAAACGAGACCTAACAGAAAAAAGGAGCCCCTGATGGGCTCCTTAAAATATACGCGAAGGGGGCTATAAAGTCAAATTCGACTTACTTTTGCTTTTTTATTTGTTCAAAAATTATTTTTTGAAAGGAAAGCCGAGGTGGGTAAGATAGGCTTTTGCTTCTACTTTATTTTTTGCAGTGGTGACAACCGTAACCGCCATGCCGAAGACATCTTTAATATCCTCGTCTGTAGTCTCGGGGAACACGACATGCTCTTTGACCCCTAAGGTAAAGTTACCCATCTCGTCAATTGCGCTCTCCTCAAGACCTTTAAAGTCCTTGGTGCGTGGGAGTGCCACATGGATAAGACGGTTAAGAAAATCCTCTGCGCGCTTGCCACGCAGTGTTATCTGGTAGCCGACCGTGTCGCCCACCCGAGTCTTAAAGGTAGCGATCGCTTTTTTAGCACCGCGAGTAACTGCCTTCTGCCCGGTAATTTTAGCAAGGCGGTCTTGCACGAGCTCGAGCTTGCCCTTCTCTTTAACCATTTTGCCGACGCCAACTGAGATCACTACCTTTTCGATCTTGATGGTTTGCATGACATTGCTCCACCCGAAATTTCCTTTCAGTCCGTCAAATGCTGTCTTCTGTTGTGCTTGAAGTAGGTTTGCCATATATTATTTTTTTAAACTCACGTTGCTTGCGTGTATAGGAAATTGTTTATCAATTATTTGTCCCTTCTGGCCTTCGCGCCTTGGCTTTGCATGTTTTTTACGCATGCCAGTGCCCTCCACGAGCACCATGTTGGTCTTAGGGAAGACTTGCGTAACTTTGCCGCTCTTGCCGCGGTCAACGCCAGCAAGAACTACTACGGTATCGCCTTTTTTTATATATGAGCCGTCTTTGCGACGAAATGCTTTGCGCTGACGCACTACGACACCACGAAGTATGTCCTTCTTTTTAACTCCTTTGCGCGGCTCAGCCACCTGGACCGAGAGCGTGACCAGTTCGCCTATCTCAGCATAGCGCTTTGCGGCGCTCCCAAGCACTTTGAAAACGCGGCCGATTTTGGCACCTGAGTTGTCTGCTATGACGACGAGTGAGCGATCTTGAATCATAAATGTTAATTCTCCTTTGCGAAGACTATTTCAAAAGACTTCGTCTTCGAGAGCGGCCGGCACGAGCGGATAGTTACTGTCTCCCCTTCTTTTGCACGGTTGCCAGGGTTGTGTGCGTGATATTTCTTACTCGTCTTCATGTACTTTTTGTACTTTGGATGCTTGACGTAGCGAGACACCAGCACCACGGCTGTGTCCGTCATTTTGTCGGATACTACGGTGCCGCGAAGTGTCTTCTTATGCTTTTTTATTTCTTGGATTTTTGTTTCCATATAATTTATTTGTTGCTTGTTCCGAGTTTTATCGAGGAAAGCTGAGTTAAGGCGCGAGCGATCTCTTTGCGCAGGCTCCGGCCGAGCTTTACATTGCGATTTTTACTCCCTGCGAGCGAAAAACGCAAGGCGCGAAGCTCCTCACGTTTGGTCCCCGCCAACTTTGTGAGTTCCTCCTGGCTATGATTGATGAGTGATGTTTTCTTTGCCATATCTTTTTGATTTATCAAAATAAATTTTGATGTTTAGTGTCGTGCAACAACCTTGGTTTTAAGCGGGAGTTTCTTGCCGGCCTTTACGAGCGTCTGAATTGCGATAGCGTCCCCTACTCCGTCTACCTCAAAGAGTACACGGCCAGGCCACACCTCTATCTCGTAGCCGACCGGGTCGCCCTTGCCCTTGCCAAGCTTCACCTCCGGCGGCTTCTGCGTAAACGGCTTGTCAGGAAATACGCGTAGCCACATTTTGCCGGTCTTGCCCAAGCTCCTCACTATCACCTTGCGCGAGCTTTCAAGTTGGTTGCTGCGCACGCGCGCGTGGCTTGTGGCTTTAAGGCCGTGGGAGCCAAAGGCAACCGTTATGCCGCGGGTCTCTACCTTACCCTTTTTTGCATTGCGGCGCATGGTGTGCCACTTTCTATATTTAACTTTTTTAGGAAACAACATACAATTTATTTACTTTTCTCTTTACCGGCGGCATCGGCAAACACTTCGCCACGGTAGATCCAAACTTTGACGCCGATAACGCCGAGTGGCAGGTTTGCGCGCTCTTTGGCAAAGTCGATGTCGGAGCGGAAGGTTTGGAGCGGGATGCGACCTTTCTTGAGCTCCTCAGTGCGCGACATAGAGCCGCCGCCGAGCATGCCGGCTACACCGATGCGTACGCCCTTGACGTCGCGGTTGGCCATCACCTTTTCGATCGTCTGTTTGAGTACACGACGAAACGGCATGCGCTTCTCCAAGCTCTCGGCCACCATGTAGGCAACAATTGCCGCATTGCTCTCTGGAGAGCGGATCTCCTCAATGTCGAGTTTTACTTCTGGCACTCGGAGCTTTTTATGCTGCAAAAATGCAACGATTTTATTGCGCAGTTTAAGCGAGCCCTCACCAGAGCGGCCGATAATGAGCCCCGGGCGCGAAGTTTTTAGAATCACGCGGAGCGTCTTGTCGTTGCGCTCGATCTCGATGCCGCCAATATACATACCGCGCAGCTCTCTCAGGAGATATTCGCGCAGGAGTATGTCCGCCTTGAGATACTCTTGGTACTTAGTACCTGAAGCAAACCAACGATGACGCCAGTCACGCAGTATCCCGAGTCGGTGTGCAAATGGATTAACTACTTTAGACATACAATTATTTATCCTGAGCGGAGTCGAAGGATTTGGCGACGGCCTTCTTAGCCTTTTTTGCCGACTTTGGCAGAGCAGCAGAAAGTGCAAGTGTGATCACACTGGTCTTTTTGCGGATCATGCTTGCCCGGCCGCGCGCGCGCGGCATCTGACGTTTAAAAACTACACCGCCGTTTACCTCGATCTTAGAAATGTAGAGCGTGGAGGCATCTGTCTTTGCATTTGAAACTGCAGAGAGGAGGAGTTTTGCCATTGGGTCGCTGCCGCGCTTAGGGAGTGTTGAGAGGAGCGCGAGAGCATTAGCAACGTTTCTACCGCGGATAAGGTCAGCGATAAGACGCACCTTGCGAGGAGATTGTCGGTAGTTACTAAGTTGTGCGGTAGATGCTGTCATACAATTATTATTTATAGTGAGCCTGTCGAACTATTTCTTTGCTGCTGGCGCACCTGCTTTGCCGCCACTTGCCTCTGCCGCGGCCTTGGCTGCACCTGCTGCCGCTATCTCAGACTCCTTAGCTTTGATCTCGAGCTCCTTCTGCATTTTACCGCCGTGGCGAGTAAACTTTTTGGTGGGAGAGAATTCGCCCAGGCGATGCCCGACCATATCCTCGCTCACCAATACCTCTATATGCTTCATGCCGTTGTAGACGCCGAACTTGAAACCGACCATCTCAGGAGCGATTTGCGAGCGGCGCGCCCACGTCTTTATAGGCTCAGCAGTCTGAGGTTTCTTGCCCTCAATTTTCTTGAGGAGTTTAGCGTCCACGTAGGGACCTTTGCTGATTGATCGTGCCATAATTTGTGTTCTTTTCTAAACAAAAACCCGCCGTGCGGGAGTAAAAACATCCTACAGGATAAGCCCCGAAGAGTCAAATAGAGCCTTGCCGGAGGCGGTTTATAGATATAGAGTGTGGGAAGAAGTTCACTGCAATGGGAGTAAAATCATGCTCAACCTTAAGACACTACCTGTCCACATACGGAGGGCTGCTAAGCAGATCGATCTTGTGGCTGATGCGCTCGCACGCGCAAACCGCGGTCGGGAATGGTTAGACAAACACGCCCCGCCTGACTGGCGGCTCCAGATGATGTCTATAACCGGCGGAAAAATTTCTTCGCGGGTAAGGCTTCCTTATGGTGATCAAAACCCTCTAGCACTGGCGTTTCGCAGGGATAAAAGCCTCAAGAACGGAGACGGCCGAGTGATATGGGCTTCAGTCTCGGATCGATTTGGATTTACCCAGAATCGCAAAATACCACAAGAGTTGGGTTTTTTGGAAAAAAGACACCAAGTAGAGAATGCGCTCATCGACGAAAATATCGACGGATATTTTCTCGATGATGCGTGGGAAACTATACTGAAGAACTTACGCTGGTACCCCCAACCGGTTGCTCCCTACCCAAAAAAAGAAGAACCGAAAAAATCTTTCAGTTTCTTCAGTAGTCCCGACAGGAATTCTTTGCTAACTAAAATGGCTGGCGAAACTCATCGGGATCAAGATACCTAAGAAAACTAGACATCACGAAAAACCCCGCTACTCTGGCGGGGTTCTCTTTTTATTATTTATTGTCCTTACTGCGCTTGCCGACTTTGCGGCGAGAGACAATCAAGTAGTTTGAATACTTTTTAGGTGTACGAGACTTCTGCCCCTTGCCTGTCGGCTTGCCCCAGGCAGATTTAGCGCGGCGCGTACCACGGCCTTGGCGCCCTTCGCCGCCGCCGTATGGGTGGTCTACCGGGTTCATAGCGCTGCCGCGCACTGTTGGGCGAATACCAAGCCAGCGGCTGCGACCCGCTTTGCCGATGTTCATCAATTTATTTTCAGGGTTAGAAACCTCGCCAAGTGTTGCCCAGCAGTCCTCAAGCACCCGGCGTACCTCGCTTGAAGGCATCTTGAGGTCGACATAGCCTTGGTCACGTGCGACTACCTCGATATGTGTACCTGCAGCACGGCCGAGTTTGCCGCCGTTCCCTGGTTTGATCTCAACGTTATAGACAAATGCACCGATCGGCATGTTTTTAAGAGGCATACGGTTACCGGGAGTTGCCGGAGCGTTTTGTGCCGTCGTGATTGTGTCGCCCACTTTTACCGACTGTGGCAGGAGTGCGTAGCGACGTGCGCCGTCTTTGTAGAGAAGCACGCCGATAAAGCCAGAGCGGTTCGGGTCATACTCGATAGTCTCAACAACCGCCGGAACCTGTTTGTCGTAATAAAAATCGACATCGCGGAAGAGGCGTTTATGTCCGCCGCCCTTGTGGCGCACCGTGATGCGGCCGTCTTTGTTCCGACCCATGTCACGCTTGCCGCCCGAGACAAGCGCTTTGTGCGGCTCGTTAGTCGTGAGCTTGCCACGGAACGTGACCGTGGTCATGTGACGGCGTGATTTTGTATAAGGGTTATAGTGTTTCATAAATTTTTTATAAAATTTCTTTACATTTTTTACATCAGCTCTATGGTCTCCCCCTTTTTAAGGTATACGTAAGCCTTTTTGCCTCCCGCTGTTTTGCCAGAGCGGTTAGTGCCACGCGTAACTACCTGCTTTGTGGGGATAGTAACGACGCGCACCTTGCGTGGAGTTACTTTAAAAATCTCCTTGATTGCTTCGGCAATCTCTTTTTTATTTGCTGTCGGAGCTACATTAAAAACGTATACACCAAGCTCAGAGAGGTACGCACCCTTTTCGGTAACGCGTGGGTTAAGAAGTATGTGAGAAGCGTGTTTCATATTATTTATTCTTAACTACGCGCTTAGCGCCAAGCGTTTTTATTGCTGCTTCTGGGTCAGCAATCACGAGGTATTTGCTCGAGAGTACTGATACTGGGTTTAAGTTGCGCACCTCTACCGTAGCAACGTTGCCGATATTTGCGAAGCTCTTTTGTGTTGGCGTATGCGCGGTCGGGAGTGCGATAAGCGCTACGTTGTTCTTTTTAGTAAAGCCGCCAAGGTGTTGAGAGAGTGCTGTCAAAATAGCTTTTGCCTCTTTGGTTTTAGGAGCTTTCATCTCGAGCGAGTCTATAAAAATGATCTCATTGTCTTTAAATTTGCGTGAGAGCGCGACAAGAAGCGCCTTTTGGCGTGCCTGGCGGTTGATTTTTTGCGCATAGGACTTGTCCTTGCGGGGGCCGTGGGTAACACCGCCGCCCTTCCAGATCGGAGAGCGAGAGGAGCCGTGGCGCGCGCGGCCAGTACCCTTTTGGGCCCATGGTTTCTTGCCGCCACCGCGCACCTCGCCGCGGTCTTTGGTGTGCGCAATAGGTGTGCGGTTGTTTGCACGCATAGCAACAACTACCTGGTGTACCAAGTCGCCGTTCCAAGGCAGGCCAAAAATATTTTCAGGGAGGTTAAATGTCCCCATTTCTTTGCCTTGTTTGTTGTAAATCTTTGTTTCCATCCCGTTAGAAGGCTTAGAAATTTTTTCTTTTATTTTAGTTTGAGTTTCCATATTTATATTCAAGACCTTCTAACGGGATTCCGTTCCTTTAATCTCAACAAGCGTACCTTTGCGCCCTGGGATTGCGCCCGCGATCACGAGCTCGTTTGTCTCTGGGATTATTTGGAGGATCGGGAGGTTGCGAACCGTCACGCGGTCAGAGCCCAAGCGGCCTGCCATGCGCATGCCCTTTGCAACGCGGCCACCCGCGCGCCCGCCCCCACCACCGATAGAACCTGGAGAACGCTCGGAGTGCTTTTGGCCGTGTGAGCGTGGGCCGCCGTGGAAACCGTGCCGCTTAACAACGCCTGCAAACCCTTTACCTTTTGAAATTGCTGAGACCTCTACCTTCTCCCCTACTGTAAATACTGAGAGGTCTACTATTGCGCCGACTTCAACATCGGGGACAGCGCCGTTTTTGAGACGAAGCTCTTTAAAATTTTTAAGTGCCTTACCTTTAGCGTGCCCGATCTGTGCGTTGTTGATGTGTTTTTCTTTACCCTCAAAGCTCCCTATCTGCACTGCGGAGTAACCCTCTTTCTCTTCCGTTTTTATCTGCGTAACAGTTGCTGGGGAAGTGTTGATGATAGTAGCGGCAAAAGCCCGACCGTCTTCGGTATATACAGTAAGCATTTTGCCCTTTGTTCCAAGGATGAATTTCATAACTTAGCGAAGTGAGAGAAAAGAATTTATTCTTTTCCGAGCGAGCGACAGTTATATCGGGGTATTCCCCGCTATGTTGTCTATTGGTCCCCGAGGGGACGTGGCCAACCCTATTTCGAGAGTCCCAAAGAATATACCCTAGAGTCGAAAATTATGCAAACACCTATTGCATTCGATGACGGAGATAATATCGCCAACCTGCATAGAGGAGTGTGAGGGCTAAAATTCCTACCGCCATAAAAGTAATAAATTGTGTCGAGAATTCGGCAGTGTTAAGTAGCGTATAAGCAGCCCATACTCCAATCGCGGCAATAAGTACGTCGAGGAGTGAGTTTTGCCAATCTTCAACAATACCGAGTAGCATTTCAAACCCTTCATACAAAGAAGTGAGCGCCACGGTAATGATAACTGTTGACCACAAAGAGAGCCCAAGCCACAGGCCTACTATGCCCAACAAGAGGCCGGTCAAAAGATGCACAATACTCCACGGGTCGAGATACCGGCCGTGGCCCCAAGTAAGTTTGATTGCCTGCTGTGCCTGACGCTCAAAACGTAACTTCATTCCACAATCGTATCACCGAAAATCCCCCCATGAAGGGACTTTCATTACGATTATTTTTAGTACGATTCCAAGTATGAATAACTATGCTATAGCTGAGTTGTTCATATATCATTTCATTAGTCTAAATTTTTCTTTGAGAAAGTAGTCGCCTTCAATCTTATCTGCAATGATATACAAGAGATCTTTTCCAATACGAAAATCAATTTTTAGAAACGTAATGAGATCCTCGCAATCATATGGGTACACCCATACACTATCTTGTAAACGGCTAAAGCCCAGACTAATCAGTGTTACACGTAGTCGTTCGCGGATGCGTTTGTGTTTTTCAGGAATATCAAAAATAAGAATACGCCATTTACTATCCCATCGTTTTGGTTTTTTTAGAGCTAATCGCCCCTCGTTGAGTAGAGCTGCAAACTGTTCTCCTCGTAAAGTAAGACGTGCCTGGTTATTTTCGATTTTGATATATCCCTTTCCAATAAGTCTAGAAAAAGACTTTTTGATAGTTTGCCTCTTCTGACTTTGATTACGTCGGGCAAGATTTCCCATTGCTGCAAGTACATTCGGAGCGACAACCGCGACCGCAAGTGTACCTCCAATAGCAAGAGTACCAATAATGGCCTTATTGATTTTTGTGCGCCGTACGTGTGCGCGAACTTCTCGCTCCAATGTACCCATATCTTCAAAATATGAATAACTATGCTATAGCAGAATTATTCATAGTGCGGGTACTGTATACATATTCAAAAAATATGCAACTGATACGAAAAATCCCCTGGCTTTTCGGCCGGGGGTTTTCAAAAACGCCATTCTTTTTTATTTGTAAAAATGTCCTTGCTACAAGAAGCCATTCCTCTTTATCGGTGAAGATGACGCTGCTTCGCTACGCCATCTTCACGTCTATCGTGACACCTGAAGGTAAGGAGAGGTTGGTGAGTGCCTCGATGACCTTTGGAGAAGGGTCGAGGATGTCGATAACGCGCTTGTGGATCCGCATCTCAAACTGCTCGCGCGCATCTTTGTAGACGAACGTCGAGCGGTTAACGGTATATTTTTTGATCTCGGTTGGGAGCGGTATCGGGCCGGCAACCTTAGCATCGTAGCGAAGCGCCGTGTCGAGTATCTGTTTTATCGACGCGTCGAGCACCTTGTGCTCGTAGGCTTTCACCTTGATGCGCAGCCGCTGGACAGCAACTGGTGCAGCCGCCTTGCGCACACGCGGCGCACTCTTTGCGCCTGCGGGCTTTGCGGCTGCCTTCTTTTTTGTTTCTGTTGCTTCAGCTGGCATTTTGATTACTTTTTATTTGCAGACAATTAGTTGTCTGCTTACGCAGTTATTTTCGTTACAACACCTGCGCCCACAGTCTTGCCTCCCTCGCGAACTGCGAAGCGGGTCTTCTCCTCGAGCGCAACCGGCGCTACGAGTTTAACCTTAAAGGTCACCGTGTCGCCTGGCATAACCATCTCAGTTCCTGCTGCAAGCGTTACCTCGCCTGTAACGTCTGTAGTGCGGACATAGAACTGCGGTTTGTAACCAGTGAAGAACGGTGTGTGACGACCGCCCTCGTCCTTGGTGAGGACATATACTTCTGCGTCAAATTCAGTGTGTGGAGTTACCGAGCCGGTCTTAGCAAGCACTTGGCCACGGTGTACGTCCTCTTTGCGCGTACCGCGAAGCAAGATACCTGCGTTGTCGCCTGCCAAACCTTGATCGAGTTGCTTATTGAACATCTCGATACCAGTGATAGTGGTTTTTGCTGTCGGGATAAGACCGACGATTTCGATTTCCTCGCCTACCTTAACTGAACCGCGCTCAATACGACCGGTAACGACAGTGCCGCGACCTTCGATCGAGAAGATGTCCTCAACTGGCATAAGAAATGGCTTGTCTGTCTCGCGAACTGGAGTCGGGAGGTAGGAGTCCATTGTGTTAACGAGCTCGAGTACCTTTTGTGACCACTCATTAGTGAGGTCATTGCTCTCAAGTGCCTTAAGCCCTGAGCCGCGGATTACCGGAGCGTCGGTGTAGCCGTGCTTTTTGAGGAGGTCCTTCACTTCCTCTTCGACGAGGTCAACGAGATCCTGATCGTCAACCATGTCTACTTTGTTAAGAAAGACGATAACCTTCGGTACGCCAACTTGTTTTGCAAGGAGAATGTGCTCGCGGGTCTGTGGCATCACGCCGTCGGTTGCTGCAACCACAAGTACTGCGCCGTCCATTTGAGCGGCTCCAGTGATCATGTTCTTGATGTAGTCGGCGTGGCCCGGAGCGTCGATGTGCGCATAGTGGCGGTTTGGTGTCTCGTACTCAGAGTGGTGGAGCGCAATCGTAATACCGCGCGCCTTTTCCTCAGGAGCGTTGTCGATACCATCTACCCCTTCAACACGAGCGCTGTAACCCTGGCCTTTTGCCATGTCGAGCGTGTGGAGGATCGATGCGGTGAGTGTCGTCTTGCCGTGGTCAACGTGGCCGATAGTGCCTACGTTCATGTGCGGCTTAGACCTGTCAAAATTTGCCATAAATAAAATACCTAACAATTAATAATTACTTTTATAAGCCCCGTTACACTACCTTTTTAGCATAGGAAAGCCCGCCCTATTGCATTAAGGCCATAGTAACAAACCGTACAAAAGATGCAACTTTTATTTTTTTAGAGCGAGAGGCCAAAGAGCGAGAGGTAGCCGTCCATGACTGAGGCCATCCCCGAACCCATGAGCGAGAAGATCCGCCCGAGGTCGATGATAGTCGGCACAATAACCACCTTTTGTGTTGCGGCAGGAGTCGTAGAGCCCACTTCGACAGTTGTTGTGCAGGCACTTTGCGTGCCAGTCGCGTTATAGACGAGCTTGAGGTAGGTTGTTGTCTCTGTCGGCGTCAGGGTGATCGAACCGTTAGGCTCGCCCTTCTCCCCGCTCATCGTGCTTGCCCACGTTGCTCCTTTGCTCTCCCACTTGAGCGTAACGCTCTCGCCCAGAGCAATGTGCTGCTTGCTTGCCATAAGTGTGCACACTGGTTTATTAGACGGGTTATAAGTATCTTTTGGTCGTGTTGATGATGCATTGGGGCCGAGATCGAGAGCGCCTTTGCAACGAGCCATCAATATTTGACGAGTTTTTGGGCCCAGCGCGCCGAACCCGGTGGTTGACGGGTCGCCGCCGGAGGCAACCCCCTCGCGTGCTTGCAATCGCTTGAGAGCCATCTCGGTTTTCTCGCCGAAGTAGCCGGTCGAGGTTGCGTGGTCAAAGTCGCCAGTTTGTTTGAGATGCTCTTGGAGGCGCTTTACTTCTTCGCCTTGATCGCCCCTGTTTAAATTGCGCATTAACTGGCCACACGCCGAAGCGCCAGGAAATTGAGGCTTTTCAAACCCCCCGCTACCACCACTATTAGTATCCTGCTGGGGCTTACGAGGAGCGCCTGCCTCGGTAGTACGGTTTTTCACAGTGGCGGACTCTACCACAACAACTCCTTGCAGTTGTGCTTCAATAGCGCCGACAGTCTCGCTGTCAACATTAAAAGATTTGAGTAAGCCTGTTACCGCATGTATTTGAGAGTCAGTTAAGGCCGCTGCATGAGCGGGGGCAGGCATAACGGCATACACTAGTAAAAGAGCAAACACGACCGCAAACATACGTAGGGTCATAAAAATTTTTGTAGGGAGCGTGCGAGCTGCTGTGTTTTGCGCTGACATGATAGTTACAAATAATTTAATAAACGAGAGAGGACACCGAGCTTTCGCTCGGTGCCCTGTTACCCTCAAATCTATCACTCCCCCTACCCTAGGCAAGGGGCTGGTGTGGATATCTCCCCGTGGCTCTAATTAACCTTCTGAATATACTACTCCTGTCACTTAATACTCCTACTTATCGAAGACAAAATAATATAAGACTGTTGGAGGTATGCCGGTGCGAACCACCATATTATTACCTGCATCAAGGCGCGCACAGACCACAGCAATACCACTGTTCAACAAGCATTGCTCGGTTGTGGTGAGATCAAATGAAGCATATCGAATTGATGCGCTTAAGTACGCTTTCCATATCCCTCCCTGCTTCACAATAAAACCGCCAGTCTGCGCCATATCGCCAGCAGAAAACGGACCAAAGAACTGTACAATGAGTGAATCGGAAGTAAGAGTGATCGTCTGCGTTGTGCCTGCTGGTATGCCACCACTGGTGCTAATCGAGCCACCGCTCCCCCCGCTGCTCCCCCCAACACCCGCCCAACTACCACCAGAGTTCTTGTACTCCACTGTGCCGCTGTTGTTGCGCAGGCCGTAGCCGGAGCTTCCAGCAACAGTGCCGAAGTTGAGGTAGTTAGTAGTACCCGAGAGGATGAGGTCACCAAAGACGGCGAGGGCATTCACTCCTAGTATGCCGTTCTTTGTCTGCGACGTAGTTCCCTCGTTGATAGGGGCAGCAACGTTGTTGTTGGGTGGGTTTGCTGGAGGTGATGTCCAGGCATGGAGGTAATTGACGGAGAGGGCAAAGGCAAAAGCCACTGTGAGTACCAAAAACTGTGTGAGAGTGCGTTTGGTGGTGGTCGTCATGGATAATTTACGAAAAGATTTAGGGGGATGCAGGATGCGCTAACAGAATATACTCCTCCGTTTTTTGTTACGTACTGACTAGAGCATTGGCTCCTAGGTGTAAGATTACCGTCGCAAGAAGAAGAAGTAAGCGTATCGTATCCTGGGCTTCTGGGAGGAGTAGCACCAGAACATACATATACTTGCTGGCTTCCTATTCTCACTGTACCTGCAGTTAGAGTATTGGTTACCTCAAGTGAAGATACTGTGCTTGGGAAAGACGCAGACGATGCACCCCACGAGCCACCACTGTTCTTGTACTCTAGCGTGCCGCTGTTGTTGCGGATGCCATAGCCAGCACTGCCTGCAACAGTCCCAAAGTTTAAGTAGTTGGTGCTGCCCGAGAGGATAAGGTCGCCAAAGACGGCAAGTGCGTTGACTCCCAAGATGCCGTTCTTGGTTTGTGAAGTGGTGCCTTCGTTGATAGGGGCAGCAACGTTGTTGTTGGGTGGGTTTGCGGGAGGAGAGGTCCAGGCATGGAGGTAGTTGACAGAGAGAGCAAACGCAAAAGCCACTGTGAGTATTAAGAACTGGGCGGTTAGTCTTTTGGTGGTGGTCATGGTTAATTTATATAGAGATTTACTGCGGTGCAGGGAGAATTAGTGCGAACTATTCTCACATTTCCTTGATTGCTGTTGAAGGTCTCTTCGGAATCATACGAACAACTGCTCATAGTAGTAAGCTGGCCAGCGCAAGAAGAGCCCGAGCCGACGGTTGAGGGATTATTAGGGCACAAATATACTTGTCTGCTTCCTACCTTTACTGCGCCGGCGGTGACGGTCCCAGTAAACGTCACATCCCCACTCCCACTCCCTCCAACCCCTGCCCACGCCCCACCAGAGTTCTTAAACTCAATGGTGCCGCTGTTGTTACGGATCCCGTAGCCGGAGCTACCTGCAACCGTGCCAAAGTTTAAGTAGTTGGTAGTACCTGAGAGGATGAGGTCGCCAAAAACGGCAAGTGCATTCACTCCTAGTATGCCGTTCTTGGTTTGTGAGGTAGTGCCTTCATTGATAGGTGCGGCAACGTTACTGTTGGGTGGGTTTGCTGGGGGAGAAGTCCAGGCGTGGAGGTAGTTGACGGAGAGGGCAAGCACAAAGGCTACCGTGAGTACGAGAAACTGTGCGGTTAGGCGTTTGGTGGTGGTCATATATATAAATTATATCTCTTGAAAGACTGGGATCAGACTAACCGTTACCGTATCTATAAATGTTGAGGCGTCGTTACCGATGCAGGTGAGTGTATAAACAGTTTTCTGCTGGATAGCAGAGGTGACAACGCCTGTTGTTTGCGAGGTAGCGTTCCACGAGGCCCCCGCACCTGAGCCACCCTCGCCGTTGCTACCCGAGACCGTACATGAAGCTACGTCTGCTATGTTCCAGTAGAGAGTGGTGGTAGTCCCCTTTCGTATAGTAGCGGTTTTTTTGCCGGGGCAAGCGACACCAACACTAAAGCACCCGCTCGGTGGAGGAGCGGTAATGCAGGCACCTGTCGTATCGGTACAGAGATATGGTGCGCATTGGGTGGTGATTAAGTTGCACGCACTGTTGGTGTAGCTGCTCGACTGGTGGTCGACCGAGCATACGGGGGCGGTCGAGGTGCAAGAGCTGCTATTGCTGTTAAAATTTATCCAGCCGACGACGTCGCTCCCCCACGCGTAGGAAGAAGCGCCCCCTAACATAGAGACGGCATACCCAGTGCCCGCGAGCGAAATCCACCCGTCCCAGCCGTCAGTTCTGGTGGCTCCGGTGCAGTCGCCGTTTACAGTTCCCGAACACGCCCTGGCCCATCCCGATACTTGCCCGCTTGTTAAGTTAAGCCGCGCCTCACACGTCCCGGACGGACATCCCGCAAGTTGAGAATTGTTAAAACTAACCCAACCGATATTTTCCGACCATGTCCAACCAAATATATCTTGAGTACTTACGGCAGATGCCTCTTGATGAGAAA
>VMFK01000006.1 GCA_007375995.1 Parcubacteria group bacterium Gr01-1014_56
ATACTGCAGCCACAAGAACAACCTATGGAGGATACTTCTCCGGTATTGGTGATACTTCGGGGACAACAAGCTCATACGGTATCTATGCCACTGCAACAGGAAGTGACACTAACTACGGTATCTACAGTGCCGTTGCTACATACCTTGGGACAGCAGCATATGGGGCAAGCCTGAGTGACTGTGATGCAGCTTCAACGAGTAAACTCTTGTGGTCGGATACGGGAGTCTTCTCCTGCGGTACAGACGCAACAGGAAGTGGTGCTTCTTTCCCCTTCACCCCCACTGAGAACTTTGGCGTCAACACCTCCGCCACTTCAACAGCGCTCTTTGCACAAAGCGGTCTCTTCGCTTCTTCCACCTCACGCTTTGCGGGCATCTCAACCATTTCAGCCACCACAACCAACTTACTCTCAACCGGTTCAACAACCATCGCCGGGCAACTGAATGCAGTGGGGGGTGCAACCTTAGGAAACCTCACCGCAGGAGCAAGCACACTCTCATCCCTCACCGTCGGCTCCCTCACCGGCCCACTGCAAGCCATTGCAGGAGTAGTCTCCGCAACCTCCACTCTCTCCACCGTCTACGGTGGTACCGGCATCAGCACACTCCCATCCTATGGAAACCTCTTGGTAGGGAACTCAGCAGGTGGCTACACTCTTACTGCAACTTCATCACTTGGTCTCCTCGGCTCCTCCTCCATCTCCGCAACCGCACCGCTCTCCTACAACCAAGGCACCGGTGTCTTCTCGATCTCACAATCAGGCTCCGGAGCTGATGGCTACCTCTCCTCCATAGACTGGAACTTCTTCAACCAGAAGGTGTCTTCTTCTTCTCTTGCAACATCCCTCTCCACCTTCAAAGACTGGAAGATCACAGGCACCTACCTCACCCCCACCTCCACCATTCAAAGCATCATAGCCGCTGCTTCCTCCACAATCGGCAACGGCTCCCAAACAGGAGGGCTCACCATTTCGGGGGGTGCGACGACAACGGGGAACGCATATTTTGCTGGATCAGTTGGGGTCGGTTCCACCACACCCTTCGCTACCTTTGGTATCCATGCTGCCTCCACCTCAGTAGCAACAACCCTCTTCGCCATCGGTTCGACCAGTAACACAGGAGCATCCACCACCTTACTGTCAGTATCAAACACGGGCTTACTCACCTTCCTCACGCAAAGTGGCAACAACTTAACCGTTACCAATGCAACTGCAACTAACGCAACTTCAACTAACTTCTTCTCGACTAACGCACTCTTCACCAACCTCACTGCGACAGGCGCTACCACCTCTGCGCTCTCAGTCTCGGCATCATCAACAATCACAGGACAGCTCAACGCAGTGGGAGGTGCCACACTCGGCACACTCAACCTCTCCGGCATCATCACCTCAACCGCAACTGGTGCAAACGTACTGCCATATGCCTCTACCACAATGATCACGGCCGCAACTGCCTCCACCACGGCCCTCATTGTCTCTGGCCTCAATGCAGCATCTTGCGACGTCAAAGCTGACACACAAGGTGTCCTTTCTTGCGGTACTGATGCAACTGGCGGGGGTGGCTCTTATCCCTTTACTCCGGGCGTCTTTGGCGCAACGGCGGTGAGTGCGACTTCAACAGCACTCCAACTCCAAGGCGGGCTCTTCGCTTCCTCGACAGTGCGCTTTGGCAATGCAGGTGTCTCGCCGTTCTTCTATGACGGTTCAGTCGGGAGTGTTGGCATTGGCACAACGACGCCGTGGGGCTTGCTCTCGGTCAACCCAAGCGGCATCTCGGGCCCAGCGTTTGTTATCGGCTCCTCAACCGCGACGCTCTTCTCGGTTACCTACGACGGTGGGGTTACCTCTGGCGCACTATTTAACTACGGGGGCAACTCAACCTCAACGATCAAAAACAACTCACCCTATGCATGGACGATAGCGACTTCAAGCACCGCACGGCCACTCTTTAGCATTGACACTACCTCAGCTGCAGAAGTAGTGACCGTCGGGAGCGGCTACACCTCGGATGTCATCGTTGGCGCTGTAGGTGCAGCCTCGAACCTCGTGTTTGAAGAGTCCTCGACCATCCACGGCCAGGGTGCAAATACACTTACCTTTGGTCAAGCTGGCGACATCATTAACTTTGCAGTCAAAACTGGTTTCGCTACTACTACTCCTATATCAACAGTTTCTATCCAAGGCTCGCTGTGTGTACGCGACACCGGCAACTGCGGAACAACCAACGGTACTATCTATGCTACAACCGCTGCTATAGTCGACATCGACCTTGCAGAAAACTATCCGACACTAGATGAAACACTTACTACCGGCGAGATAGTTTCGCTTGATACGTCCGCCACCAGCACCGTTAAAAGGGCGAGTTGGGGCGAGCGGCCGCTCGGCATAGTTTCAGGCTCTCCCGGCCTTCTCCTTGGTTCGGGGATCGCCAACGCCAAGGCAATTGCTCTCAAGGGACGTGTGCCGCTCCTTGTTAATCTTGAGGGCGGTTCTATCGCGATCGGTGATTCGATTACTATTTCTTCAGTATCGGGTGTCGGTACCAAAGCAACCACAACGGTACGATCAGTCGCTACTGCGCTCCAGAATTATACCGGCCCTGGGACCTCACTCATCGAGGTGTTTGTCGAGAGCAGTATGTACTTTGCCCCCGACTATTTTGCAAACATTTTCCCCTTCACCCCCGGTACTAATTTTGGTGTAAACGTAAACTCAACTTCAACTCCAATCAACTTCACCCAAGGTCTCTTCGCCTCCTCCACCTCACGCTTTGCCGGTATCTCTACCATCTCCGCCTCAACCACTCTCCTTTCGGTCACTTCATCTTCAACCATCGCAAGCGTCCTCAACGTGGGAGGCACACTTAACGCCAATGGAGCACTCACGGTCTTAGGTAACACCTCACTCCAAGGAGCAACCTCCACCTCATTCGCTATCACCTCGCAAGCTGCCGGGTGTGCCAACTTCCTCACAGGGGGCTCACTCGTGAGCACGGGGTCTGCTTGCGGCTCAGGCGGAGGTGGAAGCGACTTCACCTACCCAACCGTCCTAAGTGCAATCACTGCTGCAACCACCTCTCCCCTGGCTGTCTTCAACGCGGCATACTTCGGCTCAACTGGCACCACTACCATTACCTCCAGCGGCTTCCTCGGTGTTGGTTCTACTTCGCCGTTTGCAAAACTCTCGGTGCATGCAAACGCCACCGAGACAAACCAAACTCTCTTCGCTATTGGCTCCTCAACAGCGAGCGCAACCACCACACTCTTCTCGGTCTCCAATAGCGGCGTGCTTACACTCTCGTCGGTCTCTACCTCAACCATTTCAGGCGGGCTAAACGTCGCAACTGGCGGGCTCCGGGTGTCAACACTCACCTCGGCTGCCTGCGACGTCAAAGCCGACACTAGCGGTAACCTCTCTTGCGGCACTGACGCACAGGGCGCGGGCGGCAGTAACCCATTTGTCTGGCTCGACAACTTTGGCACCACCACTGCCGCAACCACGTCCCCGATCTGGGCACAAAATGGCATCTTTGCGTCCTCTACTTCGCACTTTGTGTACGCATCGACCACCATGCTTACTGTCTCTGGCACCGCATCCACAACGGCCCTCATTGTCTCGGGCCTCAATGCGACAGCCTGCGACGTCAAAGCGGACACTAGTGGTAACCTCTCTTGTGGTACTGACGCGACCAGTGCTGGCGGTAGCCCATTTGTCTGGCTCGACAACTTTGGCACCACCACTGCGGCAACTTCCTCACCGATTTGGGCCCAGGCAGGTATCTTTGCTTCCTCAACTTCGCGTATCGCCAGCACGACGTTTGCAATAAATGGCAATGTCGGTGTTGGCACCACCTCACCTTGGGCAAAATTCTCTATCCAAACTAACAATGCTGCAGACGAACGATTCCCCGCGCTTGTAATAGCAACCACCAGCCTCGGCGGGTTTGGCCAGGAGCCGCTCTTCTACGTTGGGGCGACTACGACCGGCACTATGGACTTTGCCCGCGTCGCTATCGGCACAACATCGCCGTGGGGTAGTGGTGGTCTACGTGACCAATTTACTGTCGCGGGTCGTATTTACTCAACCTGGCGTTACGTAGCCTGCGACTTCCCAGCGATGACCCAAACCGCTGCCATTGCAGCAACAACACTGGTACCAAACTTCTGCGGCGGGTTTGCGTTTGTGCCGACCACCAACGGTGCAACTTTTGCGCCAAATGCATCACAATCAACAACAAACCGTCACGCCACCGGCTCGCCCATAGTGCTCTCGACCGTAGCAAGCGCCGCAACGGCCCAAGGCCAGGGTAGTTCTGTTCGCGCCCTTCTAGCATTTGCTCCGGCATATCAGAACCCCGTGCTTGAAGCAGTGATAGCAAACGCAAACAACGGCGGAGGCCCTGTCGCCGCCTCTTCCTCCATCATCATGGTTGGTTTTAACGGTACAAGTGTTACTGCAACTCCTGTGCTCGGCCGCGAGCCGGACCAATTTATTGGGTTTATCGCATCAAGCTCGACAACTACGCCGAATTCAATTGCACAAAATTGGTACGCAGTGGTGCGCAACGGGAGCACTCGTCAGGCGACGTATACGAACGTTGCTACTTCGACCCTCACTACTACGGGCACTTCCTCGCCCCAGCGTCTGCGTATCGAGGTCACAGCAAATAAAGTAACCTTCCTCATAAACGGCAATATTGCGACAACGGTTACACAAAGTATCCCCCAAGTGAATCTCACACCTACGGTGTCTGTAGCAAATGCAATGACGCACACTAACACCAGAGCGGGCGCTCCGGCGGGTGTGCGCCTGCTTCTCTACTCGATGCGTTTTTGGTTGGACGACCCGCCCAACGTGCCTGAAGTCGAAGTCTCTTCTGGCCAGGGTACCTATGCGTCTACTGAGCCTGAAAAAGTAATATATGACTGGGAATCACTCTCGAATATCTCTCAAAATTATCGATTAACTAACACCCCCGACATAGAAAGTTCACCCGGGAATCTTGTCTCTATCGACGTAACATCCTCTACCTCAGCCAAGGTTACTGCGCGCTCTTATGATCCGACGCTTGTCGGGGTCATCAACAATACTGCACATACGACACTGGGTCGCGATTATGCGGGCACTGTAAAAGTAGCAATCTCTGGACGGGCAATAGTTAATGTCACGAGCGAGAATGGTGCGATTAAACCGGGCGACCCTATCACCTCTTCGTCTCTTTTGGGCCAAGGTATGAAGGCGACGAAGCCAGGGTTTATTATCGGCAAGGCACTAGAGTCGCTCTATGTGCCGGATGCCTCCTCAACTGTGCAGTGCCCCTCGATAGAGGGGACCACAACCCCTATGTGCTCAGGTTCAATCTTAGTCGAGCTCAATGTCGGCTTTGCGATGAATACCGACGAGGGCCCGAGCACATGGACGCAGGCGCTTACTATCCCAGCGACATTAACTGATGCACTCGGTGAGTTGGCCTCAACAACCTTTGCCAAGGCGGTGCAGTTTGCAAACCTTGTGACCAATCGTCTGATTGCACAAGTGGCAATAATTGGCGACCTCTTTGCAGACAACATTACCGCAACAGTTATTACTGCCGATACCGTGAATGCAAAAACGCTGTGTTTGGAGGATGTATGTGTCACTAAGGATCAGCTCCAACTGCTTCTCGATAACGCCGGCACGAGCGGTGCTCCTTCGACAGGCTCAGGACAAGCAAGAGGGGGAGGTGCGGGCAGTTCGACACCGCCAGTAGATGACACGAGTTCGACAGGCTCACCGCAAGCTGGCACTACAACTCCATCTGACACTGAAGCTCCAGTCATTACATTGAGTGGTAATAACCCAGCCACTGTCGATATTGGCACAAGTTATGTAGATCTTGGGGCTAGCATCACCGACAATATCGACCAAAATCTAGGCTTCACTGTTTCGCTTGATGGGGGAGCGTCAATATCTATTGACCAACTAAATATTGACACCACTGCAGCGGGCGAGCACTCGGTACTCTTTAGTGCTACCGACCAAGCAGGTAACACCGGAACTGCAACACGTATTGTTACTGTAGTCAACCCGAACGTCGCGGTTGAACCTACGCCTACCTCTACATCCACACCGACAATATAACGTATGAAAAAGAAATTCTTTGCTCTCGCTATCGTCGCCTGTTTAGGAATATTCTTCTTAATTGACTTCGCCCAAGCCGTAATCGGCACTCCTGTCTTGCGAGGGACAGGAGGTAGTTTGGCGGTCGCTACTACTGCAACTACAACATTTACGCCTTCTGCTAACGATTTACTTTTAGCTATGGTATATGCACGTACTGGTGCCGCTACCGCTCCAACAATATCAGACGACCTTGGCGGCATCTGGGCAGAGATCTCTAACTCTAGCGTCGACGCTGGTAACGTCGTGGGGAGGATTTTCTACCAAGTTATTGGTGCGAGTCCCGCCGCTATGCTCGTCACCGGAGTGAGTACAGGCGCACTACAAACAGCTATCGCTGTTGTGAGTGTTTCGGGGGCTGGTATCGACTTCAGTAATTTTAATCGCTCCACAGGCACAACGGGGGACGCAACGACGACAATGGCAGCCTATCAAGCGACCAGTATTGCTATAGAGTTTTATGCAAGCAATGCGGGAGGTGCGTCATCTCCACCATCGGGCTTTACAGAACTATATGACTCAGCCTTAGCGAGCAATCTCCGAGGTTCGATCAGTTATGATATGGTGGCACCCACCACGACGCTCATACGGGCAAACACTGGTACTGACGTTATTCTATATGGGTTGGAAGTTAAGGAGCCGCCGACTCCTAATCCCCGTATTATCCGCCTTAGAGGCGGCATACGGCTTCTTGGCGGAATGCGATTGCAATAAGCTGCTCGATAAATGATGAATAAAACAACAGCGGCAGTTATACTCGGGGGGTTCCTGCTTGCACTGGCGGGCTGGCGGTTTTTTACATTACAAGAGAGCGAGGTGAGTGTAGGTTCATGGACTCTCCCTGCCGCGACCTCAAGTGCGAGTGTCGTGGCATTATCTAGCAATCCTCCAGAAGGATTTGTTGAGTTTCAAAACGAGAAATACGGCTTCTCTCTTTTTTACCCACCGACGCTTGAGGTCACAGAGTACGACGAAGAGGGCGGGGCGCATACGGTCTCGTTTGAAGACAAAAGTGGCGAAAAAGGATTCCAGATTTTCATTACTCCTTATACAGAAGATCAAATTACTCAGGATCGCTTTCGGATGGATGTGCCCTCAGGCGTCATGAAGGAGCCGACCGATATAGTTATAGACGGCATCCGTGCGACGATGTTTTTTAGCGAAAATGCCTTGATGGGCGAAACCCGCGAAGTCTGGTTTATACACGACGGGTATCTGCATGAAGTCACTACCTATAAAGAGCTCAATCTGTGGCTTGCGGAGATCATGAGGACGTGGAAATGGTGAGGTGTAGCGGCACTACTACTCTTTAAGAATGTTCCAAATAATACGCGATATGTCGGCGATAATTTGGCTCTGTATTTTAAAATCGTTCCCGTGTGTCATGATGCAGAGCAGATACGGTTGCCCAGGCTTATATATAATGCCGCAGTCGTGGAGCTGCGTATCTCCGTTTGGAAAGCGCGTTTCGCCAAATTTATGAGCGACTGTTGTACCCCCTGGAGTTCCGGCTACTATACCAATCGTGAATTTTGATTGAGATAAAAGAGAAAGAATATACTCGGACTCCGTGCGCTCAAGGTACGAAGCATTGTAGAGGATACGAAAGAATGACGCATACGTACGCACCTTCATGCTGTATGAGCCCGTTTTTCCGTCCGGGGAGGTAATACCCAGGCGCGTGTAGGACTCTTCCAAGTCGCCTTGGTTGAGGAGCTGGGTGAGCGCGTAGGTGGCGTTGTTGTCGGAGTCTATAAGCGAGAATTTTACTAACTCCTCGATCGAGTAGGCTTTTCCTGATAAAGCTTTATCCGACGATTGAAAGAATTGCCCGACATTAAAATCCTCGCTGGCCTCAAACAGAATGGTTTTAGAAAGAAAGCCCGGAGCTACCTCTGCGTGCTTGTATATGCTGAGTGCGAGCGGAACTTTAAGTAAGCTTGCCGGAGCCGAATATAGATCTTCGTTTATGAGTGCCCAGGGGCCTGACTTAAGGTCTCTAAAATACATTGCTGCATCCAAGAGTTTCCCCTCTAATTTCATTTTATCTATGTAATCTTCTACATCCTTTTCAATTTTTTGTGCGGTTGCACTGGTCAGTTTGCTCAACTCCTGGTCACTGCAAAAAAGTAGTGGGTTAATGAATTTATACTGATATCCAAAGATATCTACATCTGCAGAGTAGGTTGGCAGTGCACCAGCGTTCGTTTTCGGCTGCCAATAGGTACCTA
Organism: Parcubacteria group bacterium Gr01-1014_56; assembly: GCA_007375995.1. Taxonomy (GTDB): domain Bacteria; phylum Patescibacteriota; class Minisyncoccia; order Phycocordibacterales; family SBAW01; genus GWA1-54-10. The sequence goes on from VMFK01000006.1 coordinate 8,390, forward strand.
TGGCAACACCTAAGAGGAGGGCGATACATATTGCTACATACCACCGAGTATTATTCCAGAAAGTCTTCCGCATATGTTTTCTTTTTTTACAGTATAGCATTAACCACACCCCAAGGGTACTTGGATTTCCAACAGCGAAGACTCGCTAAGAAAATCTAGGCGAAAAATTGATGCTATAATTAACACATGGCACGGGTAGGTATCAATGGTTTTGGCCGCATTGGTCGTGCGTTCTTTCGAGCCTCACTCGGCGACCCTGAGATAGAAGTTGTTGGCATTAACGACCTAGGCGATGCAAAAACCCTAGCCTATCTCCTCAAATATGACAGCGTATACCGCACCTTAAGCGAAGAGGTGCGTGTAGAAAATGGCCAGCTCATTGTGGGCGCTAAAAACATTCATTTTGTAAGCGAGAAGGACCCGACCAAACTTCCGTGGGGGTCACTCAATATAGATGTTGCAATTGAATCAACCGGTGTTTTTGATACGTATGAGAAGGCGAGTGCACACTTAACCGCAGGGGCAAAACATGTAGTTATTACCGCACCCGTTAAAGACGACTCACCTAATGGAGCGACGGTGCTTGTGGGAGTGAACGAAGAAAAGCTCTCAACTTGCCAAATTACTTCGAACGCCTCATGCACCACAAACGCAAGTTCACCATTGATTGCGATCTTGGATGAGAAACTTGGGATAGAAAAGGCGCTCCTCAATACCACGCACGCCTATACCGCAACGCAGTCGATAGTGGACTCCCCGGCCAAGGGCGACATGAGGCGCGGCCGCGCCGCGGCCGCTAATATAGTGCCCTCCTCAACCGGTGCCGCGGTTGCTGTCACCAAAGCCTATGAGCAGTTGGCGGGCAAGTTTGACGGCATTGCAATGCGTGTACCGGTCGTTGCGGGGTCGCTTGTTGACATTACGTTTATTGCAAAACGAGACACCACCCCCGAGGAGATAAACACCATACTTACTGATGCCGCGAGGGAAGAGCGATGGCGAGGAATTTTTACCGTAAGCAACGAACCACTTGTTTCAAGCGATATTATCGGTAACCCGCACGCATCGATCGCAGACCTAAGTATGACGCGAGTGGTCGGGGGCAACTTGGTCAAGGTACTCGCGTGGTACGACAACGAAATGGGGTATGCACACACTCTGCTTAGGCATGTAAAAGCAGCGGCAAAAAATATCAAGGTCTCGCCTTAATAAAATCACTATGAAAGTATTTGTGGCATCAGATCACGCTGGGTATGAGCTCAAAGAAGCACTCATCATTTTTTTGCGTGAGCGTGGGATAGAGACAGACGATGGCGGGCCGATGTCCTATGAGTCGGGAGACGATTATCCTGATTATCTTTTACCCATGGCCGCAAAAGTTGCTCAGAATAAAGGCACATTCGGGATCGCCATCGGTGCCTCGGGGCAAGGAGAAGCAATGGTGTGTAACCGCGTCCCTGGCGCGCGCGCCGCAGTGTATTACGGCCGGCAAGAAGAAATCATCAAGCTCTCACGTGAACACAATGACGCGAACATCCTCTCGCTTGGTGCGCGGTTTGTATCAATTGAGGAGGCACAACGCGTTGTCATGATGTGGCTTACAACTCCGTTTAGTGGCGAAGAGCGTCACGTGCGGCGGCTTAAAAAAATTGATCATGTCTAATGTCGAAATTGTTCCAGCAATACTCCCAAAATCGTTTGCCGACCTAGAGACTCATGTAGCTCAGGTACGTACGGGAGCAAAAACTATACAGATTGATGTGGTTGACGGACAGTTCGCGCACAATAAAACCTGGCCGTACCGCGATTCTGGCAGTTTTGAGAAAATAATCTCCGAGGAACACGGACTCCCGTTTTGGGAGGATCAGGATTATGAATTTGACCTCATGATCGAGGATCCACAGCTCTCAGTTTTAAATTTTGCGCATGCAGGGGCACTCAGGATAATAGTGCATGCAAACGCACACGGAGCAGTCGAGGGGCTTCGCGCTCTCGCTGAACTGCGTCAAGAAACTGGCGCGTATGTTATCACTACCGGTTTAGCTTTGCTTCCCACAATGCAGCCGGACGTACTCGACTCCTTTGATACACTCTTTGATTATGTGCAAGTGATGGGGATCGCGCACGAGGGGTTTCAAGGTCAACCGTTTGACCACCACGCTATCCCGCTCATTGAGCGCTTACGGCGACGCTATCCGGACCTCATCATTCAAGTCGATGGAGCTGTTAAGATGGAGAATGCCCGTGCGCTCGCTCGCGCAGGAGCAAACCGGCTTGTCGTTGGCTCCGCGATCTTTGGGGCGGATGACCCACTTGCTGCTCTCGAAGCACTGAAGCGTGAAGCAAATTCGCAAAAAGATTAAAAAGTATGTTGGTCCCTGAAAAACAAATAGTATTTATCGAGGAGAAAGCTAGACTGATCCGCGAGACAATAATAGAGATGCTGGTTGCGGCTCGCTCCGGCCACACCGCGGGGCCGCTTGGCATGGCGGATATATTTGCCACGTTTTATTTTCAAATCCTTAAACATGATCCACATAACCCAGGCTGGGCCGAGCGCGACCGGCTTATTTTAAGTAACGGTCACATCACGCCGGTTAGATATGCTACGATGGCGCACGCAGGATATTTTCCCATTGAGGAGTGCCTGACCTTGCGCAAGTTTGGCACACGTCTTCAAGGTCACCCCGAGCGCACAAAACTCCCTGGTGTTGAGACCACTTCGGGCCCACTGGGGCTAGGGCTAGGCCAGGCCGCAGGTTATGCATACGGCGCTCGGATGGACGGAAAGAAGTTCCGCACCTACTGCTTTATGAGCGACGGGGAGCAGGACGCGGGCAATGTTTGGGAATCGGCAATGTTTGCTGGCAATAACAAACTCCACAATTTAACCGCACTGATCGACCGCAACAATATCCAGATCAACGGCATGACCGAGCATGTGATGCCGCTTGAAAACCTGCGCGCTAAGTATGAGGCGTTTAACTGGCACGCTATCGAGATAGACGGCCACAATATCCGCGAAATAATTGACGCGGTTGACGAAGCGAAGGCGATTTATGAAAAGCCGACGGTAATCATTGCGCACACGATCCCCGGGAAAGGCATTAAAGAGATCGAGTTTGATTACACCTGGCATGGTAAGGCGCCGAGCAAAGAGGAGGCAAAAAAGTTCTTGCACGAACTGCGCACCATGAAGGGCAAGATAGAAAGCGAACACGAATAAAAATGAAAACGAGTTTTCATAAATCAAAAAGATGCTAAATCCTAAAGCAAAACTTGCTGAGAATATTTTCTCTAAACCGGATGAAAAGCCGACACGCGACGGCTTTGGCAAAGGGCTTTTGGAATTAGGCGAAATCAACCCCGAGGTGGTGGTTTTATGCGCCGACTTAGCGGAGTCGACGCGAGTTTTGGCGTTTAAAGAAAAATATCCGGAGCGATATATTGAGCTTGGTGTTGCAGAACAAAACTTGGCGACCGTAGCCTCTGGCCTCGCCAACTACGGCAAGATCCCGTTTATCACCTCCTACGCAACATTCAGCCCGGGGAGAAACAACGAGCAGATCCGCACCACTATTTCGATAAACCAAGTCCCGGTTAAGATAGCGGGCTCGCACGCGGGGCTCTCGGTCGGGCCCGACGGGGCAACGCATCAAGCGCTTGAAGATATTGCGCTCATGCGAGTGCAACCTAACATGACCGTCCTCTCTGCGTGCGACGCCGAAGAAGCCTTCAGAGCAACACTTGCGGCCGCTGTTTACCCCGGCCCGGTGTATTTGCGGTTTGCACGCGCTAACACTCCGGTCATGACTACAAAAGAGACTCCGTTTGAATTTGGAAAGATACTTGAGGTATGGAAGGGCAAAGACCCGGAGGTAATTGTGTTTGCAACCGGGCCGCTTCTCTATAACGCGCTTCTAGCAGCAAAAGAATTAGAAAAAAAGGTCTCCGTCTTGGTAGTAAACGTACATACAATAAAACCCTTGGACACCGATGCAATCATAAAATTGTCAAAAAAGGCGGGGGCTGTAGTTACGGTTGAAGAACATCAGATTGCAGGAGGCTTAGGGAGCGCTATTGCGGAGACACTCTCATCTGCATGTGCAGTGCCGATCGAATTTATTGGGGTTCATGACCGCTTCGGCCAATCAGGAGAGCCAAAAGAGTTGATCGAGCACTACGGCATGGGAGTTTCAGCTATTGTGGATGCGATCCGTCGGGCAAAAAGACGCAAGGTCCCCAGCGGGGGTAAAGCGAAATAATCTATATATGCTTGACCCAATCAGAGGGAGTATTTGGAAATCGAATGTAAATTCGTGGCTCGGGACATTGTTTCTTGCAAGTTGTGCGTTGTGGGCCGTCGTCGTGATTGTACAAACGGCGTGGGGGACAAACCCTGTCACAAACGCATTTGCCGCTATAATTGAGAGTCAAGCGGAGATCTCTTATTAACCGAGCGGCTTGATTGTAAACTCACTCGGCGGTGAGTTCAGATTTTTTTCAAGTTGCTCACGCGAGAGTAGGCCTTTTTGTGCTCCGATTTGCTGGAGCACTGAGGAGGCGTTGGTTGCGCCCCAGCGCACCGCCTCCTCAATAGGTACCCCGAGCGCGAGCGCCGCAACCGTTGTTGAGGCAAGCGCGTCGCCCGCGCCCGTGATCTCGTAGGGAGGCCGTGGGTCGGGGTAGCGCGGTATATGGAACATCGTGCCGTCTTCCTTCCGCAGAGAAGAGCCGCGCGTATCGTCGGTAATGACCACGTTTTTGGGTCCTAGCGCATGTATGCCCAGAAGTAGATCTTTTTCTGTCGCGCCGGAAGGCGTCCCTAAAATCCGCTCCGCCTCTTCTTTATTACAAAAAAATATATCGGTGCGGCTATATACATCCTTCAATTCCTCGGTGCCAAATTTTATTTGGTACGTTCCGGGTTGGAACGCGAGCTTGGTGTCGGGCCAACTTTTTAGCTTCTCCATCAGCGCACGGTGGTAGGGGAGAGAATTCTCACCGAGCGAGGAGAGATACAGCCACTCCGGTCCGGTCTCTAAGTTTGGCACCTGGTAGTCAAAGCTCTCGTGTTTAACTAAGATAGTGCGTTGTGCCTCAAACCAAAGTACATAGTGATAGTTGGTCTGCTTGCCAGGCACTTTTTCCATATAGTCGAGGGCGACCTTGTTGATCTCAAGCGCCGCGTAGCACTGGGTGGCGTACATATCGTCGCCGACATATGCCCGCAGAGCCGACTTGAGACCTAGCCTAGCGGCAGTTACAGCAGCGTTTGCGGAGTTGCCAACCGCCGGCACCACCTCAGCAAACTCGTAGGGGATTTTGTCGCCCCACCGCATGCAGATTTCGCACTCTTCACTATTAATTTTGCAGTGCACTTGTGCGTCATGGAGGCGGATAAATGCATCAATCACAATGTCGCCCACCGCAAGGAACTGAAGCCGGTTTTCCATACGTGCAGTATACTATATGTATCTATGAGAACGCTGCGCGAAACGATTACAGACTTTAGAGCAGCGGGACAGGCGATCGGGCATTTTAATTTTTCAGACTCTAACCAATTACGTGCTATTGCTGAGGCGGCAAAGGAGAGCGGCCTCCCGGTGATTGTTGGGCTCTCAGAGGGCGAGCGCGGCTATTTCCATTTGTCGCACGCACGAGCGTTGGTAGACATCTACCGCAGGGAGGGCGTAGAAATATTTTTAAATGCCGACCATACTTACAGTGTTGAAAAAGTGCAGCGTGCGATTTCTGCAGGAGTTGATTCGGTTGTTGTCGACGGGTCAAAACTACCACTTGAGGAAAATGCACTTATGCTCTCGGCGTGTGTAAAATATGCGCGCGCGAGTGGACGCGATGTCGTTATGGAAGGTGAGCTCGGATATATCGGTACCTCATCAAAACTCCTAGACGCACTCCCCGAAGGCGTCTCTCCCGAAAATCTCACGACACCCGAGGACGCCAAACACATTCTTGATGCATCTGGTATCGACTGTCTCGCTCCGGCTGTCGGCAATATCCACGGCATGCTCAAATTTGCCAAAGAGCCTAGGCTCCACCCAGAGCGGGTGAAGGAGATTGCTGATGCAGTCGGGATCCCGCTTGTGCTTCATGGCGCATCAGGCAATACAGAAGAGGAGATACGTGAGTGTATCAAGGTGGGTGTAGCAATCGTACATATTAATACTGAACTTCGCGTCGCATATCGCAAGGGGATAGAAGAATCATTTAAAAATAATCCCGACGAAGTAGCCCCATATAAATTCCTTACTCCAGCGGTCGAGAGCATGAAGCAGTTTGTCGCACAAAAACTGCGCGTCTTTGCGGGACAATAGAAGCTCCGCCTCGGCTCGGCGCCAAGTCGAGACGGGTTGTATTTTCTAAAAAAACAGGTTAGAGTATTTGGGCTATGGAGCTACAGATCGAAAAGCGCGACATCGCCGTTAAGCCACATGCACTCCGCAAAAAAGGGCTTCTTCCTGCTGTGGTTTATGGCCGCTCTGAGGAATCGACGCCTATCGTGGTTGAGCGCAAAGCGTTTGAAAAGCTGTTCCATATGGCAGGCGAGTCAACAGTGATCACCCTCCAAGGCCTCGGCGAAAACAAAGATGCGCTTATCCAGGAAGTGACAGTTGACCCGGTCACTGGCGTGTCTATACACGCGGATTTTTATGCGATCGAGAAGGGTCAGACAGTTACTGTCGCTATCCCATTTGAGTTTATTGGCGAGTCCCCGGCAGTTAAAGACCTTGGTGGTATTTTGGTTAAGGTTATGCACGAGCTTGAGATCACCTGTCAGCCTAAAGACCTTCCACACTCATTTAAGGTTGATATTTCAAAACTAGCTGAACTTACAGACCAAATCAAGGTCAAAGACCTGGCAATCCCTGCAGCTGCACAAATTTCGATTGACGTGGATGAGGTTATTGCCATGATCGACGTCGCTAAAGAAGAGCCAGTTGAGGAAGTTGCCGCAGATATCTCCGCAATCGAGATCTCAGAGGACCGCGGCAAGAAAGAAGAAGAGGGTGAAGCAGGCACTGCTCCGCCCACCCCAGCAGCAAAAGAAAAGAAAGAGTAAGAAGCTTCCTTCTTGCAAGTCTCTTTTTTGTTATATAAAAGCGTTTTTTTCGGGTAATTTTTTAGCGTACCCACCGTCTGATACAATATAGATTACATGAAGGGTGGCGTGCGCTATATGCTCGTGCTTGTTTTGGGGCTCCTCTTTGGATTCGGAGGTTATTTTCCTTTGAATCAAACTTCTGTATATGCCCAAGCACTCTCAGCGGACGAGAAGGCAAAGCTCCAAGCCGAGTACGACCAGCTTCAGGCAGAGATTTTACAGTGGCAAAAGGTGCTCGACGATACCCGCACTAAGAAAAAAACTCTCCAGGGAGACGTAACAGCGCTTGATGCACAGATAAAAAAGGCGCAAACAGAGATAAAGCAGCGTGGCCTCACCATAACCGCGCTCGGCAGCGAGATCCAGCAAAAAACAAAAACCATTTCTACGCTAGAGGCTCGTCTTGAGGCTGGGCATGAGTCGCTTGCGAAGTTGCTCAGACAAAAGAACGAGACCGAGATGTTGCCGCTGGCGCTTCTTGCGTTTTCTTCTAAAAACCTCTCCGAATTTTTTTCTGATGCGGACTTGATAGACCACATTAGTCGGGACCTTGATGCGCAGTTTTCAGAGATCCGTGCGACCCGCACACAAACGCAAAAGGAGCGCAGTGAACTTGATACTAAAAAGAATCAGGAGCTTGACGCCAAGCACGACGTCGAGGTCAAGAAGACCGTGATCACCAACAATCAAAACCAAAAGAAAGAGCTCCTCGCTATCGCCAAGGATGAGGAAAAGACCTACGCCCAGGTCTTGGCCGAGCGCGAGAAGCGTGCGCAAGAGATCCGCAATGCGCTGTTTGACTTGCGCGATGCACAAGGGATTTCTTTTGAAAAGGCGCTCACGTATGCCACGGCCGCTTCGCAAAAAACCGGTGTCCGTGCCGCGATGATCCTCGCTATCCTTTCGCAGGAGTCTGACCTCGGCAAAAACATCGGCTCTTGTTACGTAAAAGACCTTTCAACAGGGAACGGCGTGGGTAAGAACACCGGTACACCGTTTCAAAAAGTTATGAAGGCACCGCGCGACACCGAGCCGTTTAGCACTCTGGCAACTACGCTCGGGTTTGAGTGGTCAACTACGCCTGTCTCATGTCCTTTGAGTCCTACCTACTCAACCAGCCGCGGCTATGGCGGAGCAATGGGCCCCTCACAATTTATTCCTTCGACCTGGCAGTTGTATAGCACGCGGCTCGGGGCGGCACTTGGAGTGTCGACCCCCAATCCGTGGAATCCGGGGGACGCGGTTATGGCAACAGCTTTATATTTGGCAGACTTGGGCGCTGCAGGGCAGACCTACTCATCTGAGCGTAACGCTGCTTGTAAATATTATTCAGGCCGCTCTTGCGACACGCGCTCTCCGCGCAACTATACCTACGGCGACTCAGTGGTTGCCAAAGCGCAAACCTTCCAAAACAATATCGACTTCTTGGGCAGTCTCTAAAACGGCGCGGCTTGCAAGAGCAGATCTTTCATGCTACTGTGACGGCATGAAAACGGAGACGCATCCGACATATTTCCCTCAAGCTAAAGTCACTTGCGTATGTGGCAACGCATTTACCGTGGGTTCAACGAAGGAGTCAATCAAGGTGGAAATTTGCTCAGAGTGCCATCCGTTCTACACCGGTAACGATAAGCTTATGGACACCGCCGGCCGTGTCGAGAAGTTCAAGGCCCGCTCTTCTTCTGCTAAAGCTTTGAAAGAAAAGCGCGCAGCTGCATCGACTAAGAAAAGCAAGTCGAAGTAGATGGACATAAAAAAATACAAGGAAAATCAAAAAACTGCATTTCTAGCAGTTGAATACGAGCGCCTCTTGAGTGAAGAGGTTGAAATTCGTGCGCTTGAAGGAGAGCTTGGTGAGCTCGCAAAGGACGATCTTGATCGTGTTGAGAACCAAAAGAAAACACTACTTCAGCAGATGGACGAGATACTTGAGGGGGACAAAGAGGAGGAAGAATTCCCCAACGAAATTGTGCTTGAAGTGCGAGCGGGAGTCGGGGGAGAGGAGGCAGCGCTTTTTGCTGAGCAAGTCGCAGGGATGTACCGCGCCTATGCCGAAGGGCAGCGGTGGAGTGTCCGCCCACTATCGGAGTCAAAGTCGGACCTCGGTGGCTACAAAGAAGCCGTGTTTGAGATCCGCGGCAAAAATGTCTACAAGCGTTTGCGCTTTGAAACAGGCGTGCATCGGATCCAGCGCGTACCTGCAACGGAGAAGTCCGGCCGTATCCATACTTCGACAGCTTCAGTCGCGATTTTACCGATCCGCAAAAAACACAAGCTCGAGCTTAACCCCGCGGATATCGACATGGAGTTTTCGCGCTCGGGTGGCGCTGGAGGCCAGAACGTCAACAAGGTCGAGACCGCGGTGCGCCTGATTCACCGCCCAACCGGCCTTGATGCTCGCTCAACCTCAGAGCGTTCGCAGTCAGCAAACAGAGAGAAGGCAATGGCCGTGCTTATCGCTAAGGTTGAGGCACTCGAGGAGGAAAAAGAGCACGCTAAATTCTCCGCAAACCGCAAAGAGCAGATCGGCACCGCTGACCGCTCGGAGAAAATCCGCACCTACAATAGCCTGCAAGACCGGGTTACCGACCATCGGATCAAAGAGTCTTGGCACAACTTGCCTGGTATATTTCAGGGCAATGTAGGGCCGATTTTAGATGCATTGGAAGCAGTTTCCGAAAACCCTGAGAGCGTTGCGCAGGGCCCAGAAGCGTGATATTCTAGGCGATACGTTCAATAGTATGGAAAAGAGCCAGATGATAGATAAGCTTTTTGCTGTTGGAGCGCATTTTGGATATGCGCCTTCGCGCCGACACCCCTCGGTCGCGTCTTTTATATTTGGCCAAAAGGGTGGTACTGAACTCTTTGACCTTGAAAAAACCTCAGAGTGTCTGGAGAACGCGCTCGCGTTTGTAAAATCACTTGCTGCTGATCGCAAAGTAGTCCTCTTTGTAGGAGGCAAGGCAGAGGCGAGAGGCGCGCTTAAGCGCGCAGCCGAGCGTCTTAACCAGCCGTACTCAAGCGGGCGCTGGATCGGTGGCTCGCTCACCAATTTTTCTGAAATCAAACGCCGCCTTGCCCGCCTCTCGGAGCTCACCTCAATGCGCGAGAAGGGCGAGCTTGCAAAGTTTACTAAACTTGAGCGTCTCATGATCGATAGGGAGATCACTGACCTAGAAAACATGTTTGGGGGTCTCCGGGGCATGACGAAACTCCCTGACGCGCTTGTTATCGTAGACGCAAAACACGAGATGATCGCTGTTGCAGAAGCAAAGAAGCTTGGTATCCCAGTTGTTGCGCTCCTCAACTCCGATTGCGACGCTCGCGGTATCTCCTACCCTATACCAGCAAACGACGCTTCGCTTGATAGCATCACCTATGTGCTCGATGAAATTGCAAAAGTGTACGCAGCGAATCTCGCACCTGAGAAGACTGCACCTGCAGCTGGAGATACAGCGTCCGCCTAATCTCTCATGGCAATTTCTCCAGAAGTAGTGAAAGAACTGCGCGACAAAACTGGCATTTCTGTAATGGAGTGCAAAAAGGCGCTTGAGGAGGCGAATGGCGACATGACAAAAGCTCTTGAGATCCTACAGAAGCGCGCGTTAGCCTCTGTTGGTAAAAAGGCCGACCGCACACTCGGCGCAGGCACAGTGCAAGCCTATACGCACACCACCGGGCAGGTGGGCGCGCTCGTTGTACTTTCTTCTGAAACCGATTTTGTCTCTAAAAATGAAGAGTTCGTGGCGCTCGCGCGCGACATCGCCATGCACGCTGCAGCTATGCGCCCGGGGGATGTTGCGGAGCTTTTAGCACAGGCCTTTATTAAAGACCCCGCCCGGACAATCGCTGACCTTATCTCGCAAGCGACGCAGAAATTCGGCGAGCGTATTGAGGTAGCGGCGGTCACTGTTTCTGCCGTCCGATAAGTGCTACAATTGACCTTGCAGCATGATGCTTTTCTTCACCATTACACT
>VMFK01000045.1 GCA_007375995.1 Parcubacteria group bacterium Gr01-1014_56
GAATCAAGCGGTCTTTGGGGATGTCCGAGTGGGGTGTCTTATTTGCTCAGAACTCCATCAGTCGGATTTAGCGCAGAGAGAATCGCTGCGCTCAGATTTTTTGCTCGCGCTCGGCTCTGACTCTATGTTTCCAAATGATCTCTCAGCAAATTTTGCGCTTGCTGCTGCAAGGTATCGCGCAGCAGAGAACGGCATCCCGACAATTCGAGGCAATATTATAGGACCCTCTGCGGTCATAAACGCTGATGGTTCGATCCAAACTATGCTGCCGTTTAGCACAAGCGGGGAGGTGCGAGGGGAGATTGTGCTGGGATACAAAACCCATACCCAATATAGTTATTGGGGTCTCTCGGCAGTGTACGCGTTTATTGCCCTATCGCTCTTGTATGCAGCATTCGCTCAGGTTAGATTTCCTCGTAAGTCGGAACAATACTAACGGTCGCTTCTTTAGAACTTGAGGGGCCGCCAACGCCGTTTTGACACGTGAGAGTAAAAATAGTTTTTTGAGTGATGGCATTTGTCTGCCTGGTCCCAGAGATCCCGAGATTAGAGAGCGAGAGACCTCCTCCCGATATACTGCACACTGTTGCATTGGAGACACTCCAATTGAGTGAAGTGGTATTGCCGCTCTTCACTCTTGAGGGGTCCGCAGAAAAACTTCCAAAAGAGGGCAGAGGGCAGGAGCTGTTTGGCGGAGGCGTTGCATTGCAAACGCCATTTACCATGAATCCATTTCCGCGCATACCGCAACTGTTTGCCTCGGCACTTGAACACGGCTGAGCAAGAGGGAATGTATTGCCGGGTTGATTGCCGCTATTGTTGCCGCCTCCTAGACTATTACTATTATTAGATGTCCCACCAATTAAACCTCCACCGGAGCCTCCACCTGCCCCCGCATTGCCGTTTCCACATCCTCCAAAGAGGAGATTTAAATTACAAGAAACATAATCATATACTGCCGCCCCCGCTACGGCCGTCACAACCACTGCCACGATAATGGCGACCGGGCCTGCTTGCGTTTTTTGAGGGAGAGCACCAAGCAGGAGAGAGATAATAAGAACCGCAATTAAAAAAGCGCTTATTTTTTGTGACACTACTGTTTGTATCATATAAGTGTAAGTATACTCTTCTTTTTATGTGTCAATTATGGAAAAGTGAATAAAAAAAGACCATACCCCAGAGCAATACAAAAGCGACTCCTTGCCACCCAGGAGTCTTTTTCGTTTGGTTTTTTGTAAAATATAGAAAAAGAAGTAGCGCACTCGCCCCACCCAAGGCGATGTTCGCTCTCAGAGAAACTGGATCAAGAAACCATAGGGCCAAAATCCCCAGTGCATTGAGCATAAAGCCGGGGAGTAGCCATTGTGCACGCAGGAAGAAACCATAGGCTGCGCTTACATCAAGCAGGATAAAACCGAGCGCTCCCCACAAGATCACCCCCGTAGCGTGCCACCCCTCCGCGGCCGTCAAGAGTGTCAGTATGCCGATTATAGAAAACACCACGCCAAACAATGCATATGCGAGGTTGATTAAACGCTCCATACCAATTCCCCTTAGTATAACGTGCTTGAAACCCTTTGCTCTCCAGCGTGTTGTAAAGAGTGCCGCACATGATATATCCTGTGAGTATGACCAACTACCTCGGTTTAGAGGGGGAAGTACAGGAGAGGAGCGACGAGGAGCTTCTCGCGGCTTCAGTCTCCCACCCTTCGCTATTTGCGATCTTGGTGCGCAAATACGAGGAGGCGTTTATGCGCAAAGCCCGCTCCATAGTGCATGAAGAAGAAGCGGCAGAGGACATCGTGCAGGAAGCGTTCACTAAGATTTATCTCAACGCGAAGAAATTTAAAACCGTTGAGGGAGCAACCTTCTCCTCGTGGGGGTACCGGATCCTTATCAACACTGCGCTGACGCACTACACTCGCCTTAAGCGCCAAGGGGCTAGGGTGACCAAGCTTGATGAAGAGATCTGGAATATTATCCCTGACAAGACGCTGAGGCAGTTCGAAAAAAGGGAAGTGATGGACGAAGTGGCCTCGGTGCTCTCGCGCATGTCGCCGGTATTTGCCAAGGCGCTCAGCTCCTTCTTTATAGAAGGAAAGTCACAAGAAGAGATGGCTAAGGCAGAAGGAGTCTCGGTAGGGGCGATTAAGACCAGGGTCCACCGTGCGAAAAAAGAATTTAGAGAGGTATTTAAGACAATAACAACAGAGATATGACCAAAGAAAATAGAAGCAGTATAGAACAACAGGTTATGGCGAGCGTCGCGGTTATTTATGCTGTGCGTCAGCTCTTAAGCTTCCAGGCGGTTGTATATTACGCACTTATACTCTCTCTTTTTGGTATTTCGCAGTTGGTGTCTGTGCCACACGTGCTTGAGAACTTTTCTTCCGTCGCTCGCGACGGCTTTCCAAGCATCCTTGTGTTCATTGAGTCGGCAGTAACCGGCACGACACTCCTGGTTCAGCTTGGGCTTTTGGTTGCTATCTTTGCAGTCGGATCACTATTCTCCAGCTTCATCAGATCCTTCTCCAGCAGAACTCTTCTTGCCTGAGGCGTTTTCAGCGAGACCTTTTTTGATTTCTCGCAAGATTTCGTTTGCAACCTTCTTGTTTTCGCGCAGGGAAGTGCGCGTTGCGTCGTAACCCCGGCCAAGCTTTTCTTCGCCGTAGGAGTAGGAAGAGCCCGACTTGTGGATAACTCCTAAGCGCTCTCCGAGCGCAATTAACTCGCCCTCACGAGATATTCCTTCGTTGTAGAGCAGGTCAAACTCAGTGGTACGAAACGGCGCTGCGATCTTGTTCTTAACAACCTTAACGCGGTGTCTGCCGCCGACAACTTCTTCTCCTTTTTTAATTTGTGCAATGCGGCGAATATCGAGACGCACCGAAGTATAGAACTTGAGGGCCTTCCCTCCTGTGGTCGTTTCAGGATTGCCGAACATGACGCCGATCTGCATGCGGATCTGGTTGATGAAAATGATGAGTGTCTTGGACTTGGAGGTGATAGCAGTGAGCTTGCGTAGCGCCTGAGACATGAGGCGCGCCTGCTTCCCCATCTGGGAGGAGCCCATCTCGCCCTCGATTTCGTCTTTGGGGGTGAGGGCAGCGACAGAGTCAATGACAATGATATCTATCTTGCCGGAGCGAACGAGCGACTCCACGATCTCAAGTGCTTGCTCGCCGGTGTCCGGCTGTGATACTAAAAGATTATTTATATTAACGCCGATTTTTTTTGCATACTCAGGGTCGAGCGCGTGCTCAGCGTCTATAAAGGCGCAGACGCCCCCCTTCTTTTGTGCCTCGGCGATTGCATGGAGCGAGAGCGTAGTTTTACCTGAAGACTCAGGACCAAAAATTTCTATAATGCGACCACGCGGGTAGCCGCCGATCCCGAGCGCCCAATCAAGACCGATCGAGCCGGTTGGGATGACATCGATGTCCACCTTTGGTGCGTCACCGAGTTTCATTATTGCCTCGTCGCCGAACTTGGTTTTTATGTCGCGGATCGCTGCGTCTATCGCGCTGGAATCCTTTCCCGACCCTAGCGTCTTTTCTGGTTTCTTCTCTTTAGCCATACGTTGGACAAAAATTTAATATAGTAATGTGCACATGGGCTATGGCCCGTCTCCCAAAGCGGTCAGTTGCCGCGACCGTGAATATAGCATATCCAGGCGGTGGCGAAAGTCGCTCGGAGAAACGGCCGCTTTCGTCAGTAAATGCTGGTGCGTCATTTATCGTCAGAAAGGAAATATTACGGGCGCTTCCCGATATGGCGACTGTTGTGGAAGAGGTGGCACTGCCGTTAATCGGAGCATCTATCGTGACGGTGGGGCCACCGATGATCCTGCGTGCTTCAAAAAGTCCGTACCCAAGGACGGCAACTATAACGATCACCCAAAGAATTCTTTTCATACCCCATCATTATTTTGCGATGCGACCTCAGTCGGCTTTTGAAAGATCTCGCGGGGTTTCGAGCCGTTTTGAGGGCCGACTACTCCTTTTGACTCGAGTATGTCCATAATGCGCGCGGCGCGCGAGTACCCAAGGCTAAGTTTGCGCTGGAGGAACGAGGTTGATGCTTTACCGCTCTCAAT
This sequence comes from Parcubacteria group bacterium Gr01-1014_56, assembly GCA_007375995.1. Lineage (GTDB taxonomy): Bacteria > Patescibacteriota > Minisyncoccia > Phycocordibacterales > SBAW01 > GWA1-54-10. The sequence continues at coordinate 4,097 of VMFK01000045.1, forward strand.
TACTACCCTGCGCGCTTCCTCTACCATACTGTCATCAACTTCGTTGTCGTCCTCCGAGAAGCCACCACTCACCATACTTCCTGAAGATTCACCACCGCTTCCTGAAGACCCGCCGATGTCGATCGGAAGCTCTGGTTCATTGTGCTTGGCGATAAAGTCGACAACCTTCTTCACTTCGCTTTCGCTGATGAACGCACTTTGCAAGCGCACCGGTTTGCCCATGTCACCCGAGAGATACAGCATGTCGCCAGCACCAAGAAGTTTTTCGGCACCTCCCTGGTCAAGGATGGTGCGCGAGTC
>VMFK01000007.1 GCA_007375995.1 Parcubacteria group bacterium Gr01-1014_56
CAGTGGATAAACTCCAAGGCCTCAAAGAGAACGTCATCATCGGCCGCTTGATCCCAGCAGGTACGGGCTTCAAAGGCTCTCCTAAGGCGGCGCTGGTCGCCAAGTTTGGCCCCAAGCCTGCAGAGCCAGCAGAAACCGAAAAAGAAAAGGTAGCGTAACGCTAGAATATAAAAAATTAAAACGGCGGGATTTTTGTCCCGCCGTTTTGGCGTTGGAAACGCTCACATGAAGAAAGGAAGAAACTCAAGGAGCTTTTCCTTCGGCGTCGCGATAATGACGCCTGTCAAAAGTCCAGAAAGATAAGCAACAATGTTCATCATCGATCTTCTCCCGTTACTATTTCGAGCTAAATTGTACTCCTATTTAGTCTTTCTGTCAAGTCGATGGGATAAGGCCGGCGGAGTACACTATTACTACCTATGGACACTCCGGCTCAGCAAATCAAAGAGAAGATAAATATTGCCGACGTGGTGGGGCAGTATGTGACGCTAAAGAAAGCAGGCCGCACCTACACGGCTCGTTGCCCCTTCCATACTGAAAAGACCGCGAGCTTTCATGTCTCTCCCGAGCGCGGCACCTACAAATGTTTTGGTTGTGGCGAGGGCGGCGACATCTTCTCTTTTGTAGAAAAAATGGAAGGGGTCGACTTTCTCACGGCGCTCAAACAACTCGCTGAGCGAGCCGGAGTAAAACTAGAGCGGCAGTTTACTCCAACAAAAGAGCACAAAGAGCACGACGAGCGTCTGCACGATGTGTGCGAGGAGACAACGAAGTTTTTTGAGTCAGCGCTGATACAACACAAAGAGGCACATGAGTATCTCCATTCGCGGGGCTTGCGCGACGACACGATACTCGCGTGGCGTCTCGGCTATGCACCAGCGCGCTGGGAGGAGCTTTCAAAACACTTAGTTTCAAAAGGGTTTACTAAAGAGGAGGTCGTTGACGCCGGCTTTGCGGTGAAGTCTGAGAAAAAACCGGGGGAGGTGTTTGATCGCTTCCGTGGTCGCATCATATTCCCAATCTTCGACAGTGCTGGTCGCCCCGTTGCTGTTTCGGGGCGTTATTTTGAGCGAGTCCCTGGACAAAAGGAGGAAGGCGAGCCAGCAAAGTATGTAAACTCGCCTGAAACGGCCCTGTTTAAAAAATCAAAAACACTCTACGGTTTTGACCGCGCCAAAAACGCTATCCGTAAAGCGGATTGTATTTTGCTAGTTGAGGGGCAGTTCGACCTCGTGCTCTCACACCAATCGGGGTTGCCCTTTACGGTAGCACTCTCCGGCACAGCGCTAACGCCCGAGCACTTAAATTTGCTTTCAAGGCTTTCAAAACGTCTCGTACTTGCCTTAGATGCCGACCAAGCTGGGGTGCGCGCGGGGTTGCGCTCAGCCCAGATGGCCCTTGCGGCCGGGTTTGATGTTAAAGTGCCGACCTTACCTGAGGGCAAAGACCCCGCGGACTTGGCGCGTGAGAACCCAGAGCTGCTTAAAGCAGCGATCCGCACCTCAAAAACTGCCGTCGAGTTTTTTCTCGGGGCGGTGCGCACAGGAACTAAGGACGAGCGCGGGTATAAAAAAGCAGTTGAGGCTCAAGTATTGCCCTTGATCTCCGCAATAGGGAGTAAGATTGAGCAAGAACATTTTGTCCGTATCGTGGCCCATGCGCTCGGTGTTTCAGAGGGAGCGGTTTTGGGCGAGGTTGCTAAAAGACCAAGAGGAGAGGGCGCTCAAAACTCTGAGGAAGAGTATCCAGAAGTGGCTGAGATTAGGATCGAGCAAACTCCGCTTGAGCGAGCCATTGCTATGGTGGCTTTCTGTAATGAAGAGGAGACTCCAACCTACGCGCAGCTTGTAGAGCTTGTCGGCGTTGCCCGAGTAGCAGAAATTAAAATAAAAACAAAAGGCGAAGAGGAGCGACTACGGTTTGAGTTTGACCTGCTTGGCGAGAACGAGCGCGCAGTGATCGAGGAGCTCCTGCGCGCGATTGAGCGTAAAATAATCCAAGAAAAAATAGGGACGCTTCAAGCCGACCTGCGTCAGAGCGCCACGACCAACGAAACACTTTTATTACGTGAACTCTCGAGCCTTAAGAGGCGCGAGCAAGAGCTCAGACAGTGATTTCTCTTTGCTGTTTTTTCATGCTATAGTACTGACTATCAATGGCGAAGGCTAAAAAAGCGGGTAAAAAGCGGGGCCTCAAGCGTCGGTCTGCCGGAGGCAAGGCTAAAAATTATCGTGTAGCGGCTGCAAAACGTCGCTCAAAACTCGCGCCCAAAAAGGTCTTAAAGAAAGGACCTAAAATTCCTGAACCGAAAACGCCCGTAAAACTCTCCAAAAAAGCGGAGGAGCATAATCGCAAAGCCGAGCAATTAATGGAGCGCGGCCGCCAAAGAGGCTTTGTCACCTATGACGAAATTTTAAAGAGCTTTCCAAACATCGAGACAGACGTGATGTTTTTGGAGGATTTGTACGAGAAGTTTTCAACCGCGCATATCGATGTGCTTGAGGGCGGCGGCATGCTTGAGATCGCCGAGGAGCCGGTGGAGAAGGGCTACTCTCGCTCAGACTCCTCCTACGACTCTATCCAGATGTACCTGCGCGAGATCGGCAAATACCCGCTCCTAAACGCGCAGTCTGAGCGCGACCTCGCAAAACGCATTGTTGAGGGCGACTCTGAGGCGCGCAACTTGCTCGCCCGAGCAAACTTGCGTCTTGTGGTCTCTATAGCTAAAAAATATGTCGGCAGGAGCCCTGACCTTACGCTCCTTGACCTTATCCAGGAGGGGAACCTTGGCCTCTTTAAGGCGGTAGATAAATTTGATTACGAAAAGGGCTTCAAATTCTCAACCTACGCCACGTGGTGGATCCGCCAGGCTATTACACGCGCACTTGCCGACCAGTCTCGGACGATCCGCATCCCGGTCCACATGGTTGAGACTATCGCCAAATACAAACAGGTATCACGCCGCCTCTCGCAGGAGCTTGGCCGCGACCCCCTCGCCGAAGAGATCGCTCTTGAGATGAATGTCGATGTCGCAAAGATCTATCAGATAGAAAAGATCGACCAGGACACTGTTTCGCTTGAGAGCCCAGTGGGGAGCGACGGCGACGACGACGGTAAGTCTGTGCTCGGCGACTTTATTAAAGACGACAAGATCCTCTCGCCCGACCAGGAGGTTGCACGCAGGATACTCGCCGACCAATTGCATGAAATTTTAGATGAGCTTTCTCCCAAAGAACGGGAGATTTTGAAACTCCGCCATGGTCTTGAGGACGGCATCTACCACACCCTTGAGGAGGTAGGGAAGAAGTTCGGCGTTACCCGCGAGCGCATCCGCCAGATTGAGGCAAAGGCCTTGGAGCGCATCCGCACTAACGAGAAGGCCAAGCGCCTCCGAAGCTACTAACCCCTCTTTGCTATACTGCCCTCATGGCAGGCAAAAAAGACCTCCCGATCAAGCATTGGAGCCACTCCTCGCTCATGACCTTTTTGAGGAACCCCTTGGCGTGGTACAAGCGCTATGTTGAAGAGATCTATGACACACCCGCTAGCCCCTCCTCAATCGTAGGGCGTGCAGGGCATATAGCGCTCCAACATTTTTATGGGGGGATAGGGAAGGAGGGCGCGGTTGAGCTCGGGCTTGAGTACTTGCGCGCTATTGCTGATTTTGAAATCAATTTCGGTCGTGCCAAAAGCCGTGCTGCAAAGAAGAAGCGCCGCGCGGGGATGGAGCGCGACTACCTGCGGGCAATTGGTTTTTATTTAGCACGTGCGCCTAAATATAAAGTCCTCGGGGTTGAAGTAAAAGGAGTTACCGAGGTTGAGGGCTTGGTGTTACCGCTTAAGGCAGTGTCAGACTTAGTGGTTGAGTCAAAAGTTGACCGACGAGGCGTGGATATTGTTGACCATAAGTTTGTCGATTCTTTTAGCCCGCAAGGCGTGCACAAAACGTTGTTCGTGGTGCAAGCGCTTTTTAACTACTACACGGTTAAAGAAAAATTTGGTAAACCAGTGAGGCGCTTTATTGTCCATGAGTGCAAAAAATCAAAAAACGCCGATGGCAAAAGCCAGATGCGGCGCTATGTTATCGACTTCCGCGACAAAAAAGAAGACTTTAAACTTTTTCATAGGCTACTCAACGACGCCACCGCAGAGATATCCCGCCCGCGCGTGTACCTCCCTAACCCAACCGACATGTTTGAGGGAGAAAACTCTTTTGATATCTATCGTTTGGGGCTAGTAGACGAGTAACAAAAGAAAATTCCTTGTTCCGGAGAGATATACCGCACTCCTACACAAGAAATATTTCTTTTGTTACTGAGCCACTGGAGTTGCGCTGACGCCTTCGAGTACCGCGTCAATTGCGGCGCGCATAGAGTCGTAGGGCTGGTTGCCGTTGAGCGTCACAGCCTCAGACCCCACCATAATTAGCGTATAGGGCGTACCCTGAGCGCCGAGCTTGATTGCCTCGTTATAGGAGTCTGTGACCTTCTTTGCGTATTTGTTACTCGAGAGGCAGGTGTTAAATGCGGCGACATCAAGGCCAACATCTTTAGCGATCACCGGTAGTTGTGCCAAATCAAGCCCGTTGTTTGAGGGAGTTACTTCAAATACTCTGTCGATAAATTTAAAGTACGCGGTGTCGCCGCCCTGCTCAGCAGCACACTCTGCGGCTTGAGCCTCCTGCGGCGCCTTGGAGTGGATCGACGCGAGGGGGAATGCACGTGAGACCCAGGCAACCTTGCCTCCGGCACCGTAGTACTCCATTACCCTGTGCATGGTTGCTTGGAATGTCTTGCAGTGCGGGCACTCAAGGTCCATATACTCGATGACCTTAACCGGAGCGTTTGGGTTTCCTAAGATATGGTCAATAGCAGGGTCGTAGGCACGGGCAGACACAGCCCCGTTTGAGCCGCCATTTGTCGGTAGACTCGACTTCCCAGCCCAGAACACTGCGCCAGCGATAAGCACACCTGCAACAACGATAGTAATCGGCAATACGTATTGGCTATTCATATTTGGTTATTCTACCTTCTCTCTTTTACTCCCACAAACTTGACTATGAGCTATTTTTGATTTAAATTATAAATTAGGACAGCAACTAAAAACAGTAGCAAATCGGAGTGTTTAGGAATGATAATGTTTTTAAGAGTTCTTTTGACGTCTTGTTTCTTGGTGGCGCCACTGGGGGTCTCACTTGTAAAAGCTGAGGACGAGCCGCCCTGTAGTGCAACCACAGTAACCAAGGGTTTGTTGGAAAAAGAACTGAGGGCCATCTTAGGCCCAGACACTTCTTCAAAAGACACAATGATGATTGTGTCTTGCAAGTCACCAACAGAAGAAAAAATCGCTGAAGCAGCGGCGAAGAACCGCGCTAGTAAAGAATCGCTGGATATTGAAAAGGTCAGTACCGTTGCGCTTGGCTATGTAAACGGGAGCGACAAAATGGCTCTCACAAAGCAGGCATTTAGCGCCGATTGGCTTGTCACTATAACTCCCTGAGGGGATTCGAGGCCGGACCAAAAGTCCGGCCTCTTTGTTTTTATAAAAACATTTTCGTCTCTTTGATTGCTAATGCGTAACTTTTCGCATATGCGAAAAGTTACGCAACATTGACTATAATTTTAAAATGTGATAAGATTTTAACAGATTAGTTTCCAATAAATTCACCAATAAACTCAGCGGAGGAGAAAGACATGACCACAAGTTTGTATAGTGCTAGGGAGAGATCAAAGCAACAGATCTTCTACAACCCGACATGGGTTGCCCTGGAGTGGAATTTCATTCCGCCAGAGATGATCGCCGAAGTATGCGGTATTCGCTACAGCAATGATCAACTCGCTCTGTCCCATGACAAGTTCCCAACGCAGGAACAAATCAAAAAGTGCCACGAGCAGGGGTTAAGCCTTATGCCCGGCCCGCCTGAACCAATGTCGGATCTGGAGGTTCGCGACCTTAGCAGCAGCAATTTACTGTCTTCAAAACAAATCTGGTACGGGGATAATAAATTCGCACATACCGACAAGGTTGGGCCAGGTTGGATCGCGTATCAAAGGGAACCGGCTGCCGGCTCACTCGGTAAGAGTTGGCTCGAATACAATTGGCCCTTAGGTGCCGTACCTTTTGAGGAACCGAACGCCGCCGAACGGCTCTGGATTTTTCTCATCAACAAAGCAGTGCGCGGCGAGTACCTTTTTCAACGCATCTGTGTCAGGACCTCAAGTCTACTCGACAAGAATGGCGATAAGGATCGCGATCGCATGGCCTTCGGCTACTACGCTCCCGATGATATACGCGCTGTCGCTTATTCGGACACAGACGCTTATCCTGACCTCGGGTCGGCGGGCATCTGGAAGTTCCGATCTGCGTAACCAAGTTGAATCTCGAAACTCTGAGCCCCCGCACTATCATCTAGTGCGGGGGTTCTTTCTTTTTTAAACGCAAAACTAAAATGGTAGAGTGTGGGTGAGGGAAGAACCTTTTTCTTCCTCCCATTTGCTTGTGTCGAGTTTTATTTCGCGCGGGCCTTCGTAGTCCATATACTTTAGCGAATTGTTTTTGCGGGCGTAGTCGTAGATTTCTTTGGTGAGTTTGACGTCGTCTAGGCAATACTCGCGCACCTTCTCAAACTCGCCCGCTGCCCACCACTTTTGTGCCTCGAGCCCATGGCCGATTTTGCCGCGGCCGAGCGTCCCCTCGGCGACACTGTCGAGCCGGAGCCTCCTGCCCAGCACGTTTTTGATTTCTTTTAGTAAATCTAAACTTTTTATTTTAGTGAGGTCGCCAGTGTAGTAACGGTTGAGGATCGGGATATCAAAATGGTCGGAGTTGTAGCCAACTAAAAGGTCTGCTCGCTCAAGTATCGGCCATAACTGCGCGAGTTCATCACGCAAAAAGCTCGAGTATCGGTCGCTCTCAGAGTCGTGTATCCCAACAACGGTGATCTCTTGCTTGGAGAAGTCGCCCTGGGGCCCAAAGTCGCCTATGGTTTCGATATCGAAGGTAATACGCTTCATGGGGAGAAACTAGAGATTGAGAAAGAATGATAACAGCCCGTCGCGCGACAGAGATTTTTCTTCCCCACTAACAAGGTCACGCACCACAAAGGTGCCTGAGGAGAGCTCGTTTTCTCCCACGACCAAGAGGTAGGGGATTTTATGTTTTGTGGCGGTTTTTATTTGGTCGCTGAGCTTCTTCTCCCCGAAGTCGACGCTAACTGCAACTCCGCCTTGGCGCAATGTCTCGGCGACCTTGTTGGCCTCCTTAACAAGACTCTCGGAGGTAAGAGCTACGTAGACTTTAGTAGGCGGGAGGTATGTTGGCATGAGGTTACGGGTCTCAAGAAAGTTGCGCAGCGTCTCGTCGCCCGCGGCAGCCCCGACAGCAGGGACCTTTTCGTCATCAAAAAGCGCCAAGAGGTTATCATAGCGGCCGCCGCCAAAGATCGAGCGGCTGTTTTTTGGGTCTGTATCAAATATCTCAAACACAACGCCAGTGTAGTAATCAAACCCTCTAACTACCCCCAGGTCAAAGACCGCGTTTTCAATACCCATCATTTTGAGCCGCTCCATTACATCGAGCACATCTTGCGGCGGGGTTTTTGGTGAGAGCATTTCAAGGGATACCCCCATCTCGCCGAGTTCTCGCTCAAAGTCGCCCGCTGGCATCTTACTGCTCCGGTCGAGCAATATTAATAATTTTTTACCCTGCACTTCGTCGAAGTTAAGATTTTGCATAAGAGTGTCCAGATACATCCGACTCCCGAGTTTGATTATGAAGTCGCTTTGTTTAGCGCCGAGCGCCATCATGATCGCGTGCGAGACAGCGATGATCTCTGCGTCTGCTGCGAGGCTTGAGCTCCCAAAAATATCAACGTTAAGTTGCCAAAACTCTCGCAAACGCCCGCGTTGCGGCCGTTCGTAGCGGAAGCAGTTGGGGATAGAGTACCAACGCAGGGGGAACCCGAGTTCACGGCGCCGGCCCGCAACCATGCGCGCTACCGTTGGTGTCATCTCGGGGCGCAGCGTCACCTCGCGCTCGCCGCGGTCCACAAATGTATACGTTTGCTCCCGCACCACCTCCTCGTTCTCGGAGCCTTTTGCTTTATATATTTCAGAGGGCTCAAGGATAGAGGCGTTGTACTCGACATAACCCCAGCGCTCGAGCGCCCCGCGGAACGTGGCTATTAGGTAGTTAAGGAAGGCCTGGTCCTCGGGATAAAAGTCCCTTACTCCCTTATACGGCTCAGTCGAAAGTAGGTCTTTTTTGCCCATATGCTCTATACGTAGTAGTCTAGCAGAAATGTCAGCCGCACAAAATATGTCAGGCGAGGTCTTAAACCTCTACAAACAGATGGGGGAGACACCAAGGGAGCGTTTAGAGCGCCTTCGCGCGCAGAAGCCTCACTACGAGCACGAGGTGCTTTCCTACGCTGGGAGGCTCGACCCTATGGCCGAGGGCGTGCTTTTGTGTTTAGTTGGCTCTGCTAACAAGCGCCGTGAAATGTACCTGGACATGTCCAAGGAGTATACGCTCGACGTGCTGTTTGGTTTCTCCACCGACACTTATGATGTACTTGGCCGCGTGATGGATATTGGTGGAGTCTCCGGAATCAAACCAAGCGCAATTAAAAAAGCACTGAACGAGTTTCGCGGTACAGTGCCGATGGAGTATCCGCCGTTTTCAAGCAAGACAGTTGAGGGTAAGGCGCTGTTTGAGTGGGCGAGGGGAGGTGTGCTTTCGGCAATTGTGCTCCCGCAGCGCACGGTCATTATCTACGACATTACACTTGAGGGGGTCTATAAAGTGAGCGAGAAGGAACTCTTTGAATATATAGAAGATAATGTAGAAAAGGTCCAGGGCGACTTTAGACAAGAGGAAATCATGCGGATTTGGAAAAGGAAACTGCGCCGAGACGGCGAGCGGGAGTTCCCCTGCGCGACGATTAAGATTTCTTGCTCCTCGGGCACCTACGCGCGCTCGATAGCTCATGGGCTAGGCGTTGAGCTCGGGGTCCCCGCGCTTGCGCTCCACATAATGCGCACCAAAGTAGGCGAGTACGGCATCGAATACTCCCTAAAGTAGGGCTTTTTCTTCCTATTGACAAATACACCGTTTGGGTGTATAATTAAACGCAGTAAGCAGATCAATCAAATAAGGAGAGTCCCGATGGATAATCAGGATAACAGTCATAGTTTTTCGCCACTATTTGTGGTGGTTCTAATACTGCTAGGTCTCCTCGTCGTGGTTGTGGGAACCATTGGAGAGGTCTCGGGATGGCTTCAGTTCCTCAAGCTATTCGAATCCTAGATGCATAAAGGCCAGCGGGTGATCTCGCTGACCTTTTCGTTTTATAGCTACCAATCCAGTTCGCCGGTTTTGTACTCGGTGACGCGAGTTTCGAAGAAGTTTTTTTCTTTTGGCATATCCGCTATTTCACTCATCCAAGGAAACGGATTATCGACATGATACTGTCGCTCGAGCCCAATGCGCTCGAGGCGCCTGTCGGCGACATGCTCGACATATTGCTTAACAGAGGCAGGGGCGAGGCCAAGCACTCCACGTGGCAAAGCGTCATCGGCATACTTTTTCTCTAGCTCAACGCCCTTTTTTATATTATTGACCAGCGTTTGTTTAAACTCAGGCGTCCAGATAGCTGGGTTTTCGGCCACAATCGTGTTGATAAGGTCGGCACCAAAAGCCAGGTGTACCGACTCGTCGCGCAAAATAAACTGGAACTGCTCACCGACCCCCACCATACGGTTCTTGCGGAGCATCGAGAGCATCATCGCAAACCCTGCGTAAAAGAAGATCCCCTCCATGATCACGTAAAACCCGACCAGGTCGTGCACAAACTTCTGGATGTTCTCAGTGCCTTCGGTAGTAAAGTTTGGGTCAAACACCGACTTGGTGATATTAACCACGAAGTCATCCTTCTCTTTGATAGAGGGGATAGTTAGGTACATGTTATATATCTCGTCTGGGTCAAGACCGAGTGTGTCGCAGCTGTATATAAACGTGTCGGTATGTACCGCCTCTTCGTATGCTTGTCTAAGGAGGTATTGGCGCGCCTCGGGGTTGGTGATGTGCCGGTAAATTGCCAAGACGAGATTGTTGGCAGTTAAGGACTCGGCGGTAGAGAAGAAGCCCAAGTTCCACATGATCATGCGACGCTCATCTTCAGATAAACCGCCGGCCTTTTTCCACAGCTCGACATCTTGCTGCATCGAAACCTCCTCGGGCACCCAGTTGTTGGCGACACCTTTTTTGTAATGTGTACGCGCCCACGGGTACTTCATCGGCAAAATCTTGTTCGGATCTGTCGTTGATGCTCCGTTTATTATTCCAGCCATGAAGACAATTTTACCAAACAATTCCTAAAACCTCCTAAGTTTTTGAGCACAGAACCTCTCTAAATTGATTTTGTATAGGGCTTGACTAGAAAGCTTTTTAATTGATGCGTAGTTTTTCGCATGTGCGAGATCTTACGCACTACTTTTTAGATCTTTTTATACTACGCGCTACAACTCTCGCAGGCTTCGCCTATTATTTCTATCTTAGGGCGATTAGTAACTGCAATTGACTCGCCGCCAAATTTAGGGATACCACTTGTGTGAGAGTGCCCTGGCATAGGGGTTTTGGAGGCTCCTTCGGTGCGAGGGAGTGCAGTAACCTGCGCATACGCCATATGGGTGTACTCCACTGTGCTTTTACCAGAAACATTAATTGGTGAGAGAACCGATTCGCCCACAGAGGTTGATTCATCGATAATCCCGCGAGTTGAGACAGAAACCGCCTCTTCGATAATCACGCTTGAGGGTACTGAGCCAGAGTTTGAGGCGACAGAGGTCTCAGATTTGCTCGTGCCGCCGAACTTCTGCATGTTGACGGTCGACTTCTCGATCCGGGAGGCGCCCATAGTGCGCAGGTAGTAGGTAGTTTTGAGCCCCAGGTTCCACGCGTACTGGTAGATATCGGAGAGTATCTTGCCTGAGGTGCCGCCGTAAAAGATATTTAAGGACTGCGATTGGTCTATCCAGCGCCCGCGCCAGGCGGCAGCCTTGATAAGCCACTGCGGCTCGATTTCAAACACCTCTTTATATTTGTCGCGGACGCTCTGCGGGATTTCGGTTATAGCTTGTACCGAGCCGTCGTGGTATTTGATCTGCTCAAGCATGTCGCTGCTCCAGAGGCCTAACTTTTTGAGGTCCTCAACCAAAAACTCATTGACCACCATGAAATCGCCGGCCATATTCGACTTTACATACAGATTTTTGTAGATCGGCTCGATTGTGGGGTAGCAACCAGCGATGTTTGCGGTAGTGGCTGTCGGCGCGTTTGCCATGGTGTTTGAGTTGCGCATGCCCCACTCCCGTACCGCCTCGCGAACCAAGCGCCAGTCGAGCGTCTCGTGGCGGGGGACATCTATTTTAGTGCCGCGCTCCTGCTCAAGGAGGGCCAGTGTATCTTGTGGCATGATGCCGCGGTCCCATTTGCTGCCTTTGTAGGTCTCGTAGGGCCCGCGCTCTTTAGCCAAGAGTGCCGAGGAGAGTATCGCGTGGTAGGCGATTGCCTCCATACTCTCGTCGGAGAAGCGCACTGCCTCGTCTGAGTCGAAGTTAATACCCATTTTATAAAGCGCGTCTTGGAGACCGCGTAGCCCCAAACCAACTGGGCGGTGGCGCATGTTTGAGCGCTTGGTGTTCTCGGTCGGGTAGTAGTTGACGTCGATCACGTTGTCGAGCATGCGCATCGCAACTGGCACCACGCGCGCAACAGCGTCGCGGTCGAAGCGACCAGCCGTAATAAAAGCAGACATGTTGATCGAGCCCAGGTTACACACGGCTGTTTCGGTCGCGGAGGAGTTAAGGGTGATCTCGGTGCAGAGGTTCGAAGAGTGCACAACACCAACGTGGTCCTGAGGGGAGCGGATATTTGAAGGGTCCTTCCAAGTGATCCACGGGTGCCCGGTTTCAAAGAGCATCGTGAGATGCTTCTTCCACAACTCCTGAGCGCGGATCTTTTTAAACATCGGCATTTTGCCGGCGTCTGCCAACTTTTCGTATTTTACATAAGCCTCCTCAAACTTACGGCCGTAGAGGTCGTGGAGGTCGGGGACGTCCGAGGGCGAGAAAAGCGTCCAATAGCCGTCCTCTTGGAGCCGCTTCATAAATAGGTCGGGGATCCAGGTTGCGGTGTTGAGGTCATGGGCGCGGCGGCGCTCGTCGCCGGTGTTCTTGCGTAGCTCCATAAAATCCTCTATATCTGCATGCCAGTACTCCAAATACACTGCTGCAGCGCCACGACGGCGCCCTGAGCGGTTGATCGAGATAGTGACGTCGTTGGCGATCTTAAGGAAGGGGATCACGCCTTGGCTCTCCACCCCGGTACCCTTGATAAGGGAGCCGGTCGCGCGCACAGGGGTCCAATCGGTCCCGGTGCCGCCTGCATATTTAAGGAGTTGAGCGTTGTCTCCGTACTCTTTAAAGATCGCGTGGAGGTCGTCCGGCACCGTTGAGAGGAAGCAGGAGGAGAGTTGGGGGCGCAGTAGCCCCGCGTGGTAGAGGGTCGGCGAGGAGGGGGTGTAGTACATCGATGCCATGATCTCGTAGAATTCGATTGCTTGCTGGTTGCGCTCCTCAGGAGTTTTTTCGTTAAGTGCACAGCCCATCGCAACGCGCATCCAGAATATCTGCGGGGTCTCGATCAGTACGCGGGTGCCGTGCTCCTTGGAGAGATAGTTGGTCTGGAGGGTTTGAAGACCAAGGTACTTGAAGTCGCGGTCACGCTCGGGGACCAGCGCCTCGCCCAAGCGGGGTAGGTCAAAGTCGAGCATACGCGGGTCAAACTGGCCTATGGCAACACCGCGATTAATTGCCGCAATAAATTTTTGTCGATAGACCTCCTCAAATTTATCAAAGTCCACAACCCCCAGAACTTCTCTATATATAGACTGCAAGACCAGGCGTGCAGCAACCATCGAGTGCGCCGGGTCGCGCTCAATAAAAGAGCGCACGACCATAACCAGCACCTCGTGGATGTCTTTTGATTTAATATTTTCGTGCATCTCCTGGCGAACCCGGCCGATGATCGCGGGCACGTCGATAACACGGTCGTAGCCTTCAGCCGCACGCAGGAGCGTGCGAGTTAGTTTGCTCTCGGAGAAGTGTTCGCGCGAGCCGTCGCGCTTGGTGATAAACAGGGCATTTTCCGTTATTTTTTCGGCTATTTCAGCCTTTTTCTCGGCGCGGATCTTCTCGTGTTCGTAGCGATAAATGATATAATTTTTTGCCACAGTAAAGTAGCCGCGCTCCATGAGTGCGGTCTCAACTAAATCTTGAATATCCTCCACCTCTGGTATAAAAGCGGTGTTTGCAAATTTTAAATCGATTGCATCTGCTACGGTGCGCGTGATGTCGGCCGACTCAGCGTCATGGCTCTCGCCGAGCGTTGCCGCGAATGCTTTTTGAACTGCGATGGTTATTTTGCCGGGGTCGAAATCAACGATCTCTGAATTCCGCTTCTTAATTTTTTGTGTGATAGCCATGAGATATCGCCCCTCAAAGTAAGCTACTAATGATGCAACGCGGAAGCTTAATTATACTCCTTTGCTTATGGAGTTTTGCACACTCATGAGGAAATGTGTGTGTGCATAAGAGAGTCGAAAATGCATTTGCAAAAAATCAACCTGCCTACCGGCAGGCAGGCCCGCCCGTGTTAGGATGCATATATGCAAACAAGCACTATTCGCCCCAAGGAGGACCAAAACCTATGGAATTTCGTGTTTTCTGTCTTCTTCATTATGGTGCTTATTGGGGCTTTGTGGGTTATGAGGGAGGTCAGAGGCGGGTTTCTTGTTTCAGTAGAGCCGTTTGATGCGGTTCTAATGGCCTTCGCCTCCTTTAGGGTCACTCGGCTAATTGTGTATGACAAAATAAGCCGCTGGTTTAGGGAGTTATTTGTGCAAAGGCGCGTATTTGAGAAGGACGGCAAGACCTGGGTTGAAATAACCCCTTTTGGGAGGGGTTTCCGCCATACTATATATAACCTGCTGGAGTGCCCGTGGTGCATCGGTATCTGGTCGGGCCTGATCGTGATGGTTTGCTACTTTATCTTCCCCTGGGCGTGGTCAGTTATCTTCTTTTTGGCACTTGCGGGGGCGGGGAGCCTTATCCAGATATTTGCTAACTTTTTAGGCTGGAGAGCCGAGTACTACAAGCTAGAAGCCAATATAAAGGAGAAATCAGGCGCCACCTCCGACCGCTCAGGGTTATAAAGCTTTAAAACGCAATAGGAAGGTCGAAATATTTGTCGCGAATGGGGTCGCCGGAGGGGTTGTCGTTTTTGAGGCGGATAAAACCACTCTTGCCAGCGCCCGTTGAAGTGAAGGTAACTATTGCTACAAACGGCACCAAACTCTCAGTCATCCAGTCACTTTGCGCCTCGGCGTGGCCCTGGCCGACTATGTTTTTATTTTCGTCGAGAATGTCGATAGGGAAGCTTGCCTCAAAGTAATAGGTACCAAGTGCACTCCCCGTAATTGTCACGGGAGAGGCAATAGCAGCTTTAGGCGCAGGGCTCGTGACCGAGAGGTTCTCGTTTGAGGTCGGCACACCATTATTGTCAGTAGTGTCGGGAGCTACTGCTGTCTGGGGTGAGAGGAAAGAAAATGCAATAAACCCAGCCAGAGCTATAGCAATCACTACCGCAATTCCAAGCAGTGTTTTCATATAAGTATCCTAGCACGCCTAGCCCCTCGGGTGAGGGAATTGATTTACCACGTATTTGCTGTTACAACAGTGGCCTCCATGCCCCATACAGCGCGGAACCGTACGGTTAAAGAAATCCTTGCACGGGGAGAGGTCTCTATCATTGACCTCGTTGACACCTTGGTTAATCAAGCGCACGCTCTACGCGCTTCCGATATTCACATAGACCCCACAGAAGAGGGGGTAGTGGTACGACTGCGCATCGACGGCATACTCCATGACAAATTTTTCTTTACTAAAAGGCTTCATCCTGACATCATTTCCCGCATAAAAATAATGAGCGCCTTGCGTATCGACGAGCACCAGGCAGCGCAGGACGGGCGCTTTCGCATGATGCTTGACGACGCCACGCCGGTCGATGTCCGTATTTCTATCACCCCCACCTACTATGGAGAAAACGCCGTCCTGCGCCTCTTGGCAGACAAAGCAGAGGAATTTACCTTGGCGAGCCTTGGCTTTAGCGAGGAAGACCAGAAAAAGCTGCTCCACGCAATACACCGCCCGCACGGCATGATCCTCGCAACGGGCCCCACCGGCTCGGGCAAAACCACTACACTCTACACACTTCTTAAAATGCTTAACCAGAAGGCGGTGTCAATCGTTACTATTGAAGACCCGGTCGAGTATGCGGTCTCTGGTATCACGCAAATACAAATAAACCCCCGTACGGGGCTCACCTTTGCCCAAGGGTTGCGCTCTATTTTGCGCCAGGACCCAAACATCATTATGGTGGGGGAGATACGCGATGCAGAGACAGCCGGTATTGCGGTTAACACAGCACTCACGGGCCATCTTTTGCTTTCAACGCTCCACACCAGCGACTCTGCCACCACGCTCCCGCGTCTGCTTGACATGGGGGTTGACCCGTACCTGGTTGCCTCAACGGTCAATGTTGCCGTGGGCCAGCGCCTCGTGCGCAAAATCTGCGACCACTGTCGCGAAGTCTACGCGCTCTCGCCAGCCGAGAAAGAGGCATTAACAAGTGTCCTTTTGCCGGGACAGTTGGGGGAGACACAGACCTTTTTTTGCGGTCGAGGTTGTAGGGTATGCGACAGCACTGGCTACTCGGGGCGCGTCGGTATCAACGAGGTTATGGTTGTTGATACCGACATCCGCGACGCTATACTAAAAAAGGCCTCTGCCGCCAATATACGAGCGATTGCGATACAAAATGGCATGACCACCATGTTTGTAGATGGCTTTCTGAAAGCGGCAGAGGGTAAAACGACTATCACAGAGGTACTGCGCACTATCAATGAATAAAAGAATTTCTTTTTTTAACTCACTCACTTTTGTGCGGTTTTCGGTCAAAGAGCAAACGTTGTTTGCAAAACGCCTTTCTTTTTTAGTAAAGGCGGGGATGCCCCTGTTGGATTGTCTTCATCTGATCCGCAAACAAACGAGATCGAAAGCAAAAGTGCAAGTGTACGACGCAATCATCAAAGACGTTACAAACGGCCAGTATCTCTCGACCAGCCTGGGTAAGTTTAAGCGCTTCTTCGGTGAGTTTGCCGTAAACATTATCCGGGTGGGGGAAAACAGCGGTATTTTAAGCCAAAATTTAGCCTACTTGGCCGATGAATTGAGTAAAAAACACGCGCTTCAGCGTAAAGTGGTAGGCACGCTTGTGTACCCGATTTTTATCACTGTGGCGACGCTTGGCGTCACCAGCATCCTCACTACTTTTATTTTTCCCAAACTCATGCCGATATTCGTGAGTTTGCATGTCGAACTCCCGTGGACTACGCGCGCACTTATAGCTACTTCAGAATTTTTACGTAACGACTGGCTGTACCTTATCCTCTCTATCATTTTTATCCTTGCGGCATGGTTTATACTCCGGCGGCGGTTTATACAAGTGCAGTATCTGGGCGACCGCGTGTTGCTTAGGCTCCCATTTGCGGGCGCAATCACTCGCTCCTACAACCTCACTAATTTTTGCCGGACTCTCGGGCTCCTCCTCAAGAGTGGCGTACAGGTGTCCGAGGCCATGGTTATTACCGCTGAGACGACCAACAACTTGGTGTATCGCCGCGCGTATATACGCATTGCCAAATGCATCGTTAAGGGCGAACCTATTTCGCGCCAGCTGGAGAAAGAGCGCCCGCTTTTCCCCGATATGCTGACCCATCTGGTTGCGATAGGCGAGCAAACCGGCAATCTTTCTGCAACCTGTACATATCTAGGAGAACTGTACGAAAGCGAGGTAGACGAGCTCACCAAAAGCCTCTCAAGTTCTATTGAGCCGGTGCTTATGATCCTGATGGGTATTCTGGTGGGGATCATCGCCGTTTCCGTTATCACGCCGATTTATGCAATCACTCAACATCTTTCACCCCGGTAGAGCTTTCACGCTCATCGAGATACTCGTCGTTGTTGCTGTTTTCACGTTGATTATAGGCCTCGGGCTTTTTATGAGTATGGACGTCTACCGCGGCTTCTCCTTCCGCTCCGAGCGCGATGTGATGGTGAGCATACTGCAAAAAGCCCGCAGCCGTGCCATAAACAACTACCATCAAACGCCCTGGGGCGTATGCTATGTTGCTCCAAATTACCTTATATTTCGTGGCACCACGTGCGACTCGAGGCTCTCAACCAACGAAACAATCCCCGCTAATGCCGCCCCCGGTGGTCTTTCAGGAAGTGTGGTGTTTAGCCAACTAGGCGGCACGACAACCGGAGCTACCCTCACCGTTACAGAACATGGTAAAACCTCCACCATAACCATCAATTATGAAGGCGCTATTATCTGGTAAAAACCTTCAAGGTTCGACCTTGAAGAGGGGAGTCAGCACGCTCGAAATTCTGATAGCGTTTGCTGTCCTCATGCTGTCTTTGACAGCAGTGATCGGTGTTTTGTTTGGCACTCAGTCTGTCTTTGTTGACACAGAAACCAACAGCGAAGCGCTCTACAAAGCGCACGCCGCGCTTGAGGAGGAGCGTGCGCTGTCACGGCAGGATTTTTTGGCGGTGAGCACTACCCCAAGTACGGTTGAATTGGTTGGCAGCCTTTCCTACACTAAAAAAATGACGGTCGTTGATCTAACTCCGTGTAAAAAACAGGCGACCTCGACTATCACATGGATAAACGAAGGCCGTCCGCAAAAAA
>VMFK01000008.1 GCA_007375995.1 Parcubacteria group bacterium Gr01-1014_56
GAAGCCGGGCGACTCGATGTACGAGATGCACATGGACATGTCGGGCGGTGCCGCGGTTATACACGCGGTTGTACTCGCAGCAAAATTAAAACTAAAGGTAAATGTTGTCGGGCTGGTACCTGCGGTCGAAAACTCGCCTTCAGGTTCTGCGGTGCGCCCTGGCGATATTCTTAAATCACTTTCAGGAAAAACGATCGAGATTTTACATACTGACGCAGAGGGCCGGGTGATCCTTGCTGACGCTATCACCTATGCGAAGCGGTATGACCCAAAAATAGTTGTTGATGTTGCAACACTTACCGGAGCGTCTCTTATCGCGCTCGGCACACAAGCAAGCGCTTATATGACCAACAAGGAGAGCCTTGTGCCGACTATGCAGCGGCTCGGAGAGGAGAGTGGCGACTACGTATGGCCATTCCCCGCATGGGAGGAATATGAGGAGATGGTCAAAGGTACTTTTGGTGATATCCCAAATATTTCAACCGCGGGGAACAGCCGCTACGGTGGTGTTATTGCCGGCGGGATGTTTTTGCGCGAGTTTGCTAAAGAACTTTCATGTCCATGGGTACATATCGACATGGCGCCTCGCATGACTGCCAACGCAAACGAGTTCCTCGCCAAGGGGGCAGTGGGCGCGCCAGTGCGCCTACTTCTTGGTATCATTGAGGAATATGGCCGTTAGAGAAGCATTTACTGTCAAAACACCCCTATACGAAGGCCCGCTTGATCTCCTTTTAGAACTTATAGAGAAGCGTAAGCTTCTTATCAACGATATTTCGCTTGCAGCGGTCGCCGAGGAGTACATCACCAAAATAAATGCGCTAGACGCGCTTCCCGTGGCGGAAACAGCACAATTTATTGCCCTTGCGGCTACACTTTTACTTGTAAAATCCCGCTCGCTCTTGCCCATGCTTGAGCTCTCGCCGGACGAAGAGCGCGATATCAAAGAGCTCCAGTATCGCCTTGAGGTATATAAAATTATTAAAGAGGCAGGGCGAGGCCTTTCTCGTTTGTTCGGGGGTGCTCAACTGTATGAGGGCTCTTGGCGCGAGCCGGAGGCGCTTTTTTTGCCGGACAAAAGCGCTACTCTGGAGTCGCTGCGCGCTGCAGTAAATATGCTCATAGAAGGGTTCCCTCAAACACTCGCACTCCCCAGGGTCGAGGTGCAGAGAACCATCTCGCTTGAAGATATGGTAGAGAACCTCTCCAAGCGCGTGACCCAAGCTATGCGACTCTCATTTAAAGAGTTCGCTGGCAAGAAAGAAAAAACGGAGGTCATTGTTGGGTTTTTAGCGCTGCTCGAGCTTGTAAAACAAGGTATAATTAGGGCAAGCCAACAGAAAGAGTTTGGCGATATTATGCTTGAATCAGACTCGGTTTCGACCCCTTCCTATGAATAACCAAGGACTTGGGCAACAAATAGAAGCACTCCTTTTTGCTTTGGGGCGACCGCTTGCCCGCAAAGAACTTATTGAAAAACTAGGTTGCTCGGCCGAGGATCTTGAGCTTGCTATTAAAACACTTGTCGTCGGCGGAGACGGGCGCGGTGTGGTGTGTGTCGACGACGGCCGAACTCTGGAGCTTAGGATAAGCAGCAAAGACGCTGAGTTGGTCGAGCGTGTGCGTAAGGAGGAGCTTTCAAGGGACATCGGGCGAGCGGGCCTTGAGACACTCTCGGCGATTTTATACCGCGGCCCTTTAACGCGCTCTGAGATCGATTTTATCCGCGGTGTTAATTCGTCACAAATACTGCGCACGCTTCTTGTGCGCGGGCTCGTGAGGCGAATTACAAACCCCAAAGACGAGCGCTCATTTTTATATGAGCCAACCACGGAGCTTATGGCGCAACTTGGCACAGTAACGCGAGATTCTTTACCCGACTTCGCACATGTCCGTTCACGCCTCGTGGAGCTCGAGGAGGCATATCGTCTTAAAAACAATGATTCTAACGAGTAAAACAATCGTATATGCACTCTCTCTGGCAAGCTTAGTCTGCGCGCTCCTTTTGGTGGCACTCTACGGCACCCAAGCGCCGTTCCATACCTCCGCGATGTCTGATTCTGATACTAAGATTTTTACGATAGATATAGACCCGTCTCTTATTTCTGCAAAAGCAGCGATCGTCTATGACCCCATAACCAAACAGGTACTGTTTGAAAAAAGTGCTGACCGCCGACTGCCGCTCGCGTCTCTCACCAAACTCATGTCAGCGGACGCTGTGCTCGCAAGTATAGACTCGAACCAGGCTGTGCAAATCACAGGAGAGAATCTTAAACCTACTGGCGACTCTGGGTTTAGAGTAGGGGAGTTCTGGAAGCTGGGCGATCTTATCAAGTTTGGGCTCGTCGCATCCTCAAATGACGCGATGGCAGCCGCAGCCGCGACTCTCGGGGGAGACGTCGTTGACCGCATGAATCGCCGAGCAAAAGAACTTGGCCTTACGCAAACCTATTTTTTTAACCCGACAGGGCTTGACCTCGACGTTGAGACAGCGGGGGCATACGGCTCAGTTCGCGATGTTGCTATTCTTGCAGGGGCGTTTCTAGAGCAGTTTCCTGCACAGTTTGAGGCAACCGCTTCTCCCTCGATCAGTATTTCAACTACACATCATGTGCTTGAGGCAACCTCTACCGCAACACCCCTGATGAGCATTCCCGGTCTTATTGGTGCAAAAACCGGCTACACGGACTTGGCCGGAGGAAATTTAGTTGCCGCTTTTGATATAGAAATAGGGCGGCCGCTTATCGTTGCGGTCCTAGGTTCAACCCGCGATGGCCGGTTCGACGATGTAAAGCTGCTTATGCTGGAGGCACGGAAATTATTTACTGATCAGAACTAACGTACACGTATGGACAACTTCGACGCAATGCGCATATTTTTACCTTCAGTCATCGCATTTCTTTTTGGGATCGGGTTCACTCCATTTCTTACCTATGTGTTATATCGTTTTCATTTTTGGAAGCCAAAAGCAGGCAAGACAGCACTAGACGGTACCCCTGCGGAGACCTTTAACAAACTCCACGAACATAAAGAGGTCGGCACGCCTAGGGCCGGCGGTATTTTGGTGTGGGGCGCAACACTCCTCACCGCAGGACTCCTGGCCTTCCTCGGTATGCTTAAACCAGACGCATTCGGCAGCTTAGCTTTTATCAGCCGTGAGCAAACTTGGCTCCCGCTTGTGGCGCTTATAGTGGGCGCGCTCGTTGGGTTTATAGACGACTATTACGAAGTCCGCGGAAAAGGGGGTTTGCGCCTCCGGGTGCGTATTGTGGTCGTCGCTAGCGTGGCCTTGTTTTGTGCCTGGTGGTTTTACAGCAAACTCGGGGTAACCGCGATTTCGTTTCCGTTTATCTCGGGGCCGCTTGATCTAGGATTACTATTTATTCCATTTTTTATGCTTGTGGCGCTCTCACTCTATGCAGGAGGAGTGATCGACGGGCTGGACGGCCTCTCAGGAGGCGTGTATGCAAGTATTTTTGCCGCGTATGCGGGTATCGCGTTCTTTCAAAACCAGCTAAACATCGCCGCGCTGTGCGCTGCAATTCTGGGAGGCTTGCTCGCATTTTTGTGGTTTAATATCCCGCCCGCCCGCTTTTATCTCTCGGAGACCGGAAGCATGGGCCTCACCTTAGCGCTCACGGTAATTGTCTTTTTGACAGACCTCCGCGGGGAGGGGAAGGGGCTTATGGTGCTCCCGATCATTGCGCTCCCGCTGGTGGCAACAGTGGTGTCTAACGTACTCCAAATTTTTAGTAAAAAAGTATTCAATAAAAAAGTATTCCGTGTAGCGCCGCTTCATCACCACTTTGAGGCGCTTGGCTGGCCCGCGTACAAGGTCACGATGCGCTACTGGGTCATTAGCGTTGTATCCGCCCTCATCGGCGTGTCACTTGCTCTCTTGTAATGAAAAACAAATCTGTCGACACACCCTTTCTCCTCGTTTTGTGCGCCATCGTCGCGTTTGGGCTTCTTATCTTTACTTCCGCGGCGCTCGGGCTCCTCGCGCGGGGAGGTGCCTCGTTTTCCTCGGTTGCGGCGAGCCAGCTACTCTTAGGGCTAGTATGCGGAGGTATCGCTTGTTTTACGCTCGCAAAAATCGATTATCGTTTGTGGCGCAAATTTACACCGTATCTTTTTGGTTTTGCGGTTTTTCTTACACTTTTAGTGTTTGAGCCGCATGTCGGCCTCTCTCTTAAGGGTGCCGCACGCTGGGTAGAGATAGGCCCGATCTCGTTTCAACCAGAAGAAATCCTAAAATTCGCCACTATTGCGTTTCTCTCGGCAATATACGCGACTCGACTAAAGAAAATAGAGACGCTTAAGGGCGGGCTTCTTCCCCTCATAGGTATTGTCGGCCCCGTG
This sequence comes from Parcubacteria group bacterium Gr01-1014_56, assembly GCA_007375995.1. Taxonomy (GTDB): domain Bacteria; phylum Patescibacteriota; class Minisyncoccia; order Phycocordibacterales; family SBAW01; genus GWA1-54-10. Next base: position 4,363 of record VMFK01000008.1, read on the forward strand.
GCGCTTATACTTCTGCTCCAGCCCAATACCGCCGGAGTAATTATGATCGGTGTTGCGGGGGCGGGAGTGCTGTTTGCTGCAGGAGGGCGCGCAATGCACATGGGGCTTCTAATACTTCTAGGCATAGTGGCGATAGGCATAGCTGCGGTAACTTATCCGCACGTCGCGGAGCGTATTCAAACATTTATGCATCACGCCGAGGACCCGCAGGGAGCTGGCTATCAGATCCAGCAGTCTCTTATCGCGGTTGGTTCAGGCGGCATTACCGGCAGAGGGTTCGGGCAGAGTATTCAAAAATTCTCCTACCTTCCTGAGCCCATTGGAGACTCGATATTTGCCGTTGCGGCAGAGGAATTCGGCTTTGCGGGGAGTGTAGTGCTGGTACTCTTGTTCGCTACATTTGGTCTCTTGGGGCTCAGGATCGCCGCTAGAGCGCCGGACCCCTTTGGCGGTCTTATGGTGACTGGCTTTGTGATTTTAATTGTGGGGCAGTCGTTCTTTAATATTGCCTCCACGCTCGGCATCGTGCCCTTGGTAGGCGTGCCACTCATTTTTGTCTCTCACGGAGGTACCGCGCTCGCGATGGCACTCGCGGAGGCAGGTGTTATATTGAGTGTGTCTCGAAGAATGAAACACAGATAAATTTATATTATGAAAATTCTTTTTACGGGGGGAGTAAGTGGCGGACATTTTTACCCAATCATTGCGGTTGCCGAAGCTATCAACGATGCGGCGAGAGAGAGAAAATTACTTGAGCCGCAGTTGTACTACGCTGCGCCAGACCCATATAGCCGCGAGATGCTTATTGCTAACAATATTACATTTATACCCACGGCAGCGGGCAAGGTCCGCAGATACTTTTCACTTCTTAATGTCGTTGACCTGTTTAAGACCATGTGGGGGACACTGACCTCTGTACTCAGGATTTTCTTCCTGTATCCTGACGTTGTGTTTGCCACCGGCGGATACGCCTCATTTCCAACACTGCTTGCGGCACGGCTCTTTAGGATCCCCGTGGTGATCTACGCCACAGACGTTGAGCCAAGCCGCGTAAACCTCTGGGCAAAGAATTTCGCCGTAAAAATCGCCGTGTCGTTTCCTGAAGCGGCAAAATATTTCCCGGAAGACAAGGTCGCCTATACCGGAAACCCGATCCGCAAAGCAGCGCTCACGCCAGCCAGGGAGGGCGCACATGAGTTTCTCAAACTAAAGCCCGAGGTGCCTGTCGTTTTGGTGCTCGGAGGCTCACAAGGGGCCACAGCGATCAACGAGGCAATACTTGCTGCGCTCCCCGAGCTCCTCGAGAAGTACCAGGTGGTGCACCAAACAGGAGAGGCTAATATCAAAGAGGTCGAGGGCCGCGCTCGTATTGTACTTGGCCTTTCCCCCATAGCGGAGCGGTACAAAACGTTTGGTTACTTAAACGACCTTGCGATGCGTATGGCTGCGGGCGCGGCTGCAATTGTCATCTCACGCGCCGGGGCAGGGGCTATTTTTGAGATCGCCTCTTGGGGCTTGCCGTCGATCCTTATCCCGATACCTGAACCCGTCTCGCACGACCAAACAAAGAATGCTTTTTCTTATGCCAGAGGGGGTAGAGCAGTGGTGATCGAGCAAAACAACCTCACGCCACACCTTCTTGTTTCAGAAATTAATCGCATAATAGGGAACGACCAACTTACCCACAAAATGAAAGAGGCTGCGCGCGCGTTCGGCCGTGCTGACGCAAGTAAAGTGATCGCGAACGCACTCCTGGACATAGCCCTCTCCCACGAAGAATAAGCATATGAAAAAAGTTTATTTTGTACGGCACGGTATTACCGAAGGAAATGAAAAAGATGCTTATCAACTTCCAACTATGCCTCTTTCTGAAAGCGGTCGTGCGCAGGCAAACTTCTTAGCAAAACGTTTTGAAACAATTCCTTTAGATATAATTATTTCAAGTGATATGGCTCGTGCAGCAGAGACTGCAAAAATTGTTTCAGACGGTACGGGCCATGTGCTTGTATTAGAGCCTCTTTTTCATGAGATCCTTCGACCTTCTGTAGTGAGAGGAAAAATACGCACGCTTCCAGAAGTATTAGAAGTAATGAACATAGTCCACACCTACTGGAGTGAGAAAGAGAAAAAGCATTCAGACGAAGAAAATTTCTTTGATCTAAAAGAACGCGCAACAAAGGCCTTGGAATATATTAAATCACGCCAAGAAGAGAATATTCTGGTGGTCACCCATGGTCATTTTCTTCGAATGCTTCTCGCAGTAATGTTATTTGAAGAACTGCTAAATCCAGAATTATTTGCTGCGATTGAAAAGTTCTTTTATCCGTCTAACGCTGGCATCACGATGTGCGAATACGACAACCCTTATCATAAAAACAAATGGCGGTTATTTACCTGGAGCGATTATGCTCATCTAGGAGACGCCTACGTAACTTATTGACAGGCCACTTCTATGGGAGTATTACTCTACTGTCATGAGCAGTAAAAAGGCCGCCCACCAGAGAACAATCGGGAAGTTATATTCTCATATTCTCGAGAATACAAGAGTAAAGACGCCAAAAAACGCCCGGCAGCTGGAAAAACTGCTCAAAGGTGCTGCGAATCATTGGCGTATTGAAATTTTGAGACTAGTTGCGAAACAGGAAGGAATCACGCTTGACAAAATCGCCGAAACACTCAATTGTAATTTCAAAACAGCTTCTGGTCACACTCAAAAATTAGTACAGGCTGGTCTGCTCGAGAAAAAATATCTTGGTCAAAGTGTTTTGCATTCATTGTCTTCACAAGGCAAGATTCTTTACTCATTTCTCCAATCATTCTGATATTCTCGAGAATATGAGAATAAGCCATTATGGTAAAATTCTGCTACACTAATAAAATATGGCTAACAAGGTAGTTACGCGCTTTGCTCCCAGCCCCACAGGCCTGCTCCACGGCGGAAACTACCGTACTGCTGTTTTTGCGTACTTGTTTGCAAAAAAAAACGGTGGGGAGTTTATCGTTCGGATAGAAGACACCGACCGTGAGCGTTCAAAAAAAGAGTACGAAGAAAATATACTCGAATCGCTCGCGTGGCTTGGCCTACCTCACGACAAATTGTACAGACAAAGCGAGCATGTAAAGCGACATGAAGAAGCGCTTAAAACCCTTATCGCAAAAGACATAGCATACGTCTCTGAGGAAGCTCAAGAGGAGGGGAAGCGCTCCCAGGTGATCCGTTTTCGTAACCCTAAAGAGCCGCTCACGTTTATTGATGCTATACGCGGCCCTATCACCACCGACACGACCGATCTGGGTGACTTTGTTATCGCGCGCAGTGAGACAGAGCCCGTGTTCCACTTTGCTGTCGTGGTGGACGACTCGGACGAGGGGATAACGCACGTCATACGCGGAGAGGACCATATATCAAACACCCCGCGCCAGATCCTTATCCAACGAGCGCTTGGATTGACCTCGCCCGTATACGCCCACCTGCCTTTGGTTTTGGACTCGGATCGCACCAAACTTTCTAAACGTCGTGGCGCAAAAGCATTAACCGAATATCGAGACGAAGGGTATCTCCCTGAAGCAATACTGAATTATCTTGCGCTTTTGGGCTGGCATCCGAAAGACAATCAAGAACTTTTTTCCATTGGGGAATTGATTAAAGAGTTCGATCTCTCGCGTATACAAAAAGGGGCAGGTATTTTTGATGAAACAAAACTGCTGTGGTTTAACCACGAGCATATCAAGCGACTCTCTAATGACGAATTTTTTGGGAGACTTGCTGCATATACTAAAACACCAATACATTCGAGCATCATTCCGCTTCTAAAAGAGCGCGCGCAGACATTAAAAGAAGCTGTAGATGCAGTAGCAGCAGGGGAGTACTCTTTTCTTGATGAAGATGTTTCCTACAGTAAAGAACTCTTACTACAAGGCGCAAAAGTACCGGAAGAAGTTGTATCGCAGCATTTAAACAAAATTATTGAGTCTCTAGAGGCTCTTTCAAATTTTACGAATGACGAGATAAAAAATGCGATCTTCCCTTATGCCACGGAGGTGGGGAGGGGTGCGGTACTGTGGCCTATGCGCGTTGCGCTCTCTGGTAAGGAAAAGTCTCCTGATCCGTTTACACTTGCGAGCCTCTTGGGTAAAGAAAAGACGATACAGAGGCTCCGGGCAGCCCTCACCGTGTTAAAATAACATCATGCGACACGTTCGATATACTGTTGCCGCTTTTTTCTTTGCGCTCTTTTTGGCGCTTGGAGCTACGACCTATATACACGCTGACACACAAGAGGAGATACAGGCGCAGATAAACGAGAGTAACAAACAAATCGAAGCGCTAAAAGCAGAGATTGCAGAGCTCCAAGGAGAGCTAAACGATACCACCAAACAAAAACAAACGCTCCAAGGTGCGATAAAAGAACTTAACCTAAATATTCAGAAATTAAAAAAATCGATTACGCTTACTCAAACACAAATCAAGCAGAAAGACCTCGAAATAGGGACACTCTCAACTACTATTAGCGATACCTCCGGCAAGATAGGCGCCTCACAATCGCAAATCGCGGACTCACTCCGCCAACTTGAAGCGCACGACGAGCAGCCCATGATCGTGACGCTTTTTAGCGGCGGTACGCTCTCCTCGTTTTTCGATGAAGCAACGACGCTAGAGTCTATGCGCACACTCCTCCAGGACCATATCCACACACTCCAAGGCCTTAAAGTCGACCTTGAGAGCGACAAAGATGTTGCCGAAAAGAAGCGCCGCGAGTTAGCAAAGCTTAACACCTCGCTTGGCCAACAGAACCAAGGCCTCACTATCTCGCGCAATGAGCAAACTAAGCTTCTTGATCAAACAAAAAATAAAGAATCGACATACCAAGCGCAAATCGCGCAGAAAAAAGCGCTAGAGGCAAAATTCGAGCAGGACCTCCTCAACTACGAAGCGCAACTCAACCTTATCGTTAACCCAGGCAGTTTTGCTGCCCCCAAGGCCGGCGTACTTTTGTGGCCGGTTGAGCAACCTCATGTTACGCAATATTTCGGCAATACCGCGTTCGCTACACAAAACGCACAAATATACGGTGGCAAAGGACACAACGCGATAGACCTACGCGCGCCCCCAGGGACTCCCATTCTCGCTGCGCGAGGCGGAGTGGTGCGCGGGGTAGGGAACACTGACCTCGTGTGCCCCGGAGCCTCTTACGGTAAGTGGGTTTTTATCGACCATGACAATGGGCTCTCGACTCTCTATGCGCATCTTTCAACTTTTACGGTATCAGAGGGTGCGCCTGTCGCGAGTGGTCAGGTAATTGGGTACTCCGACACGACAGGATACGCCACGGGGCCTCACCTCCATTTTGGCGTTTATGCTTCCTCGGGTGCAGAGATACGAACATTCCCCAGCAAAAGCTGTGTAGGTAAGGTCTACACCATGCCGGTTGCCGATGTGTCTGCGTACTTAAACCCCTTATCGTACTTGCCGCCGCTATAGATATCCCCACGTGCCCCTTTTTTAGAACTCATAGAAGCTTCATACTTATTAGTGCGGAAGTGCTGATGAAGGTGCACGGTCGAACCGCATAAATTTTCAGTACTTACTCTATGAAAACTCTTAAACCTATTGCATCAGTTCTTGTTATTGTCGGAGCTATTAACTGGGGCCTTGTTGGCTTAGGTTGGCTTGTCGGCAATGCAGACTGGAACGTCGTCCACATGCTTCTTGGAAGTTCAATGCAGCTCGAAGCCCTCGTCTATGTTCTTGTAGGCGCCGCTGGTGTCTGGGGCCTCCTAGACTGGAAGAAAATGATGTAATTCGGAAGTGTCTCATATCTTAATTATGGGCGAGAGGTCGAGTCGCTGCTAAATAAATTTTCTACACCTATATCTCTATATGAAAATGCTTCACATGGCCGCCTTTGTTCTCTTGGCTGTTGGTGGTCTTAACTGGGGTCTTATCGGTCTTGGCTGGCTCGCGGGCAGTGCAGACTGGAACGTAGTACATATGATTGTCGGCGGCTCAATGCAGCTCGAGGCGCTTGTCTACGTGCTCGTCGGCGCTTCGGCAGCTTGGCTTCTCTTCACTCATAAGAAAGACTGCAAAGTTTGCGCGTCATAACAAACTAATTGAGTCATGGAACCTCCGCCTACTTTTGGTGGAGGTTTTGTGTTATACTGACATAAATGCAGGAAGAAATTTCTATAAAAGACCTGCGCAAGGTGTACAAAACCGGCACAGCGGCACTTAAGGGTGTAACCCTCTCAATTGAGAAGGGCGATTTTTTTGCGCTACTCGGCCCCAACGGGGCAGGGAAGACCACTCTCATAGGCATCCTCGCGGGCCTCGTAGTTAAAACTGGCGGCGAAGTATCAGTGTTCGGCTCCTCGATAGATAAAGACCCAGTCACCACTAAATCGCACATCGGTCTGGTGCCGCAGGAATTCAACTTCAACATTTTTGAAAAAGTGATCGACATCGTAGTTGACCAAGCTGGTTTTTATGGCATCCCGCGCAAAGAGGCTCTCGCTCGGGCAGAAAACATCCTTAAAGACCTCGGGCTATGGGAAAAGCGAAATGAGCCCTCTCAGCAGCTCTCCGGCGGCATGAAGCGTCGTCTTATGATCGCCAGAGCGCTCATCCACCACCCGCGCCTGCTTCTTTTAGACGAGCCGACTGCCGGTGTCGACGTTGAGATGCGCCACGGTATGTGGGACTTCTTGCGCAAGATGAACCAAGGGGGCATGACTATCGTCTTAACCACGCACTATCTTGAAGAGGCCGAGAAGCTCTCCCGCACCGTTGCCATGATAAACAAGGGCGAGATCGTGCTCAACGAGCCCATGGCAGGCCTGCTCGCACGCCACGGTGGGAAAAAGCTCGAGAATATCTATCTTGACCTCATTAAACAGGACAACGAACAACCATCATGACCCCACAACAAATTTGGACATCTTACTACACGATGATGCGCAGGGAGTTTGTGCGCATTATCCGCATATGGTCGCAGACACTGCTTCCTCCGGTCGTCACCACCTCGTTATACTTTGTTGTCTTCGGTACCTTTATCGGTTCGCAGCTCCAACCCATAGACGGCTTTTCTTATATCCAATTTATAGTGCCTGGCCTCATTATGATGGGGGTGATCACGAGCGCGTACAGCAACACGGTCTCAACATTTTACTTTGCCAAGTGGATCCGCAATATCGATGAAATACTCGTTTCTCCTACGCCGGATTGGGTAGTGATCGCGGGCTTTGTAAGCGGGGGAGTCTTGCGCGGGCTTCTTGTCGGCATATTGGTGCTCATCTGCTCGCTCTTTTTTACCCACCTTGCGATAGCAAACGTGTTTGTGGTTCTCGCGGCATTGATACTTACCTCAGTACTCTTCTCTTTTGCGGGGCTAATAAACGGCATCTACGCAAAGGGGTTTGACGGGATCTCGATCGTCCCAACGTTCGTACTCACCCCACTCACATACTTGGGCGGCATATTTTACTCTATAGAGCAGTTCCCAGAGTTTTGGCAGAATGTCTCTTTAGCAAACCCGATACTCTACATGGTAAATGCCTTTCGCTACGGCTTCCTCGGGATATCCGACGTGCCGCTTATGACCTGCTTTGCAGTGCTGATCGGATTTACAGTCGCATTCGCTGTAGTGAGTATTTATCTCTTCAAAAAGGGAACTGGAATAAAGAACTAGGAACGAAACTTTTCTTCTTCTTAAATCTGTGTTATTGTACTGTCAGTTACGTACAACCAGAGGAGGTGGCCATGCGCCCCAATCGTTCTGAACCTTACATCGGCATCACCGGTTTCACGACTGCCGGTGAGATCAACGGAGTGCTCGATGTCTTGCCCCGCTACACTTATCGCCAAGTCATGGTGGGGGTGTTAGTGAGCAGTAAGACACTTCGCGGTATTCCCAATAAGTGGCCCCAACGCTATCCGAAGCCCGAGAAACTCTCGCAGATTTTCACGGCACACCGGAAGGCACTCAATTTGATCCACTTCAATACGAAAGAGCCGGAGCGTCTGCTCGATGATATGCTCCTCGCCCAGTCGATGGCCGGCCCGAACTGCCACGGCTTCCAGCTCAACATTGCGTGGCCGGACAAGGGAGTATTGAAGCAGTATCGGGACACAAAGCCCGAACATGCTTCACAGAGCGGTGCCGTCGTGCTTCAGGTGGGCAGTAAGGCGCTCGACGAGTGCGGACGCGACCCGACAAAGATTGCCGAGCGGGTGCATGAGTATGAGTATCTTGCTGACTTCGTGCTCATCGACCCTTCGGGCGGCGTGGGACAGGAGTTCGATGTGGACTTTACTCGGCAGTGCTTCATCGAACTTGAGAGTAAGACTACTTACATGGGCTTCGGCATCGCCGGTGGGCTCCATGCAGGTAACCTCGATCGCCTCGCTCCACTTCTCGAGGACTTTTCCTTCAGCATCGATGCTGAAGGGAAGCTCCGCAACGTTGAAGACAATCTCGACGTGGAAGCGGCCAAAGCCTATCTCAAGAGTGCCGACGAGAAGTTTCGTCAATACGAAGTTGCTGTCTGATTTCGACACTGCCTGCTGGGAGCAATCCCCGCAGGCGGTTTTTTATTTTTTCTCCCACTCTTCGATATCTAAAATCTGGCGCTCGAGCGTGGTAGCTCGGCGCAATTTTTTTATCAAATGTTTTGGCACAAGGGGTAGGTGAGGGGAGGCGTCCATCTCCTCTGCCAGCCAGTCCAAGCTCCCTTCGGCTATTACCCACCTCGCGGGCGAATAGCGCGAGAGGTCAAAGGGCTTGGAGTAAGCTCTGAGGGTCTTCCGGCCGTCTTTATATAAAAAGTACTCATGAAAGTAAGACATCGCGAGCTCACGCACACTTTTGTAGACAGGGTCTCTCCAGCGTAAAACCGGGTTATTGGTTTTACTAATCGCGCCCCACAAACCGTTCTCTTTAAAAAGCGCGACGACGTGGTCTTGGTCTGCGTCGATTGTCTGCAAGTCCATCAAGAGTGGCTCCCTCCCGTGGTAGGCGAGGGCAGCGGCGGCGAATATGGCGCCTTCGAGGCAGTATGCCCGCCCTTCTTTCAAAATTCGCCTTGGAGAGCGGCAGGTCTCCCCCGATTTTTTTGAAAAATTTTGGGGGAGTGCTTCAAGATAGTCTTGTATGCGTACCGGGGTAGATAATTTTTTAAAGACAGTATGCTCGCGAGGGGAGAGGAGGGCGCGGAGATCATTTTTGTACATGTACCAATCATTGTACCTGAGTGCCTGGTTCTTAAGTATAAGGGTCGCACAATATACCTTTTGCGACGTATACCTATCCTGTGAACCTGGAAATAGCGGGAGGCTTTACACTTTAATATCCTCTCACCCACTACTTCGCAGCACAAAACGTCGGTAATTCTTTTTTTGTGGAATTCCTATCTTTCCTGCCCTGTTTTGATAGACTTCTGGACATGTACCGTTTTCTAAAAACTTATTGGTTTTGGAGATTTTTGGTGTTTTTACTACTCAGCGCCCTTTTTACGACCTTGATTATCATCATCCATACTCCTAAACCAGATCCTTGGATGTTTGATTTCTCTTGTATGAATTCTGGACCCTGTCCGGTGACAATTGATCAAAATAGTCAGGCAAACTTTCAGGATAGTGTTGAAAACGCGATACATAACTCCAATCGTCTTGGAAAACTTTCAGAGGTATACATGTCGGTAATGCAATTTGATGTCCACGTATATAATTTTTCAATAGCGTATATAAAAGCGCCCTCAACCACACCTCCATTAGACGGAAAGAAACTCAGAGCATCCATCCAATGTCTTGAAGGAAATCTAGGATACGGCCAGGCAATACCTATTACGGGAAACTTTTCCTTGTCAGATCCCGTGGATCGTATAACCAAATTGATAGAATTTCATGTCACGCGTTGTCCTGGATTTATTATAGAAAAAGCTGATTTGGAGGGTTTGCCAGTCTTTCCTCCAAACTCTGAGATAAAAATGGATTACGGACCCAAGTTTAGTCCGAAATTTACTCCTGATATCTATAGTTGGGTACTCGTTTTTGGTTTTAACTGTCTAATTTTGCTAGGTTTTTTGCCTCTCATCAGAGAAGGTATTAGATTCCTCAAAAAAGGCTCTCGATATTTTGATTAATTTCCTCGGCAAAGTAGGGGGAGTACTCCCCCCTGGAAATACAAAAACCGCTCCCCTTCCGCCGGCTGGCGGAGTGAGAGCGGTTTTTGTTTGGTCTTTATTTGGTCTTGTTGATAGCAACTACGGGAGCGCTTTTATTATTCTTGCTCTTCCCCCAGCAGGCCTTGGATGAGTTCCACGGGGTCGAACCCTGCTTCTCATACAAGTAACGCGCGTACGCGAGGTTGCCTTGCGTGGTGTAGAGGTCGAGCCCAAGCTTGTCGGCGGTCTTGCCGTGGTAGGTCTCATTGACCTGCATGAGCCCGAGGTCCTCCTCAACGACTTCACCGCGAAGTACTGAACCGCTTTTGTCGAACTGGCGCATACGCGACTCGCACTTAGCGATGTCTGCAAGAAGCGGCTCGTCGATAAAGTAGTCACGAACGTACTCTTCGATAGTCTGCACAGTCGGCATCGGAGCCGAAAGTTGTACTGGCGCCTGCACCTGGTTTACACCAAAGGCGGCAGAGAGCGCGAGAGCGAACGATGTAGTGAGATGCATAGTTGGTATAGGGTCGAGAGAACTGTGGTTAGGCCCTTTAATATCTTCGATATTGTCGTCGCTCGCTCGGAATCAAAAACAAGCTTTTGTTCCTCACTCCCTAGACAATAAAAACGCTCTGGGCGACTACCCAGAGACAAGATAATGATAGCATGTTTTTGTCAATAGGGTCAATAGGGGGTCCTTGACAAATAAAAGGCCCCTTAATTTGACTATAAAACCTTATATTGTAAGGGTTTTTACTCTTGTCGGGCCGCCGGGAATTGAACCCGGTCTACATGCACCGTATAACGGTGCAGCACTCTTTATTATTTGTTTCAAAAGCTCTGTCGGGGTGCCGAGAATCGAACTCGGGCTACACGCACCCCATGCATGCGTACTACCACTATACGACACCCCGACAGAGGCCTCGAAACCGGCATGTGTACTGCCGGTTGACTGCGGCCCGTTTTTCTAACCTACTCTTTTTGCCACGGAATCGAGAACGACTCAAACTCCGGGAGCAGTTTTTTATCGTAAAGAAGCCGCGAAATCACCTCCGCGTGGCTCTTAGCGCCTGTGAGTGCGTTGTGCGGCGTTGGCTCCTCGGGGATGCCGCAATAGACCAAGATAGCGTCGAGGTCGAGTGCGGAGCGTTTTTTCTCTGGATCAACCGGGGGAGTGACTCCCCGCTTTACCATATGCATCCACGCGAGGCTGTGCGAGTCGATAGTACGGTGTGCAAACGGCCAGTCGGTGTGCCCTGCACGTTGTGCCGCGTACCTCAGGAAATCTCGGTCAAAAGAGACATTTTGTCCTGCAAAGGTCCTATCAGAGGCTTCAAGCGCCCAAGCAATAAATTTATGGACCAACTCCCCTTCTGTTTGTTTTTTTGGATCAATCGCAACTTTGGATGTTAGCCCAAGAAAATCAAGCGACTCTTGCTCAATGTGAGTACCTTCGGATGCTCGACATTCCTCGTAAAAAAATGGTCGAGAGAGGTTGTCCAGGTCGATAGCCCCCACACTGTAGATAGAGTTCAAATGCGGCTCAACGCCAAATGTTTCAACATCAACGGCAATCATATGCCTAAGAGTGTAGCAGTTTTTTAGTTACTCCGCTTTTAGAGGTCGCCGATCATCCGGCGCACCCACATGTCTAACTTCTCTACTAAGGCATCTAGTTTGGGATATTTTCTGGTAACTGCGCGGGCCTTGTCGCCGAGTAGCGGGAAGAAGATTGAGAATATGATAAGCGCCAAAGCAAAAAATACTAACCCTGGTATAAGGGGTAAGATAAGCCCTGCAATACCAACCAAGACAAAGATAACAGCGAGGAAAAAGATAAGTATTCGTTTGGTATGTTTAATCATGAGTTCCATTTTGAGCCGCGCCCTCTTGGGCCGTAGGATGTATGACGAGGCTCCCCTTCGCTTCTTTCAAAACTGAGAGCCGGCCAAGGCCAAAAGCAGCTACCCCGACCAAAATGACAATTGCCGGGATAAGGAGAAGGTCGACGAAGCGCTTGCCTTGAAAGTCCATATATAGTATGATGTTTTCACTACAACAGTAGCATATATATGGCGCATAAAAAAGCAGGCGGCTCAGCCAAAAACCTTACCGATTCAAACGCTAAATACTTAGGCGTTAAACTCTATGCCGGAGAGAAAGTCTCTCGTGGCGGCATTATCGTTCGCCAGCGCGGCACTCGCTATATGGCAGGCAAGCATGTCGGCATAGGCCGCGACCACACCCTTTTTGCACTCGCAGACGGCGTAGTCTCCTTTCGCTCGGCACGCAAAACTAGCTTTGCTGGTAAAACAACTGTTAAACCTGTAGTTGACGTTGTTACAAAGTAGCGACAACAAAAACTGCCAACTCTACCTTTTGGGTTTTGCTTTTCAAAATAACAGAGTGCTCTCCCACTGTTTTTATATGTTCAGGAAGGTGGATAGATTCCTCAGGGATATCGAGGTCGTGTTCTGCTTTAATCGCACGCACAATATCTTTGGCAGCAACTGCCTTAAATAACCCTCCCTTTTCAGTCGCGCGCACCGAGAGCGCGACTCGTTTGCCCTTTAACTGCATCATTTTAGCTACCAACTCTTGCTCGTGTTTTTGAAGCTCAGCTTCGTGCGACTGTTTTTGCGCCTCAACTTGTTTTATCTTTTCGTCAGTTGCGGGTTCCGCCAACTTTTGCGGGAAGAGAAAGTTGATTGCGTAGCCGTCCGCAACGTTTTTTACTTCCCCATGCTGTCCGATAGCCCGCACATCCTTCAGTAATATCACTTTCAT